>MVRV01000115.1 GCA_002068015.1 Smithella sp. PtaU1.Bin162
CCCGCCGCAACTCGCAGATTATGCTGCTATCTACGCTGGCTCAGGCTTATCTTGCGCTTGCCGCAGACCGGGAAGCCCTCCGGATGGTCACCGCCACCCTGGAGGCACAGGAAGCAACCTACAGCATGATTAAAAAACGTTACGATGTCGGTGTCGCCTCCGAGTTGGATCTCCGCCGGGCCCAAAGTCTCGTGGAGACAGCCAAAGGAGATGTCGCCCGTTATACCCAACTTGCGGCACAGGATGAAAATGCTTTGAATCTTCTGGCCGGATCCCCGGTACCACCGGCGCTGCTGCCTGCCGACCTGAGCAGTTTCCTTCCCCCGAAAGAAATCATATCCGGACTGAGCTCCGAGCTGCTTCTTTTCCGGCCGGATGTGCTGGCCGCGGAACATCGGCTCAAAGCAGCCAACGCCAATATCGGCGCCGCCCGCGCGGCTTTATTTCCCCGCATCTCTCTCACCACATCCATCGGCACGGCCAGCGCCGAACTATCCGGTCTGTTTAAAGACGGATCAAGCACGTGGAATTTCGCTCCGCAGATTGTTATGCCGATCTTTGACGCCCGCACATGGTATGCTTATGACGTTACAAAGATTGAAAAAGAAATATCCGTAGCCCAGTATGAAAAATCCATTCAGACGGCTTTCCGCGAAGTGGCCGACGCTCTTGCGGAAAGAGGCACCATCGACCAGCGGGTTGCCGCACAACAATCTCTCGTTAACACCGTTTCCGAAACCTGCCGCCTCACCGAAGCACGATATAAAAAAGGAATCGACAGTTATCTTTCCGTGCTCGACACCCAACGATCTCTTTATGCGGCCCAACAGGCACTGATTTTCCTGCAGCTCTCACGGCATGTCAATTCAGTGGCGCTCTATAAGGTGCTGGGCGGAGGAAGCAAATAAAGGTTGTTTATAAAGAAATTACTAAAACTTTTGCCGTACCTGGAAAATATGAGCAGCATTTCGTGGTTGAAGAAGCATTCCGATATTATCAAGAAATTTTCCCGTTATGCCCTGCGGTATAATCTGATGATTATCGCTTATTATCTTGCCCGGCTTTACTTTACAACAATCCGGGTCGAATCAATAAATGAAGATGCTGTCCGGCAATATCTGAAAGAGGGAAACAAATTGATCGCTGCCTTATGGCACCAGAGAATTATCTCCGCCATCGGCTACGCTAAAGGCTTCGGTATGTACCGCCCCTCCGTCATGATCAGCGCCAGCCGCGACGGCGATCTGATAGCCTCCATCTTCAGCCGGATGAATTTCCGCCCCGTCCGTGGTTCTTCTTCCCGCGACGGGAAAAAAGCACTCCATGCCATGCTGGAAGACCTGAAGCTTCATCCCTTTGCCGTTCATGTACTCGACGGCCCGAAAGGCCCGAAAGGAGTCATTAAACCGGGATTGATCACCATGGCGGAACAATCCGGAGTACCCATAGTACCGGTTTATATCTCCGTGTCCGGAGCATGGGTATTAAAAAGTTGGGATCACTGCCTGATTCCCAAACCTTTCAGTAAAATAGTTATTCGCTGGGATGAACCGATTGGCGCTCCCCGGAAAATGACCGGACAGACTTTTGAAGAATTCCGGCAGAAGATCGAAAGGCATATGCTGGAAAATCAGAGAATTGACGACAGCCGCTTCGGCTGGAAACATCTTATCTGAGAAGTGCTGCCCACACACAGAAGCTAAAAAATTCCTTTAAAAAAACAGCGAGGCTGGTGGTTCCCGCCTCGCTGTTTCCATATCTGTCAGTTTAATATTTATCAATGATGTGTTGTAGTTGTCTGGTTATTGCTCGCCGCACCAACCGCCACGCCAATTGCCGCTGCTCCAACTACCGCGCCTGCCGCAATCGTTCCGGCACCAATACCGGCTGCCGCCGTCGTTCCGGCCGCCGTTCCGGCCGTTGCCGCACCTGTAGCAGCCGCTCCGGTTGTAACAGTACCGGTTCCTGTTGCGGTCGTCACTGTTGTTCCGGCCGCCGTTCCGGCACCGGCACCTGCTCCGACCGCGGATAATGTAATACCCGTGGCACTGACAATGGCTGTCTGACCGGCCACAACTGTTGTTGTGGCTACAACAACACCTGTTGCCGACAAGGCGGAAACGGACAGAGCGCCTGTCGTACAGGTTACCGTTGTGCTGAGCTGTGTACCGACCATTCCCACGATAAATTCAAAACCGGTCCCGCGGACACCGCAGACTGCGGTCGGCGAATGTACTTCGAAGGTATTGTTCCCGCCGATGAATTTGTTGACATTGGCAATGAGCTTTCCCAAACTCATGGAAAAGATACCTTTGCGCGTCTTCCCCTTGATCATGAATTCCTTAATTTCCATTTTGGAGTTTTCCTGAAGGGTAATGGTGCTTTCGTCGGGAAAGGTCATGGTTGCGGAAGCTTTTTCACCGGTAACAATCAAATCTTTCGGCTGAACCTGGGAGTTTAAAACTACACGATATGTGACATTGGCTCTGGTTAACGTAACCTTGCCGTCCACGGCGGTGAATTTTCCAACCTCTGCGGCGGCAAAAACCGGATACGGAATAATAAGCTGAAGAATCAGTAAAAAAGCAATCACTTGTTTAGCTGATCTGTTCATAATTTCTGCCTTTCATTTAAATGTTAATTTTTTAGGATAAAACCGATTTTAAATAATCCCATAGCATGCAAACTTGATTTATATATGACTAAAATCAGGTGCAATGTCAATTATTTTCTATCGGCATAACGGCCTGATTTTTGCTCATCTGTTCCGGATAAAAAGCAGCAAAGCAAGTGTCATTGATTTAATTTTATTGCGTTATTTTCAACGATATATCGGCAGCGCGGACGGAATGGGTGAGTTCTCCTACCGAAATCAAGTCCACACCGGTTGCCGCTATTGCGGCAACATTCGCCAGACTGACATTGCCGGATGCCTCCACCAGAGCCCGCCCCGAAATTAATTGCACCGCTTTTGCCATTTCCCCGGGCGTCATATTGTCGAGCATGATTATATCCACCGAACATTGGAGCGCTTCGCGAACTTCTTTTATGTTTTTGGTTTCCACCTCAATCTTCACAGTATGCGGCAAATGATTTTTCTGCGCCTTGACTGCGGCTGTGATGGATCCTGCTGCAGCTATATGATTATCCTTAATCAGCACCCCATCATAGAGGCCCATCCGGTGATTAAAACCGCCGCCGATAGACACGGCCATCTTATCGAGCAGACGCAGACCGGGAGGAGTTTTACGGGTATCGAGAATCTTCGCCTGCGATCCGCGGACAGCTTGCACAAATTTAGAGGTCAGAGTGGCAACTCCGCACATCCGCTGAAAAATATTGAGGGCAACTCGTTCGCCCTGCAGGATGGAGGCAAGACTTCCTTCAATTTTCGCTACAACAGTGCCCTTTCCAGCTTTTTCACCATCGGCAAGAAGAGACTTGAATTTTATTTTTTCGTCAAGAAAAACAAATACTTCTCTAAATATATCAATACCCGCGAGGATAAAATCGTCCTTGGCTAAGGCTTCGGCCCGTCCTCTTACGCTACGGCCGACAATGGCGGTGGTCGTAATATCACCGGTACCGATGTCTTCCGCCAGCGCCGCCTCAATTATTTTTCTGATCTGCGGGAAAACCATTGAACGATTCCTTATCTTTCACTTCCAATAAAAGATAATTTTAATTTCTCTTATATATTCCGTTTTCGAAATATCAAACGACCTTGTAAAAAGTTTCAGAGGCAAGACGCGCAAATCCCGAGGAGTGAAGCGTACTTTTTGTGTACGTTGCAACGACGAGGGATGCCGCGCAACGCCGCATATGAACTTTTTACGAGCGTCGTTATGACTGGATTTCTTTCAGCTTCCTCAACGCCTTCTCCAGCGCCGCATGCCGATCCTGGGCATCCTTTAATTTATCTTCTTCCTTTTTAATAACCGCTGCGGCGGCCTTCTCTCGGAAATCCCGGTTGGCAAGTTTTCGCGAACATTGTTCCAGATCCTTCTGAACTTTAACAATTTCTTTTTCCAGACGTGTTTTTTCACCGGCAATATCGACTATTCCGGCCAGAGGAACAAAAACAAGCACGGGACCGATAACTCCGGTCGCCACACCTCTGGGTTCAGCAAGATTTATCTCTACCTTCATTGTTTCCAGATTGGACATATTAACAATATAGTCTCTCCCCGCATCGACAATCTCTTTTAATTTTTCATCGGGAACGGAAATCAGCACGCCGAGTTTCTGAGAAGGCGGTATCCGCATTTCTCCGCGGATATTGCGGATGCTGACGATAACGTCCATAAGAAGTTCCATTTCCTTCTCGGCTGCCGAATCTTCATCTTTCTTATCCGGCACGGGGAAAGAACTGACCATAATCGATTTTTCATTGCTGCGATTCAATGTCTGCCATAGTTCTTCAGTAACAAAAGGCATGAACGGGTGCAGAAGCTGCAGCATGGTCTGAAATACACGATACAATGTACACTGTGTGGCCACCCGCTTTTCGGGACTCATTTTTCCATAGAAGGTAGGCTTACTTAATTCCAGATACCAGTCACAGAATTCATGCCAGATAAAGCGGTAAATGGCGGCAGCAGCATCATTGAACCGATATTCGTCAAAGCTTTGAGTGACTTCGGCAATGGCGCGGTTAAGCCTTGTTTTTATCCATTTATCCGCCAGTGAATCTTCTCCCGTCACGGTGTTTTTTTCATCATAGTCTTCCAGATTGGTAAAAGTCAGTTTGGCAGCATTCCATATTTTATTGACAAAAAATTTGTAGCCTTCGATTCTCTCGGCAGACATGCGGACGTCACGTCCCTGAGCCGAATACGCCGCCAGAGTAAAACGGAAAGCATCGGTGCCGTATTTGTCGATCATTACGAGCGGGTCAATGCTGTTGCCCTTGGATTTGCTCATTTTCTCGCCTTTTTCATCGCGGACCAGGGCATGCAGATAAACATCCCGGAAAGGAACATCCTTCATTATATATATTCCCATCATCATCATCCGGGCTACCCAGAAGAAAAGTATATCGAAACCGGTAATGAGCAGCGATGTCGGATAAAACGTTTTCAGAGCTTTGGTTCTGTCAGGCCAACCCAATGTGGAAAACGGCCAGAGTGCCGAACTGAACCAGGTATCGAGCACGTCGTCATCCTGTTTTAAAGAGACACTGCCGCAATCAGGACACTTATCGGGATCGGTAGTGGACACAATCACTTTGCCGCAACCGTCGCAGTACCAGACGGGAATCCGGTGTCCCCACCACAACTGCCGGGATATGCACCAGTCGCGGATATTATTCATCCATTCAAAATAAGTCGCTTCCCAGGTACCGGGAACGATCTTTGTTTTTCCTTTTATTACGGCGGCAATCGCCTGTTTGGCGAGCGGCTTGATCTTCACAAACCATTGTTTGGAAACCATCGGCTCAATGTCCGTTTTACAGCGATAGCACTGGCCGACGCTGTGGGCGTATGGTTCTGTTTTAACCAGATACCCCCCCTTCTCCAGATCTTCGACAATCTTCTTGCGCGCTTCATAGCGATCAAGCCCCTTATAAGCTCCGCCGAATTCATTGATGTTGCCGGAACCGTCGATAACGGAAATTATTTCCAGATTATGCCTTTTGGCAATGGCAAAGTCGTTCGGATCGGAAGCAGGTGTAATCTTGACGGCACCGGAACCGAAATCCGTCGTCACGTAATCATCGGCTATGATGGGGATCTTTTTGTTGACCAGCGGCAAAATCACGAATCTACCGACAACATCCTTGTATCTTGCATCATTGGGGTTCACCGCTACGGCGGTATCACCCAGCATGGTTTCCGGACGGGTGGTGGCAACTGTTATTTCTCCCTGTCCATCGGCAAAAGGATAACGAATATCCCACAGACAACTTTGATCCTGCTTGAATTCCACTTCCAGATCGGAAATGGCCGTATGGCAGCGCGGACACCAGTTGACAATGTAATCTCCCTGATAAATCATGCCATCGTTATACAACCGGACAAATACTTCCCGCACCGCCCGGGACAAACCGTCGTCCATAGTGAAACGCTCGCGGTCCCAGTCGCAAGAACAGCCAAGCCTTTTCAGCTGATTAATGATAACGCCGCCGTACTTTTCCTTCCATTCCCAAACCCGGGAGATAAATTTTTCCCGCCCCAGATCATGACGCGTTTTTCCTTCACGGGCCAGTTCCTGCTCGACAACATTCTGCGTGGCGATTCCCGCATGATCCATTCCCGGCATCCAGAGAGTATTGCAGCCCTGCATTCTTTTAAAGCGGATAATTATATCCTGCAGAGTGTTGTTCAGGGCATGTCCCATATGCAGCATTCCAGTCACATTGGGAGGAGGAATAACAATGGAAAATGCTTCCGCTTTGCTTTTATCCTGCGCATGAAATAATTTATTCCTGAGCCAGTATTCGTATAATCTCTTTTCTGTTTCCTGCGGTTCAAACGCTTTGCTTAACTCTCTTGTTGACATTTATGTTAATCTCTCCATTCTAATAATACATGAAAAGGGCTTACCGCCCTCTTTTTTATCCATACTGTTTGCAGACAGTGCCAATCAAAATACAGGCGGGGCATAAGATAATGTCCCGCCTGCATTTAATTTATATTTCCCTGATTGCAACTAGTTAAATTTTAACTCCTGCTTAATTTTTCTAATAATCAAAAGAGCATCCACACCGGGCACCGGGCTCAAAGGCGCAAATTCTCCGGTAGTCATATCCTTCGCTTCCATAATACCTCGGGAAGTAACCACCATAATCGCATTGAAGTAAGGCAGATCGGCTCTTAAATCGCCAAAAGGTGAAGTCGATCCGATGAATTTCGTCGCCAGAGCGTTATCTCCGGTAACTTTAATCAAAATATCTTCCAGCATCATGGCATAAGCGGCGCGGGTAACAATTTCATTCGGATGGAAATTGCCGTCCGGATAATTTTCGAGGCCGCGCACACCGATTTCCAGAATACCTTCAATATCAGCCTTCAGGGGATGATCGGCAATGTCTTTAGCAGTAATGCTAGCGGGCTTAACTGCGGCTTTTCCCGGATCTTTGAAGGAAGTATCAAAAGTCTTCAGCGTTCTTTTTTTATAAAGCACGTCGATTTTCATTTCTTCCATAAAAAGCGCCGCGGCATCGGCACGGGTAATGCGGTCAACAATGGCGATTATTTTCCCGGTGATTGTTCCGGGCATCGCCCGTTGAATTTTCTGGATCAGGTTCCACTGCACATCGGCTTCGCTGATATAATCGGTCTTGAGATCGAGCACTTTGGCAAACATTTTTCCGGCCGCCTCAAATTCCAGCGCAGCCTTATAGGCAAGTCCCATAAAATAATAGGCGGGAGCATGTTTGACATCCGTAAGAACGGCATTATCAAATTCATCTTTGGCCAGATCAAGCCACTTCTTTTCCAGCTTGCTTTGCGTATAGTAACGAATACGGCTCACGTAAACAAAAAGTTTTTCCTCATCGGTCTTGGCATACTTCCAGCCCATCTTGAGGCTGTTCCAGGCCGCATTAAAATCGTTGACGGCTGTTTTAACAAGACCGATACCGGTGTAGGCTTTGGAATACTTGGGATCAAGGCTTACGGCCAGCTCAAATTCGCGCTGGGCATCCGCATATTTTTCCTGATCTAAAAGCCGTAAACCCGTATAGGTATGATGTTCAGGAGTATCCAGTTGGCTGGTCGGCACCCGGGCCGCAGGTCCGCAGGAAACCAGCAACAGAACAGCAGTAAAAAGCATGAAAAGAGCAAATAATTTCCTCATTCTCATTTGACGTACCATATATGACTCTCCTTTCATTAAAGGCTTTAACAAACCTTGAATAAAAATGATTTTTTCTCTCGACCGGAGTATATAATTATCCGCAGAGACTTACGAAGTCAAGTAATATTGCACGGAACACCCGCCGGAAATTCTTTCAAAAACGCATCCACCTTTTTAGCTATTTCCGCAGATAGTTCGGCAGGATACCAATTAATTTCCTGATCGGCGGCAAACCAGGTCATTTGTCTTTTTGCATAAAGCCAGGTTTCCCGTTTGATGAGCTCGACCGTTCTTTCCCAATGCTGCTTTCCGTTTAAAAAATCAATTACTTGCCTGTATCCCAATGATTGCAAAGGTTTCAGCCAGGCTCCGTATCCACGGGCCAGCAGGTTTTGCACTTCATCTAAAAGCCCCGCTGCAATCATCTGATCGGTTCGGGCATCTATTCTTTTTTTCAAGGCGCTGCGTTCCACTTTCAGGCCGATTTTGTAAGTATTATAGTTACTTCGGCTGAAAGAGTGCTTCTTTTGTATGGTCACTATGGACTCTCCGGTTTGCTCAAGCACTTCCAGCGCCCGGATTACCCTCACCGCATCATTGGGGTTTATCCGCAAGGCGGCTTCCTTATCCCGTTTTTGTAAAATATCGTAAATATATTCCTTGCCGTGCATATCCCGCAGCCCGCGATAATAATTTCTTATCTTTTCGTCAACTTTGGGTGTTTCGATTATACCCCGGGTGAGCGCCCGGATATAGAGGCCTGTGCCTCCAACAACGAAAATGGGCTTTCCCGATGCATTAACTTTTTCAATTATTTTTTGGGCCTGCCCGGTAAAAACGGCGGCATTGAATTCTTCATCGGGATCAACGACATCAATCAAGTGATGTTTAACCTTATTTCTTTCGGCAACGGTTGGTTTGGCAGTACCGATATCCAGATAACGGTAAACCTGCAGGGAATCGGCGCTGACTATTTCTCCGCCAAAGGCATGCGCGAGCTCAATCGCCAATCTTGTTTTGCCTGTCGCAGTGGGCGAGTTAATGATGACCAGAGACAATTTATCCATTATTTTATTTACGCTTGAACATTCTTTCGATTTCACTGACAGAAAAATTGACAATTACCGGACGTCCGTGCGGACAGGTGGCATTGCCGGGTGTTTCTGCAAGATCGCGGCAGAGCGCCATAACTTCTTCCGCAGTCAAAACATGATTGGCCTTGACGGCGGCCCGGCAGGCCAGCGCCGCCAGAATCTTCTCTTTTCGTTCTTTTAAATCGGATATTTTATTCTGCTCGGCAAGTTCATCTACAATATCGGAGATTATTTCCCGGGACTCTGTTTGCGGCAGAATTGCCGGAAGCGCCTTGACGACAACCGCGTCACGGCCGAATATTTCCACAGCAAGACCGATTTCCTGTAAAAAATCAATGCAGCCGGAAAAAAGGGCAAGCTCGCCGGGGCTTAAGCTGACAACTTCCGGCAGAAGCAGAGACTGGCTGGCAACCTTCTCCGCGGAAGATTTCTTCAACTTTTCAAAAAGAATCCTTTCATGCGCGGCATGCTGATCGATCAGCATAAAACCGTTTCCCCCGGCAAAGATCAGATACGTACCGGCAAATTGTCCCAAATACTGATAATTGTTGAAAGTTATCTGCTGCTTGTCGCCATAGCCGCTGCCGGCGGTAACCGGCGCTTCCGCCACTTGCGATCGTGACAACAAATCCTGGGAAATTGCCTGCTCCAGATTCCGGCGGGAATATAATCCGGCAAAATCGGCTGAAGCATCCCGGTCTTTACGGAAAACCGGCGAAAAGGTTTGCCCCTCCCGCGGGGCTAACCGGTAGACAAAACCTCCTGCAGCCGTTTCCCGGCAGGCCAGGCTTCCGGCAACCGTTTTGGAAACCAAATCATGGACAGCGCGGGAATCCTTAAAACGGACTTCCATTTTGGCCGGATGGACATTAACATCAACATCTCCGGGAGATATTTCCATGAATAAAACCGCGGCGGGAAAACGCCTCGGCTCAATAATCCGGCGATAAGCCGAGAGTATCGCATGACTCACACCACTGTCCCGGATAAAGCGTTTATTAACAAATAAAAATATGCTTTTGGAATTGGAGCGGGTAAACTCGGGCCGGGAAACAAAACCGGATAAGGCAACGCCTTCCTGATCGGCCGCGACGGACAGGGCGTGGTCGGAAAAATCCGCGCCCATAACAAAAGCAATCCTGGCGGATATATCCTTTGCTTCCGGCGCGGAAAATATCTCTCTTCCCGCAGCCGTAACTTTAAACCGGATTTCCGGATGAACAAGTGCCAATCGCACAATCACATCCAGACACAAGCTCTGCTCCGTTGACTCGGTTTTCAGAAATTTGCGGCGGGCGGGAACATTTTCCAATATTTTCGTCACCCGGATTTGCGTCCCGGCTGAACAACCGGCAGGGGCAATTTCTTTAATTACACCGCCCTCGACAACGGCTCTTGTGCCGCTTAAATCCTCGGGACGGCGCGTCAGCAACTCCACCCGGGCAACGGAGGCAATGCTGGGCAGCGCCTCCCCGCGAAAGCCTAAAGAGGTTACCCGGTAAATATCTTCGAAACTGCGGATTTTACTCGTGGCATGCCGTTCAAAGGCGAACGCCACATCTTCATGATCTATCCCCGAACCGTTGTCGATTACCGCAATAGAAGCCGTGCCGCCTTTCTCCAGTTCCACCCGGATATCGCCGGCCCCGGCATCAATTGCATTTTCCACCAGTTCCTTGACAATGGATGCGGGCCGCTCCACCACTTCACCGGCCGCGATTTTATTGGCTATTTCTTCTGATAAAACAACAATATGATTGGGCAATTTTCAGCTCCTTTTAGCCGGAGGTATTCAGGCTGACGGCTGAAGAACCTAATGTGCTATAAATTTTTAATGATTTCATCCGCCTTGATATATTTTACAGAATGCTTCTTTTCCTTACCTTCAAATTCATCGATTACTTTTTTATCAATAAAATCTTCATACATTTCTTTCAGAGAAAGCTTGATAAGGCTTGATTTATCGCTTTCATACTGATCGGCAAGAAATGCAATCATTTTTTCTTCTTCAGAATTTAAACGAACCGATATTACCGCCATTTCTTATAAACCTCCTCTCTCTTATCCAGAGCAACAACGTATATATTTCCATGTTCCATATAAAAAATTGCCCTGTACTTCCCTTTTCTTAATCTATAATAAACTCTCTTTTTTTCTTCCGATATTTTCAATTGCTTAACATCAAAAAGGGTTAAATCTTTTGTTAAATCAATAGAAGAAAAAGCATTATTGAAATGAAGAAATATTTCTTTCGGAATAAGTACTTTTTTTATTCTTTTAAATATATCTTCTATGTAACTTATCATGTTTACAATGTACTACAAGCGAGGTTCGCTGTCAATGAAATACGCGGAGTATCTGCTTCGATATATTTTGTATCTTCTGGAGGTAACCGAAAAGCTCAACCGGAGCGTAGAGATCGGGTGTATCGACTTGATAATATTTCCCTTATGATTATTTTGCCAACTGCATTATCACCGTAGTTATTCCGGCAGGATTTAATCCGCCATCTTTATTGTCAATAAATCCAAAATCCAGATATAGTTTTCTTGCAGCTTTTCCCTCAAAACTCGATTCATCAAATGTTTGGACGAAGATGCTTTCATGATGATTTAGCCTGCTGATGGCGAATTTAAGTAATTCTCTGCCATATCCCTTCCTGCGGTATCTAGCTGATACGGCAAACCACGCTATCTCATTTGATTCTTTGGAAACAACAATACCTCCTTTCAAAGCCCGATCTTTACCATCCGAACCTGCATGAATGCAAAAAGCGGTCTTTTGCGTTATCGCCTGTCGTAAAGCATCTTGAAATGACACTTCGTCAGCCATTGGGCCGAACAAATGTTCAACTTCCCTTGCAAGTGCAATCCATGCATCAAAATCTGTTAGCTCAGCATATACAATATTCATTTTTCATCCACAATCATTGCTCCATTTTTCTTGCACCAGAACGGGGCGGCAGCAGCGGCTGTAAGACGTCATCCGGATGCAATTGTTCTGTGGTGGCTATAGCTTCTTAGCAACAACTGCAAACTCACTGCTTGCCGGACTAAATGGTGAACCGGCAACATCCGAATAAAAGTCTTCAACTGTAAACCCGCACTCATCAAACTCCCTCTTCAGAGACTCGGGGCTGAAAGACTGGAACCAGTTATAGACCGTTCGAGTGCGTCCTGCTTCGATAAGGGTGTATTTGTCAAGAACCACTTTTTCTTTTTGGTATTTAAATGTATTCAGAAAACCGTAGTACTTATTCGGCGACCAGAAACCATTGAGGAGATTGGCTTCGTATGTTGCCGTCTCTTCTCTCCGGTCAAAGGCCTTTAGTGAATACACATCGAGGAGAATAGAACCCCCTGGGTCCAGGATTGTATAAAAAGTGCTTAACATCTTTTTTCTCTGTGAGGGACTAAGGGCGCAGAAGTCGCACATGATCATTAGAATGAGATGGAAACGACTTTCTGTTTCAAAATCCAGATAGCTCTCATTTATATAGTGGATGTGTAATTTCTCTTTGTTTGCGACTTCCTGTGCATATTGAAGCGAACTCTTCGAGAAATCTATGCCGGTCACGTCCGCCTGCCTTCTAGCCAGTCTCGTCGCGTACAATCCCGGGCCGCAGCCAAAGTCGGCAATCTTCGTTCCCGCTCCGATGTTGAAATGTGAAGCTATCCAGTCCACAGACCGGTCGATAAAAGCAATATTGCGGGATGAAGCATCGATTCCTTCGTCCAGGTGGAAAGCGAGCATCTGCTTTGACGTATGCTCATCTGTCCATAGGTCGCTTGCCGTATAGAACTCGAACGGCTCAGGACGAGCATTGATTTGACCTTACCCCGAAATATGTACCGTTACCAGATTGAGTCTTTTTTCCTGTAGCATAAATTGGTGTTCTTTGACAAATTCATACGGTGTTTTGTTTCCGAGTGAACTATGCGGCCGAACTTCGTTATACTCCGTACGCCAGTTCTCAATAATCTCTTGTGCGTGTTTGATGTTCATAAACCAATGTTCGTTGAGACATTCATCACGGAATTTACCGTTGAAACTTTCGATAAAAGCATTATCCGTTGGGTTTCCCGGTTCTGTATAATCTATATAAATACCTCTTTGTTGGGCCCATTGCTGAAAGTGATTTCCCTTAAATTCAGGCCCGTTGTCCACGCGAATCGATTGGGGATATCCATGAATAACTGCACACTGGTCTAAGAAGCTCGTTACTCTGCGTCCGGGAATTGATGATTGCGTCAGTAGTCCGGGACATGAACGTGTAAAATCATCGACAATGGTCAATACTTTGACCTTAGCACTGTTTACGCAGGAATCGTGGATAAAATCCATCGACCACGTTTCGTTGGGCAGAGAGGCTTCCGGCAAAGAAATTTGCAGCAAAGGACTTTGTTTCTTCTTTCTCTTTCTGCGAATCGCCAATCCCTCCTCAGCATAGATACGCTCCGTCCGTTTATGGTTTTGGACAAGCCCTTCTTTTTTCAATAGTACATGAAGCCTGGGACTGCCATATCGTTTATGTTTATTCGCCAGCTCTTTCATGCGGCTCCGCAAAATTTGATCGTCTTTTTTGCTGCTCCGATAGCGGTTTGTCGATCTGGAAGAATTTACCAGATGGCAACTCCGTCGTTCACTTTGCCCAAAGGTGGAAATAACATGTTCAATGGCGGCTTTCTTCGCCTTGGGCGTTAGAAGTTTTTTTCCAGCAAATCCTTGAGGATTTTTTTGTCCAGGCTTAAGTCGGCAACCAACCCTTTTAGCCTTCTGTTCTCATCTTCCAATGCTTTTAGTCGCATGGCGTCGCTGATCCCCATGCC
>MVRV01000116.1 GCA_002068015.1 Smithella sp. PtaU1.Bin162
GGTGAGCCCTGTCGGGATCGAACCGACAACCTACTGATTAAGAGTCAGTTGCTCTACCAGCTGAGCTAAGGGCCCTTGAAATATATCATTACTACTTTCTTTTTCTGGTGCGCCCGGTAGGATTCGAACCTACGACCAACAGATTCGAAGTCTGCGACTCTATCCAGCTGAGCTACGGGCGCTTGGTTCCAAATCCAAATATGGGGTGAGTGAAGGGACTTGAACCCTCAGCCTCCGGGGCCACAACCCGGCACTCTGACCAATTGAGCTACACCCACCATTTTCGCTTTGGTGCGCCTGGAGGGATTCGAACTCTCGGCCCACGGATTAGAAGTCCGTTGCTCTATCCAGCTGAGCTACAGGCGCATTCTTAATTCTGCACCAAAAAAAGAGTTAGCCTAATATCCCCTCTGCCTGCTTTTGTCAAGACCAAAAGCTGTAAAAAAATAGCTTATCTAACATATCCGGCAATACCATCAAACCGGTATCCTTTTTTAGCCATCTTTTCACCTTTAGCATCGGTAGTATAAAAATAATGACCGGTAGCGGGATTAATCCAGCGGTAAAGCTCCTTGGTATTCGTCATCCGGGAGGTGGCAATATTGCCGATCGATCCTTCCAGCAGATATCCCTGCATTTGTTTGCCGCCGCCTTTAAGATCATGGTGATAAAAATGATCTTTCTTTTGTGGATGATACCAGCGATAAAAACCGGTTGTCCCCGGGGTTTCCGGAACAAAAAGCCGAAAAGCAATCCCCTCCTTAACATAGGCGTTTTGACTGAGCCGCTGATGCTCGGCCTGCGGGTCAGCCGTAAAAAGGAAATCAATTCCCCGGGAATAACGAAACACATCGATAAGTTTTGTTGTCTTCTCCGGTACCACCTCCACAAATACTTCGACTATTGCTTCGCCGCCGTTGGAATTAAATACTATGTTATCACCATAAAAACCGGGTGTAAGCTGCGCCGTATTTAACTTTACATTAATATACTCCGTTTCCAGCGTTGTGGAACCGGAATCCGGGAAAAGGCTGATCCAGCCGGCCGGTCCGCGCAGTATCTCTTTTCCCAGGATTCTTACACCTTCGATATCCAGGCGTCCATCTTTATTAACAAGAGTTACGCTGTGATTTCCATCCGAAAGTCCCTCGATAATCAATAATTCAGCCTTTTCCTTCTTATAGGAAAGCCAGTTATGTTCGTTGATTAAATTTTCGTCAACATAAATCGTGAGATTACCCATGTCGGGGTAAGTTGTAAAATAAAGAATCAATCCCGTCCCGTTAAATTGAAATTTCAGTAAATTATCGCCTCCGGCGCTGGCGGGATACCCGTCGTTTTCAGCCCAGGTACCGGTCAAACTCATGAATTCCCGCAAATTATGAGCCGGATCGTATACCCCCCTGCCCCTTGCTTCCTCATTAACAAAAGAAACGTACTTTCCTTTTTTAAAACCTTCCGGCTGAACATCTCCGCGTTTCTGTTTCTGCAGTGCAACCGACCATTTTAATATTTCTTTTCCTTTATTGTTCAGACGTATCTTCTTCGATACGGTTTTACCTTGCAGAATAATGCCCATATCCAGTCTTTCCGGATTAAGATTAATTTGAGCCGAATCCTGAGACGAGACTATTTTAAATTTTACAAATATTGTTCGCAGACCGCCGGAAGAAGTAACTTTAATTGCCTCCCGGTATAAACCTGCCGGTAAATCCTTCCGGCAGATGAGATTACCGGTTTCCGCCGTTAGTTTAATCTCTACCGGATAAAGCATCACTTTGGGCTGAAGTTCGGTTATCGTTTGTTCAATGGGAAAAACGTTAATTTCAATATTCAAATAATCGGCATCATCTTCAATAGTACCCGATAAATTTTGATTACCCGATACTTTCCATCCCTCCGGACCGGCAGTTGACCAGCCCATAATCCCGTAACCCATATTTTTTAACGTAAAAATACCTGCTGATGTTTCGCCGGCGCCGATTATTCCCATATCCATTTCTCTTGGCGTTATTGCCAGCACCGGACGGGGAAGCTGCCTGTTCCCATTCGATATCTGCATTGTATTCATACTATTTTTTTTGATGACCTGATTCTGTCCATTTCCCTGTTGGGCAAAAACATTAGCCGGACAAATCGTGAGCGCAATAATAATCAAGATAAAATATTTTTTTAGCCGTAACATAAAATAAACCTCATTAATTATTATGGCTAACTAACGCAAAGCTAAAAATTAAGCAACAATTTTGAAACCGGCCGTAAATATACCTTACCGGATATAATATTTATTCCATCTGTTATACTTGAAGCAAAAAGCAGAAACGGGAGCATTGAACAAAGCCGACCGTTAAGACAAGTCCGCCGGACAATCGGCTTTTTCACCAAAATCCTTGACATAACCGGCAGATAAGATGTAACGTGCCGTCAATTCTTGGTGGAAATACTATGGATTATAATAAATTAAAATACTGGCTGGCCTTAAATTCGATCTCCGGAATAGGAAACGTTGTTTTTTCTTCACTGCTCACGAATTTTCACTCACCGGAAGCAATCTTTTCCGCATCCGTCTCCGAGTTACAAAAGACACCGGGAATAACAAAAAAATCCGCCGTCGCCATCGTTGTATTTAAGAAATGGGACAATATTAAAAAAGATCTGGAACATATAGAAAAACAAGGAATTAACATTGTTACCTGCCATGATGATTTATATCCGTCCCGTTTACTGGAAATTTATGACCGGCCGCCCCTCCTTTATGTAAAAGGGTCTCTGCAAAAAGATGATGTGAATATTTCCATTGTCGGCTCAAGGCTCGCCAGCACTTATGGCAAATTCACAACTGAAAGATTAAGCCGTGAACTTGCCCTTAAAGGAATAACTGTTGTCAGCGGTCTGGCCCGAGGCATCGATTCGGCGGCTCATCACGGAGCGCTGACTGTCAAAGGCAGGACAATAGCCGTGCTCGGCAGCGGCCTTGACATCATCTATCCTCCGGAAAACAAAAAATTATTTTCCGCTATTGAAGAAGCAGGAGCCGTCGTTTCCGAATTCCCCCCGGGCACACCGCCGCGTGCAGCCAACTTTCCCGCCCGCAACCGCATCATCAGCGGCATGTCCTACGGAGTGGTTGTCGTGGAAGCTGGTGAAAAAAGCGGCTCTCTGATTACGGCCAGACTGGCCATGGAGCAGGGACGGGAGATTTTTGCCGTTCCGGGCAGCATTGATTCCGCCGGATCACGGGGGACAAACAAACTTATCCAGCAGGGCGCAAAACTGATCGAAAATATTGATGATATTTTAGAAGAAATTTTACCGCAACTGGAAAAAACAAAAATACCGCAAAATTCATCAGCTTCCGCCCGGGAAGCTTCCACAACCGATAGAAACGAAGACTTGAGCCCCCTGGACCGTCAAATCCTGACTCTTTTAACAGGCAGGCGCCTCCATATTGACGAAATAATAAATTCGACCGGATTGTCGCCTCATAATGTTCTGAGTATCTTGACGGCACTGGAGTTAAAAGGAATTATCCGGCAAGATCCGGGAAAGTTTTTTTCCCGGCAACAATAAATTTGCTTTACAAATTTCCTTCTCCCCATTATAGGGTGCGGCGAAATCACGAGGATAAATTCCGGAACAAGCAGTGTATCAAAAATCCGCCTCCGGGACGGATTTCTGTATCATACGCTTTGGGTGGAATTGTTCGACCGGCAAATTTCGATACACGACCTCGCATCACCCGGTATTATCAGGTGCTCTGGTTATGTGCTTTTCCGGTATAAAGCGCGTTTCACGTTTGCAATTTGAGTTCAATGGATATAAATAAGGAGCGGCTATGGCAAATTCACTAATTGTTGTGGAATCTCCCACAAAAGTTAAAACAATTAAAAAATTTCTGGGGAAAGATTTTAATGTTGTCGCTTCCATGGGTCACATCAAAGATTTACCGAAAAGCACTCTAGGCATTGATCTCGAAAAAGATTTTGAACCAACTTACAATGTCATAGACACCAAGAAGAAAACCATCGATGAATTGCAGAAAGCGGCCAAGTCGGCCCAAAACATTTACCTGGCACCCGACCCCGACCGCGAAGGCGAGGCCATTGCCTGGCATATAGCCGATATCATCGG
Source organism: Smithella sp. PtaU1.Bin162 (assembly GCA_002068015.1). Classification (GTDB taxonomy): domain Bacteria; phylum Desulfobacterota; class Syntrophia; order Syntrophales; family Smithellaceae; genus MVRV01. The sequence goes on from MVRV01000116.1 coordinate 4,132, forward strand.
CGCAAAAAAGAATAAAAACATCTATCGCGTTCTCTTTAATGATTTAACCAAAAACACCGTTTTGGAAGCCATCGGTCATCCCCTGCAACTGGATTTTGATAAGTACGAGGCTCAGCAGACCCGGCGCATCCTTGATCGTCTGGTCGGCTATCAAATCAGCCCTGTTTTGTGGGATAAAGTAAAACGGGGACTGAGCGCAGGACGCGTGCAGTCCGTAGCCGTGCGCATGATTTGCGACCGGGAAGATGAAATCAGCAAATTTATTCCTGAAGAATACTGGAATCTAACGGCGCAGTTTGAAGGCATCAATCCGCCGCCCTTTGAAGCTAAACTCCTCAAGATTGACGGCAAAAAAGCAAAAGTGGCAAACGGCGAAGAAGCTCAGAAACTGGCTGCCGAAATTAAAAAGGCCTCTTTTTTTGTCGAGAAGCTGGAGAAAAAAGAGCTTAAACGCTCGGCCCTGCCTCCGTTTACGACCAGTAAATTACAACAGGAAGCATCGCGGGCATTGAGATTCTCCGCCAAGAAGACCATGAGCGTTGCTCAGAAATTATACGAAGGCATCGAACTGGGAAAAGATGGTTCCGTAGGCCTCATCACTTACATGAGAACGGACTCTTACCGCATTGCCGATGAAGCCCTGACCGCCGTTCGCAGCTACATTAAGGAAAATTATTCCACCGACTATCTGCCGCGCAAACCGCATGAGTATAAAAACGCGCAAAAAACTCAGGATGCGCATGAAGCCATCCGGCCTTCAACTATGGCGTATAAACCACAGGACATTAAAGAGTACCTGACACCCGACCAGTTCAAACTTTATCAGCTCATCTGGAACCGGTTTGTGGCAAGCCAGATGAATCCGGCGGTTTTCGATCAGACGACCATTGACATCACCGGCGCTGGCTGCACATTCCGCGCGCAGGGACAGGTCATGAAGTTCCCCGGATTCACCATCGTCTATACGGAAAGCAAGGAAGAGAAGGAAGAAGAAAACGGCAACGGCACGGATAAACTGCTTCCCCTGCTCAAAGAACAGGAAACATTAAAGCTGCTGAAACTCGACACCCAGCAGAAATTCACTCAGCCGCCGCCCCGCTACTCGGAAGCATCGCTGGTGCGCGAACTCGAAGAAAACGGCATCGGCCGCCCCAGCACCTACGCCGCGATTCTCTCTACAATTCAGGATCGTGAGTATGTCACTCTGGAAAAAGGCAAATTCTTTCCGACGGAGTTGGGCAAGGTTGTCACAGAACTGCTGGTCCACAGTTTCCCAACCATCCTGGATCTGGCTTTTACGGCGGATATGGAAAACAAGCTTGACGCCATTGAAAATGGTGAAAACAAACGGGTCAAAACACTGCATGATTTCTACAAGCTTTTTTCCAAAGAATTGGATAAGGCCAAAGACGAAATGCGCAATGTCAAGCGGGAAGAAACTCCGACGGATCTCGTTTGCGAAAAATGCGGTTCGCCGATGGTCATCAAGTGGGGCAAAAACGGCCGCTTCCTTTGCTGCTCCAATTACCCTGAATGCAAAAATACCATGAATTTTACTCATGATGAAAACGGGAAGGTAAAACACGTGGAAACACAAACAACCGATGTTAAATGCAACAAGTGCGGCAAAAACATGATTGTCAAAGAGGGACGCTTCGGACAGTTTCTGGCCTGCTCGGGCTATCCGGAATGCAAAAACACGATGAACGCCGCCAAAAATGAAAACGGCGAAATCGTTGCCGCCGAAGCTCCTACAACAACCGAAATTTGTGAATTGTGCGGCAAGCCCATGGCCGTCAAGCGCGGCCGCTACGGCCAGTTTTTGGGCTGCACCGGTTATCCCGAATGCAAAAACATCAAAAGGATGGGCAAGGACGGCAAAGTAACAAAACAGGAAGTCGTTCTGTCCGATGAAACCTGTGATATTTGCGGGAAACCGATGGCTGTAAAACGCGGCCGTTACGGCCAGTTTTTGGGCTGTACCGGTTATCCCGAATGCAAAAACATCAAGAAAATGCCTAAGAACAAACCGGCGGAATGAAATCAGCAGAGGTCATCATTATAGGCGGGGGACTGGCCGGCTGTGAAGCAGCCTGGCAATTGCTTCGGCACGGCCATGCGGTTCATCTGATGGAAATGAAGCCGCAACAATTTTCTCCTGCACATAAAATGAAACATCTGGCGGAACTCGTTTGCAGTAACTCTTTCAAATCCAACGATCCGGCAAGCGCACCAGGCCTGCTCAAAAATGAAATGCGCCGTCTTCATTCCCTGATTCTTTCGGTCGCCGATCAAACTGCCGTTGCCGCAGGCACTGCGCTGGCTGTTGACCGGATGGAATTTGCCCGCAATGTGGAAGCTCAGTTATTGCAGCAAAGAAACTTTATCCTGAGCAGAATTGAAATTACGGAAATCCCCCACGATCCTTTAACCATTATCGCCACGGGACCACTCACTTCCGACGCACTGGCGCAATCCGTTTCTTCAATGCTCGGCGGCTCTTATCTGTATTTTTATGATGCCATCGCACCGATTGTGGAAGCCGATTCCATCAATATGGATAAAGTTTACTGGGCATCGCGCTATGATAAAGGCACTCCCGATTATCTGAATTGCCCGCTCACCGAACAGGAATACAAACGACTGAGACAGGAATTACTCACGGGGAGAAAAGTTGCCTTAAAATCGTTTGAAGAAATCCGGCATTTTGAAGGCTGCCTGCCGGTAGAAATACTCGCCGCCCGCGGTGAAGACACACTGGCCTTCGGCCCGATGAAGCCGGTGGGACTCGTCAATCCGCATACAGGTTTAATGCCCTACGCCGTTGTTCAAATGCGCAAAGAAAATATTTCCGGCACTTTATTTAATCTGGTTGGTTTTCAGACAAAACTCACCTGGCCTGAGCAGGAACGAATTTTCCGCCTTATTCCCGGTCTGGAAAATGCAAAATTTGCCAGACTGGGCAGCATCCACCGTAATACTTACATCAATTCCCCTTCCCTGCTGCTGCCATCATTACAGATGAGGAACAATCCACGGATTTTCTTTGCCGGCCAGATTACCGGTGTGGAAGGTTACATGGAATCAACGGCCATGGGGCTTTTAGCCGGATTAAACGCAGCAGCCTTAATTGAAGGTAAATCTTTTCCTCAACCTCCTTCCGCTACGGCCATCGGATCACTTTTAAAATACATTACTTCCGCCGAACACGATGGTAATTTTCAGCCGATGAATATTAACTTCGGACTGCTGGAAACACTACCCGGAAAAAAAATAAAGAAAAAAGAAAAACATACTCTGTATGTGGAACGGGCAACAAAGGCCCTGCAGGAATGGATCAGCTGCATTGATTAGCGTTAATTCAGGCTGATTCCTTGAGATTTTTATAATATCCGTCAATACGTGCAATATAATTTGCCGTCTCGGCGGGCAAACTGCGTTGATTCTTTTCTAAATTACCCATACCCCAGTTGTACGCCGCAAGGGCCTGATCCCTTTTGCCGTCATATCGATTGAGCAGCAACTTTAAATATTTTGTTCCCCCCATGATGTTTTCTTCCGGATCATAAGCATTTTTTACCCCCAACTCTTCTGCCGTTTCCGGCATTAACTGCATCAACCCCATTGCTCCTTGAGGAGAGAGAGCCTGTGGATTAAAATTACTTTCCGCCTTAATGACCGAACGAACCAAATCCGGATCAACTTCATATCGGCGCGCCGCCTTTTCAATAATTGAATCCAGATTTAATCGTTCCGGGCTGAAATCATTTGGAGACGGCATTTGACGGTTTTTTGACACTTCCGTCAAAGAAGTTGTCAGGCTACCCATGTAATCAGCTAATACCCCCAACCCGGGAAAACAATTTTTCTCTTCACTATTAAAGGCAATATTGAACAGCTGACGATTCATTTGAATTTGCATATTCTTAACAAGAATATCCATCTGCTCCCGGGATAATGATTGCAAATCAATCCCGCCGGATGAGGAAGTATCTATTTTTTGAAGAGATTTCTCTAATATTGCATTGAAGCTTCCCTGATTATTTACCGCCTGCGGATTGGCAATTCTTGCCGCATTTTTACTAAAACCGGCAACAGCCAATGGATTATTTTTAACAGGAATGGCCATTTATTCCTCCCAATATTCACCGAAGGAATCAATTAACATGCCATGTTTTACAGAAAATACTATCAGATGATTTTTGTGCAGGCACTGACGACGTTTTCATCAAACTGGGTGTTTTTATTGCGAACTAGTTCCGCAAGGGCTTTCTCGATAGACATTGCGGAACGATACGGACGGTTGTTGGTCATGGCATCAAAGGAATCGGCGACGGCCAGAATACGCGCCAGAAAGGGAATTTCCTCCCCGGCGATTCCCAGCGGATAACCTTTGCCGTCCCACCTTTCATGGTGACACTGGATTATCCTTCTTTCCTTCTCCAGTAAAATAACCGGACGCAGAATATTTTCACCGATTGTGGGATGATTTTTGATGATCAGATATTCTTCATCGGTAAGCTTGCCCGGCTTGAGCAAAATATTGTCAGGAACGGCAATCTTGCCAACATCATGGAGAATCCCCGCAATTTCGAGACTTTGCATATCTTTCAGGGAACAGTTCATCTGCCTGGCAATTTTTAAAGAAAGATCGGTTACCCTCCGCGAATGCTCCTCCGTGTAATGATCCCGCGCCTGAACCGATGAAATCAGCGATTTCAAAGTATCCATGATATTGGAATAGAGGCTTTCATAAAGAATTTTATTTTCCAGATTGAGGGACGCTCTTTTCGTCAGGCTCAAAATATGATGTAAATCCTTCTTGCTGAATACTTCCCGGTTTTTCTTTTTCCGAATGCTTAAAATACCCAATATGGAATTGCGGATCATGAGCGGGGCACAAATGAGCGACGGCGACATATCCTGGTGCTCATTGGAATTGACCACAACCGCCTCTTTCTTTTTCACAACTTCATCAAATACTTTTTTTAAAGCCGGACCGGGCATTTTCTTTTCGACCACTTCTTCTAATTCACTCTTCACTATCTGGGGATGAAATTCATTATCCTGCTCATCAAAAAGCAATATTGAGCATTCTTCTCCATCGACCAATTTTAAGGCGAGAGAAACGATCTTCTCAAAAATAGCATCATTATCCATAGGAGAATCTTCTATGGAATCGAATATATATCCCTGCTTGGAAAGCTCATCGGTTTTATCTCTAAGATCAACCTGCTCCAGAAGTCTTTCCGTACCGGAGACAGGCAAAAATGCCTTTTCCCGCAAATGGATATCCACTTTAAAAAGCAGATCGTCAATGTCAAAAGGTTTTGTCAGAAAATCAACGGCCCCTTTTTTAATGGCACTGACAGTAAGATCAATGGTGGGACTGCCTGTAATCATGATAACGGCGGTGGATAGATTTTTTTCCCGAATACGATTCAACAAATCCATACCGCTCATGCCGGGCATCATGATATCGCTTATTACCAGACCATAATTGTTCTTATTAAACAATTGCAGTGCTTCTTCACCATTTTCCGCTTCATTAACTTCATATTGAGGGTATTGACTTAAGGCGTCAACGATGAGTCTCCGGGTAGGTAAATAGTCATCAACGACTAATATTTTTTTCTTTTCCTTAGAGCTTTCTTCCACCGGCACTTTTATAGCCATAAGAATTTACACCTTTTGGATATAATAAATGATGAGTTAATCGGGAGGTACAACTTTTCGCTGCTTTCAGAAAGCAATAAGTTCAACCACGATCCGCCTGCATTATTTCTTCAGGATAACATCGCGAAGGTTATAACTTATTTTATCAAATTCTTCGGTTTTGTTTTCTTCCTGAGTCGATAATGAAACCAGATCTTTGTATTTGCCTTCAGTTGCATTTTCATTGGCAGCAGCATGCGACACTCTTAATTTGCTTTGCCTTGTGTAGGCATTGAGCACACTGTCTACCTGATAAGGTGTAATTGTCATTTTCCGCTCCCTGGTAAATCTCTCCGCTATTAATATCGGCAAAATAAAAAATAACTTAAGGGATTAATTAATTTTTTGTAAATTAATTAATCTGTTAAGACTATAGGTAATATTTACTCGAGCACATTATATGACATTACTTTTTAGAAATTCCAGCACTTTTTCTCCATCAGCTGATAGTTAAAACAGTAGGCATATTTTGCCGTCCGGAAACTATTATACGTTAATTTTGTCAATATATTGACGAATATATTTTATTTCATCTCATAATCTCAACTCCCGGACGATCATTACAAATCTTATAAATAATCAATTATTTTATAAATTAACGAAACTATCTCCCTTGTCTGGAAAGCTGCGGCTATCTTCTAAATATTTTTCGAAGAAAAAAGGCATCGATATTGCAAAGGATTGTTTTTTGAATATTCTTAAGGATCATGAACCGCTTAATGCAACATCAGCCAATTATTCCAGCGGTCATTGCTTCTCATTATGAAAGAGCAATTATTTTATTGCATTGGACATTCTAAAAGGAGGCTGTATTGGAATACGTTACCAATACGATTACCGGCAAAAATATTTTAGTCACCGGAGGAGCAGGTTACATAGGATCACATGCCTGCAAAGCACTCCGCCAGGCAGGATACCTGCCCGTAGCCTTTGATAACTTAAGCTACGGCCACAGTGATCTTGTTCAATGGGGCCCTTTTGAGGAAGGTGACATTAACGACTCAAAACGACTTGACGTTGTCATGGAGAAGTATCAACCGGCGGCCGTATTGCATTTTGCCGGATTCACTTATGTGGGAGAATCCGTACTTAAACCGGAAAAATATTATCGTAACAATGTTGTCGGCTCTCTCACCCTGCTCGAAGCAATGGCAAGGCATCGTGTTTCCAAGATGGTATTTTCATCTACCTGTGCAACCTACGGAGTTCCCCTGTCTGTTCCGATATCGGAAGAGCACCCTCAGAACCCGGTTAATCCTTACGGAGAAAGTAAACTAACCATCGAAAAGATGTTGCGGGATTTTGATGTTGCCTACGGCATAAAAAACATATCTCTGCGCTATTTCAATGCCGCGGGCGCTGATCCGGAAGGCGCAACGGGAGAAGACCATACCCCGGAAACACATCTTATCCCCCTTATTCTTGATGCCGCCCTGGGCATCCGCCCGCAAATCACCATCTACGGCAATGATTATGCAACTCCGGACGGGACTTGCATCAGAGATTACATCCACGTGGCGGATCTTGCCGATGCACATTTGCTTGCTTTAAATAAACTGGAATCGGATTCAGCAAGCGCTGCGTATAACCTCGGAACCGGCACGGGCTGCTCAGTCCAGGAGGTTATTGACGCTGCCCGGGAAATTACCGGCAAAAAAATAGCAATAGAAATCGGCACCCGGCGCCCGGGTGATCCGGACCGCCTCGTTAGTGAATCCCGCAAGGCCGGAGACGAACTCGGTTGGAAACCGCAATATGGTGATATCAAAACAATCCTGCAGCATGCCTGGAAATGGCATCTGCAAAAAACAACAGAGAAAAGCAGATGAAAAAAATTATGTTTTTGTGCAATTGGGGGGATACGCCGGCAACGCTTCTCGACCGGTATATCTTTCAGACACCCGGTCACGATGGCATCTGGGAGCATTTGGAGGTGACGCCTGACCCGCAGAAGGCGGATTTTTTTATAATTATGGATGGATTACCGACAAATGTTTCCGAAAATCAGCTGCCGGCATCCAGAAAACTGTATTTTCAAAGAGAACCGGCGGAAATAGTTTCTCATCATAAGTTCGTTCACGATCAGGCGCTGTTTAAAGGCTCCTACGATGTTTTTCACCATCTTTCCACATGGCAAATAAGAAAACCATTTGCCGAACTTCGCGACCTGCCCAGACCTTTCAAAAGTAAAAAAATATCGGCCATTATCAGTGGTAAGAGATTTACCGACGGGCAGAATAAAAGATTGGAAACACTCCTGAAACTATATTCAATTTACCCCGACATCGATATTTACGGAAGAGGTCTGACGGCGAGTGACTTCGGTACTGCGTATAAAGGCGAGCTTAATTACAATAAGTATTGTAAGTTCAATGGACTCATCGATTATCAATACTCTTTAGCCTTGGAAAATTCTTCTCATGATAATTATTTTACGGAAAAACTGATTGATTGCTTTCTTACCTGGACCAAACCTCTTTATTGGGGTTGTTCCAATATCCGGAAATATTTCCCCGCAGATTCTTATGCCTGGATAGATATATACAGTCCTTTTGTAACGGAAATATTGAGAGATGAAATGAACAAGCCGGTCAATTATGATGCCTTAAGAGAAGCGAGGGATTTGGTTCTTTTTAAATATAATCTCTGGCCGTCTGTTCAGAATGTTTTGGGAAATTTAAAAAAAATTAATTGAGGCTGACACCGGAATGAAAATTTTCGAGACTATTCTTGAGATGATGCCGTACAGAAATCCTTATGACGGGTTTGATTATTCCTCATATCAGCAGGACAGCAGCGGCGGAGTGAAACATGCCATTTTTGAGCAGATTATTGATAAATTCCGGCCCAGGATGATTATTGAGGTGGGTTCATGGAAGGGATCGTCCGCTCTTCATATGGCATCATTACTGAAAAAGAAATCCATCGATGGTTTGGTTTTATGTATCGATACATGGCTGGGAACCGTCAACAACATGCTGAAACCGAATGATCCGGAATGGGGGCTGGGCAAGTATTACCAACACGGCTATCCCAATCTTTATTATCAATTTTTAGCCAACATCGTACATAACGATCTGCAAAATTACATTCTACCGTTACCAACGACAAGCACAATAGGTTCCCGCTGGTTGACGGCAAAAAACATACAGGCCGACCTGATATATATAGACGGCAGTCATGATGAAGAAGACGTCTATCAGGATATTGTCAATTACTGGAAACGATTAAAGGGCAACGGCATCATGATCGGCGACGACTGGCATATGGGAGGTATTGGAATCATCTGTGCAGTCAACAGGTTTAGCAAGGAAAAAGATATCAAATATCAGATTTCCGGCAGCTCGTGGATCATGCAAAAAACTAAGGAGTGAATGTTAATATGACTTCCCTGCAAAAAGCTGACAAACCCAGAATATTAATATACTGCGGACTTAATAAAGCAATGTCTTTTAGTACAATCTACAAGAACTATGATTATTGTTTTGCCTTCGAAGCCAATCCCCATCTGTTTGCCGATCCCATGTACGCAAAACTGCAGCTGTGCGATAATGTTAAAATTATTCACGCTGCGTTAACAACATTTGATGGAGAGATTGACTTCAACATACTCAAGAACGATACGGCCTCTTCGGTTGGAAATATGTGTGACAAATATTTAGCGCAGAGAATGAATAATTCGGGATTCCAGGTTGTTGAGAAAATCAAAGTTCCTGCCGTTAATCTTTATAATTTTTGTATCGCCCATCAAATAGATTATATAGATGATTATATCAGTGATCTCCAGGGAATGGATCTGGAAGTTTTAAAAACCATGTTACCCTATATTAAGCAAGGGAAAATAAAAAATATTCAGTGCGAAGTGGCCAAAACCGATAACGTCTACAACCTTCCCAATAACAATATTCACGCCTACGAGCAATTATTGGGTCCTTATTACCGCAAAATCGCGGAAGGAGACGGTCTGCTCGATCAGGGATTCCAACCTGTACCGGAGAACTATTGGACCTATGATGTGAAATGGAAAGTTAAGGATGCATCCTCCATCAGTCAATATTACAGCCAGATGGCGCAGGATAAAATACTGGACACCGAGTTATTTCATTGTAAGGAAGGCGGTTTTTTCGTCGAAGTTGGAGCCACGGATGGTCAGCATTTCAGCAATACTCTATTCTTTGAAAAGTGGCGGGGATGGAAGGGCATCTGCATAGAACCAAACCCGATAGAGTTTGCAAAACTGAAGAATTCCGGCAGGACATGTATAAAGGAAAATTACGCCATATGTTCCCAGGAAGGAGAAACCGATTTTCTGGCCATTGACGGCTACGGCAAGGGCCTGAGCGGCATTATATCCTTGTATGATCCGAGACATTTGGACCGCATAGATCAGGAACTGAAAGGCCGTGATTCAACAAAGCACGTCTACAAGGTCAAAACCATCCCCCTGCAAAATCTTCTTGACAGTCATAATGTTGCCTATGTTGATTATTGCAGTATCGATGTTGAAGGCGCGGAAATGCAGGTCCTGGAATCCATTGATTTTGACAAAACATACATCAAGTGTCTTACCATAGAAAACAACTACGGGCTGGAGAAGGAAACAAAATTTCTTACAAGCAAAGGATACCTGCTATGGAAGAGAGTCGGCTGTGACGATTTTTTTGTAAAAATCGATGAGTATAGTAATAAGGCAATCTCTAATCACCAGACAGCAGCTTCCGGGGGAAAATATTCGCCGGAAGAACTGAAGAAAAAAATCAGCGCCCATTATGCTTCTTTTCTGCCCTTTCGGGAGCAGATGGCCATTGAAGCAAGTGACCCGCTGAAAATTTTAGACTACACGAGATTTGATGTCCCGGCCAAAGTCATCTATGCCCGGCATCGCCATTGGCAGGTGAATAGTAATTGGCCGGTGCAAGTCTATGATGAGCACATCCGGGCGTTTAACGGCTATGACGAACGCGACGGTACGGGGAAAAAAGGCCTGAAAATGTTTTTGAATGCGTTTAATGCCGTAATAGATTCCGTCCGAACCAGGGGATTTGACCCGGACACATCCGTAATACCGGTTTCTCTGCAGGGCGAATTGCTGGAAGGCGCACACAGGCTCGCGGCCTGCCTTGTTTATAACAAACAAATTTCTACTGTAAAGTTTGACTTTAAACCGTGGATTTACGACTACCGTTTTTTCCTTTCACGTGGGCTTTCTCCGGAAACGGCCGATGCGATTGCCCTGGAATTCTGCCGCTTAAAGAAAAATACCCATCTTGTGTTTTTATTTCCGTCCGCCATCGGCAGTGTCGACAAAGTTATGGAGTTACTGAAAAAATATTCTGACATAGTGTATGAGAAAAAAATATCTCTGCGTAATGACGGACCCCTGTTGCTTATGCGACAAATTTACCGGGACGAGAATTGGCTGGGCAACTATAAGAATAATTTTCCCGGCGCCCGATTAAAAGCCCGGGAATGTTTCCGGTCTAATGAGCCTCTCCGGCTTTTTGTCGTGGAGACCGATAATAACGACGCCTTGAAACAGGTAAAGCAGGAAATCCGGGATATATACGGTATCGGCAATCATTCCATCCATATCAGCGATACTCATGAGGAATCGCTGCGCATAGCCCGGCTCCTGCTGAATAGCAATGGTGTTCATTTTCTGAATAATGCGAAGATAGGCAACTTCGAACATTTTGAGAAAAATCTTCTGTCTTACAAAAAAGCTTTAGCGAATGTTGAAGAAGAATGGTTTTGCGTCGGCGGAAGCGCGGTAATGTCGATCTACGGTCTTCGTGAAGCCAGAGACATCGATTACCTTCACTTCCGGGAACCGCTGCTGAAGGATGATAAAGGCTTAGTAAGCAGCCATAACAAGGAAGCCGGATATTATCCCTTATCGATCGATGATATAATCTTTAATCCGAAAAATCACTTTTATTATGACGGCGTCAAATTCAGCGCCTTAAGTGTCATCCGGCAGATGAAAAGCAAGAGAGGCGAGGAAAAGGACGGGAAAGATCTTTTGTTGATGGATCCGCTGCTTCGGCCGGAGATATCGATTGTCATCCTGAACTATAACGGATTGAAGCTCATCAAGCCGTGTATTGAGTCCATTGAAAAAAACACAAAAGAAGCATATGAGATTGTCATTATCGATAACGCTTCTACCGACGGTTCATTGGAATATCTCCGCACCGTAAAAAATGCCTTGCTTGTAGAAAACAAAGAAAATCTCGGTTGCCCGCCGGCGCGTGCTCTGGGTTTGCCGTTGGCAAAGGGTAATTTCGTAGTATTGCTTGATAATGATACTATCGTTACGGAAGGCTGGATAGAAAAATTTAAGGCTCATTTTCAAAGGTACCCGGATATCGGTATCCTCGGCCCGCGTTCCAACTACGTTTCCGGCGCTCAGCTGGTTCCCAACGTCCCCTACCGGGACATGTCCGGACTGGAGATATTTGCCCGGAAATGGGCTGATGATCACAAGGGAGTTTTGATTCCAACACATCGCCTGGTCGGGTTCTGCATGTTTATATCGCGTGCCGTTGTTGATAAGATCGGCAATATCGATGCTTCCTTCGGCAAGTTCGGCTATGAAGATGACGACTATACCTGGCGTGCAATCATTGCGGGCTTTAAGACGGCAATTGCCAACGATGTATTCATCCATCATTCAGGGGGTCCGCAGGGACAGGGAAATATCGGCTACAACCAGCGTCTGCTCGATGCCTGGGAATTCTGGAAAAGGAAATGGGGCATTCCCGTCGACATCAAGTACGGAGAACCATACAATATTTTACCCTATCTGTTGCAGGTATTTCAGAAAGAACATCATTATATACCGCTTAACAATTCCGGCGATGCAAAATCTCCATATAAAAAGTGTCTTTCTGATAATCCCGCAGCAGAAGGAATACCTTCTCTGCTTCATCATGAATTCACCGCCAACCTCACATCCGTCATCATCTTCACGCATAACCGTCTGGATCAGACCAAAAAATGCGTCAAAAACATCAGCAAGTACACACCGGAAGCTCACGAGATTATTTTTGTCGATAACTGTTCCACCGATGGTACCGCCAAGTGGCTGCAAGGTCAGGCCAGGGTAAACAAAAACTATCATTTGATTGAGAACAAGGAGAGCATTGAACCGGTAAAGGGTCTCAATCAGGGCATTAATCTTTCCACAGGTGAGTTTATTCTCTTACTGGACAACGATGTACTGGTCAGCGCAGGCTGGCTTACCGGCATGCTGGAATGTCTGAAGGTCGTTCCTCTGTCCGGTATCGTCGGTCCAATGACTAACAACGGCACAGGCCTTCAGCAGGTTACGGATGAATCCTATCCATCCTCCGGTAATCAATTTGACAAATATGCGGCGGAGTTTAAGGAGCGATTTCATCACCGCCGGATTGCCAGCCGCAACATTGCCGGAGTCTGCCTGTTGTTTAAACGGGCACTCGCCCATAAGATCGGCCTGCTTGATGAGCAGCTCGGCAGCAGCGGTTTTGCCTATGAAGATTTCTGCATAAGAGCAGCATTGAAGGGCTATTGCAATTACATTGCCGGAGACGTCTTTATCCAACGGCCGGAAAGTAAAAATATTCCCGGCGATAGAAGTATTCTCGATAAAAAGTGGACTCTCAACCTGGCGAGCTCCGAGGGCAAGAAGCTTGCTGTTCTAAAAGCCAAGGAATTTGCCGCTGATTTTTATGCCCGGGGAAATATCAACCAGGCTGTGGAAACACTCATTAACTGCATTAAATTCACACCCGAAGACAAAGAAATATATTATGAACTGACCCGCATGTTTATTGAATCCAAGAGATTTGCCGAAGCCTGGGAAGTTTTCGGAACCATGCCGGAGACGGGGAAAAATGATCTGAAAGGCCTTGAATATGCAGGTTATGCCAAGGAAGGATTGGGGTTGGATGATGAAGCTGCGGTCTATGCGGACAAGATATTGTCTCAGAATAAGAACTACCCTGCTGCGCTGAATCTGAAAGGTGTTCTGGCCTATAAAAAAGGGGAAAAAGAAACAGCGGCAGATTATTTCCGGAAAACCATGGATGCCGATCCCGGTTATGGAGAAACATACACCAACTTGGGTGTTCTATACTGGGGGACGGACAAAAAAGACGACGCGCTGTTGCAGATGAAAAAAGGCTTCCGGCTGTCTCCAACCGTGCCGGACGTAAGCTCGGTTTATTATTCCGCAATAAACTCCCTGGGCATATGCAGTGATGCTGAAGCCGAATTCCGGGAAGCCTGCACCACGTATCCCAATAATAAAAATCTCACCTTTTTGTATATTGATATTCTCATTCAGCAGGGCAAGTTTGATTTAGCCATGCTCAAGATCGAAGACGCCCTTGCTTTGTTTGACCTGGATGAAGGTATCCTGCAGGCGGCTCTGGCTGTCCGCGAGAAAATCGGCCCACGTCAAATTGATCCGGCGGCCAGGAAAGGCACCCTGTCTGTTTGCATGATTGTAAAAAACGAAGAGAAATTTCTTGTCAAATGCTTGAGGAGCATCCGGGATGTTGCGAATGAAATAATTGTTGTCGATACGGGTTCAACGGACAAAACAGCTGATATAGCCCGCGTCTTCGGAGCTAAATTATTCGACTTCCCCTGGACAGGAGATTTTTCCGCGGCCCGTAATCATTCACTGGCTCAGGCAACCGGCAACTGGATTTTCATCCTCGACGCCGATGAAGTAATCTCCGAACTGGATTATGATGAATTAAGGACAATGATCCGCAAGCGTTCAACAGCACCTGTTGCATATTCTATTAATACAAGAAATTATATCCATGATGAGAGTATCATCGGCTGGACACCGAATGACGGGAAATATCCGGAACAACCTAATTTCGGCTGGATGACCAGCGCAAAGATCAGGCTTTTCCCCAGAAGACGCGACATTTTCTTTATTAATCCGGTGCATGAGTTAGTGGAAAAATCCGTAAGTGATGCAAAAATCCCCATTCTCACCTCCGATATAGCCGTGCATCATTTTGGCAAACTGGATAAAACAAAAGATGTGCAGAAAGGTCTTGATTATTACCTGCTGGGAAAAATGAAGTACGAAAACGATCCAACCAATGTTAAATATATTCTGGAACTGGCCAAACAAGCCCAGGTACTGCGTAAAAACGAGGAAGCCGTCGAATTGTGGCTTAAACTGCTGGCCCGGATTGAAGGTGATTCTCAATCAGCTGATTACCGGCTCATCGCAAAAATCTCCTATGGAGATCCGTTATCCGAGATCTATACGCAGCTGGCAGCAGCCTACCTGTTGCTCGATCGCTATGAAGATGCCCTGCAAGCAGCCCGCAGGGCAATGGAGACCAAAACAAAACTCAAAGAATATGTTAATGTTTACGCCACTTGTGAAATTATCGCCGGTTCATTGGAGAGCGCGCGAGATGCACTGGAAGAACAGCTAAAAACAATGCCGGACTACTCGCCGGCACTGTTTCTGATAGCGCTGATTTTTTGTCTCACAGGGAAAAAGGAAAAGGCTGGAGAATTATTCCAATTATTGCGAAGGAAAAATGTTTTGATCATACCCCGCATTAATAATATCGCCCGGCAGCTTCATACTTATGGAAAGAACGATGAAGCATTAATCATCCTTAATACGGCAATGGAAAATAAGGCGTACAACCAGGAAACGCAATTATTACTTGAGAAATTGCAGAAGATTTAAGCGATCGGCGGCAGCGGGAATTATTGATTGCCCGACCTGATTGGAGGATGACGGATATGGCAAAAATCAGCATTGAAAATATAGATATTGACTACAGTGAATTATCCGTTGCTCAAATATACAACAAAATCATATCCGCTGTAGCCCCGACGGGTAATATATTAGCTGTCGGGGATAGCGCCAGGGATCATGCCATCCTCAACATGCAGTATTTCCGGGACAACAGAGAAAGTATCAGGGCCATAGGAATCAATATTGTTCCATCTCATTGCGGTCCCTTCAACCATTTTGAGATAAAATATTGTAATGCACATGATATAGAATATCCGGATGGATATTTCGATTCTGTTTTAAGCTTTATGATGCTGGAACATGATCCGGAGTTCTGGCTTTCCGTAAGTGAAATGAAAAGGGTACTGAAAAAAGGAGGCAGCTTTATAATCGGTGTTCCCGGGTTTATGAATTCAATTAAAATATCTTCCGATAAGTTTCATCTCGGTAATGGAACAATATGTTATGAAAACCACGGCGATCCTGATTGCTATAGATTCAGTCCGCATGCCCTGGAGTATTTTATCTTCAAAGGAATGGATAAAGTTAAATTTTTTTCCTCTAAATTACCGCCCCGGTTAATAGGAACCGGATATAAGATATAATCCATTGTCCTCGCTTTCAGCGAGCTTCATTGAATTTAATCCACCGCGCTGCCGCGCAGCCCCGCAGCCAGATTACGATTGATGTCGATGATGATCTTAAGTTTTTCCGGTACCGGATGCGCCAGAACATCAATGATCCTTTTGTCTATAAAGACGCTCAAGGTAAGAATATCTTTGCGAATCTGGACGGGCAATGGATTATCGTCCCGCACGAGCTCGCTTTGCAGGATACTCCAGACACGCTGGTTGAATCTGAGTGCTTCGCTCAAAACTTCATCGCGGTTGGGGGCATCCCAGTTTTCCCGGCAATCGGACAGGAGCAGCGCGCAACGCGTCAAAGCCCCGGCTTCAATTTCTCTTCCGGACATATTATTTATTTGCGCTGTTTTATAAGCTTCAAGTTGCATTGCGTACACGGTTGACAACCTCCTGTTCATATTCTATCAGTTTTTTCGTCAGTTTCAGCGCCTGATAATACTGTTCATTGAGTATCCGCTCGCTGATCTCCTTTAACAACGGTTTTCTGCTCGGCGCCGCTTCCGCCACATCTTTGACCAATTGCCAGAATATTTTGTGGTGCTCCGGCATGTTTTGACTATCGACATACATCAGTTGAATAGCGAAATAGATTCTCTTGCAGGGTGTATCCGCTGCAGCCAGCGTCATAATGTCTTTTTCCCGCAGGATCGGCACGTCATTTTCCACTTCAAAAGTGCTTTTGGCATCGCCATTGGTAATGACCGCGCCGCCGATGATAAATTTTTCACGCACTTTCAGCGTTATCTTGAGTGCCATACACCCTTACCTTTTTACTTTGAAATAATTTTATGCTTCCAAATCAAGAACACTGCCCGGGTTCATTGCATCCTTGACCACCGGTACACTGTTTTTAACAACACCGTCTTTATCTGATGCTACCTGCTGCCCTGTGGCATATGTTTCCCCAACGGTCGTATTGCCGCCACTTTGTTTGGCATCGGTTTTTACCGGTTCCACGGAATCGGATGATTGACTATCCGACATGACTTCATAAATCCCCTGAGTATGCCCCAGTGGAAATAAAGGGGGATAATACATTTTATTCATATTGGAACCATCCGCCACGGTTTTTAACGGCGCTTCAGACACGGCCTCAGGCAGAGAAACATTGCTTTCTGCGGATATTTTCCCTTTCCCTGAACTTGATTTTCCCTCAACGGCGGCAAACAGCCTTTGAGCATTTTGAATATTTTGAATATCCATAATATTAATTCCTTGCTGATGATTGAGGCGGGGGAATTCTTCCCCCACCTCAATTTACATCAGGTTCCTGTTATTGGAACAGTTGCAATACCGACTGAGCTGCCTGCGCCGAGAGAGAAAGAGCTGTTGTGGAGAGAGACTGACGGGTTTGCAGCATCAGCATGTTGGCACCTTCCTCATTGGAGTCGGCCAGTGTCAGTTTGTCCGAACCTTCAGTCAACGTGTTGATCATGTTGGTGGAGAAGTCCTGACGAACTGTGATGATACTCAGGTTACCGGACAGTTTAGACGATTCCTGACGCATAGTAACCAAAGCTGCATCGAGTTTATCAATGTCGGCAGCGATTTTCGTGCTGTCGATAGGAGTGGTAATCCATGTCGACTCAGTGATACCCAAACCGGCGGCTGTTGCATTAAAGCCGGTTACGGTCAGATCTGCACCTTCAAACTCAACGGTCAGCGATCTTAAGAGAGCCGTAGCGGACAGGAGGTTTTTACCTTTATACCCGGCATCTTCCGCAAGTTCCGTCATCTGGGTACGCATTGTGTTATACTGAGTCTGGAGGCTCGCAAGTTCAGCGGATGCCCTGGGAATATCCGCTTCAGTGATATGAGCGTGAGTGCCCGTAACATCGGCAGTGGTAACATCCGTCGGAACACCGGCCACTTCATACTGCAGGGAAACTACTCCGGCTGACGAAGTTGCCGAATAGCCGGCCGTATCCAGCGTGGTGTTGCCGTTGATTGCAGCAGCAAGACTGGTAGCTATTTGTGTTGCGGTTTGGGCGACGGCACTATTGCCTACATAAAACTTTGTATAGTTACTCGCAGTCGCCTCGGCCAGAGAGAAGGTCGCTTCCAGCGTAACACCTCCGACCACTATTGTTTCCCCGGTAGTTCCGGCATGCAGCGTATCGACGATAGCACCTACCGTAACGGCATTAACGGTAATATCCGACGGATCGGCAGCAGCAGGGGAAAGGGCGATATTCACAGCAGCACCGTTAACGGTTACCACATAATCTTCCAGGCCCGTGGTTGCTTCGATAGCGGCTTTCAGAGCCAGGGCATCAGTTGTAGCAACTCCGGTAACCTTCATCAGGCCGTCGGCCGAAGCGGCAGAAGTTGCCGTGATCGATACACCGGCGATACTGATGGTGGAAGAATACGTCAAAGATGTGTCTACGGTTAAATCCACAGTATTGGCGGTGCCTCCGCTTACTACTCCCATGGTTAAAGTCACGGCGCCGTCGGTTTCCGCGGCCGCACTCAGAGCGGACTGCGCAATACCTTTGGCCTGTTCAATCATCGCGGTGAGCGCGGTGATGCCTTTGTCGGCGGCGGTAATTGTCTGAACGGCCTGCCCCATGGCATCCTTCAAACTGTCAATGACGGAAGCGCGCGAAGTCAATGATTGTGAAGCAAAGTAAGATACCGGATTGTCGATGGCCGTGTTGACTTTTTTGCCTGTGGAAAGGCGGGTTTGTGTACGGTCTAAAAGTTCAACTGTGTTTTGAAGACTTAATAGATTGGACCTCATTCCTGAGGTTAATGATACATCGTTTAGAGCCATGATTTTTTCTCCTTTTCTAGGTTGGTTTTCTGACAATTCTTGTCAGTGTTTTTGTTGCGCCGATGGCTTCGGCTGTTTTTTCATTTTTTGCTTTGACCGGCCCGGTTTCACCCACCTCCTTTTTGACCCGATTGTCATTTGCCTTTAGACCTATTATCGGAAATATCATCCGGAACTTTAGCTCTGCGTAATAATTTTTCCGGATAATGAAAATTAATCTTGTCCGGAATAAACCGATTTCCCTGTTCCTTCATTTATTCATCTTTTTCCTCAAGTTTGTCTTATTTTCGGCCGATAATTTTGTAAGCGGTTCCATAAGGTGCGGAGATTTTTCATGAGCGATTATTTCATAACATCCTATATCAACAGATACACCGTATCATTGTATAAAAATTCATACGGAGTATCGTCTAATATTATAGATGGTTTATTTTCTTCGACATTTGCCAACAGTCAGGCCAATCTTGATTCTCTGGCGGTAACTGTACTGGGTCAGGGAATCGATTTCTTTCAAAAAGAAAATTATAAACAAGCCGTCATATCTTTCAAACAGGCAGCTGGTCTTTCACCTCAATCCGCTAATGCCGCTTCCGCTTACGACTATATGGGCCAGGCTTATAAAAAGCTTGATGAAAAAGACAACGCCATTAAAACATATAGGGAAGCGATAAGGCTTTATCCGACCAATGATGAGCTTTTTGTTGCTCTGGCTGACATCTATATGGAAGAAGGCAGACAGGATGAAGCCGCGGAAATTTATGAAAAGGCAGTTAACCTTAATTCCAATAACGCCGAAAGCCAGTATTCTCTGGGACAGTGCTATCTTACCGCCCGCGAACTCGATAAGGCGCGAGAAAGATTTAATGAAGTTATCCGGATCAGCCCCGCCAACTCTTCAGGATATTACGGACTGGGCCAGGTGTCCCGGGCGGCAGGAGATCTCCCCGAGGCGATAGATAAATTAACTCAAGCCATCCGCAAAGATAGAAATTTTGAGCTTGCTTATCTCGAACTGGGCTATGCTTATGCCGATCAGGGAGACCTGGATAAAGCAAACAGTCAGCTTTCGGTTCTGGAGAGCAAAGACTCCGCCCACGCAACAGAACTGGAAGATTATATTATCCAGTCCACGCAGCCCAAAATAACCGCGGCCCTGAGTCTCGATGGTTTCAATATCAGCCTGGGGCCGAAAACCGCCGTCTCCGCGCTTAGTTCCAAGCTGGAAGATCCCGGCAAGTCCAAGCTATTTTCAATGAATATTGCGTTTTCCAAGGATATGGACGAGGCATCCATAATCAATCCGTATAATTGGAAAATATCCCGGGCCACGATCCGGGACAATGGCGGCGTTTATAATTACGGACTGCCAACCTCAATCAAAGAAGCGGTTATTCTCCCCTCACCCGCATACATTACCTACAATGCAGACACCAATACAGCGACCGTCCGCTTCTGGATTTCCCAGAATGAAACTGCCGACGCGACAATTGATCCTAATCATATCGTTTTTAAATTTTCCGGAATTGATGCCTATGGCAAGGCCATGGATGCATCCGCCGATGAATACAGCGGTTTTTCATCCATAGCATAATAGGCACATGACGGGTAGAGACACTAACGGAATGTTCTGAAGAGCAGGAACATAAATATATTTGTTTAATAGAAAATCAGCGAGGACAGTAGCAGTTATCAGATTTTTGCATTCGTGCCGTTTTCTTTGGTCTTTTGACCATCTTTATCCGATTGCTGATTTTTTTTCTGCGAGCATTGACCAGTATCCCGTCTGTGGACGGCAATATTGCGGGGTGCCTCTACGCCGATGCGAATATTTTTTCCCCTGCTGTCCAGGATGGTTATTGTAATGTCTTCGCCAATTGTAATCGATTCTCCAAACTTCCGTGTCAGGACAAGCATTTTACCTCCGGCAAATTATTTATCAATTAGACCATCGTTATCCCGCTCGGCTGTGCCTCGGGGATAATTCGACCATCAAATTTCAGCCTGTGACCTCGCGTGACCTTCAGGTTATCAGGTTATGCGCTTTATTCCTGAAATTTGGGTCTCATTAAAGGTAATCCATAATTGTCATTCGCCCAATTTGGGCAGCCAGATTATATGACGCCTCCAGAGCTATCTGCTCCATCTGATAGGCAATGATTAATTCATCCAAATCCGCGTCCTCGATTCCTGATTTCATGGATGTTATCTGCTCATTTAGTGCTGTAAGGTTGGATGCGGCAAGCTCTAAAGAATTAGCTTTAGAACCGGCTTCCGTTTGCTTCTGCAAAACCTGTGTTTTAATATACCCCAAATCATCTATCAGTGCCTTAACTTCCGTCATTGCCGTGGCCAAATCTTCCGTATTTTCAATATCCAGCGCCGCCTGCAATGCATTAAGGGTTCCCAGCATGTCCACTGAACCCGGTCCCTCAACATCAACGGCGCCCAATGAAGGCGCTGTCGGCGGCGGTCCTGCTGAGCCCGCCGTAACCGTGAAGGAAACCGTATTACCAGTACTCCACTTCCCTGATAATTCCAGCATTATATCATCTGTTCCATCGCCGTCGGCGTCAATAGTGAGTTGTGTCGCCGAGGCGGAAGTAATTTCCATATTCGGATATTCCGTATTAGCATCGACCCTCCAGCTTCCGGCCGATGCCCCGCGGGTCAAAGTGATCGTGCTGTCCTTCGTAAGGCTTGTTCCCGGTCTTGCAGCATGTGCCGCGGCAACTGGACCGCCCGCCGCCGTAAAGGCGGCAGCACCGTTGATATTATAAGCAAAATTATTGTTTTTGCCGATTTGCATGGTTAGTTGATCATCATTGCCGCGATAATAACCGGCCGTATAGGCGTTTATCGTAAATAAATCATTGGCGGTGAGCTCTACGGTACTTTCACCAAAAGTCATGGTTATCCCGTCGCCAACGTCGATCGTCGTGGCTGCGGCCACCGTACCGAAATCGAGAGAACCGGCGCCGGCATTGGTAGTCGTGAGAGTCATGTACAGATTACTCACTCCGGTATGGTTATCGGTAACAGTAATTTTTCCTGCCGGGTCGATGCCGGCGGTCACCTCGGTCGAGCCGCCGAAGGCCGCTTCAATTTCGGAGAGCAAATCATCCACCGTGCCGGAAGCCGCCCCCCCCGCAGGTATTGTATATGTCCTTGTCGCAATAGTGTTACCGTCGTGATCAGCCCCGTTAATGGTAAAAACCGTGCCGTCCTGGACATCGGCTTCGTCAATGGCATTCCAGAGAGTAGCAGACGTAATGGCCGCTCCGCCTGCCGTGTTCGCTTCGCTGCCCTGAAGAGTCCTGGCCGGAAAGTTCTGCGCTGCTCCCCAGCTCTTTCCGCCGTCTGCCGAAACCTGATAAGTTGCCGCAGTTGTCGATGTTCCTGCGCTGACAATTTTCACGGCATATGTATTGTTTTCGGTTCCCGTATAAGAACCACCGGATGTGACTGTACCGTCAAACGCATTAACTGTTGCCGCCGAGGCGGCACTGATATGGGCAACTGATGCAGTTACCGGAATCGAAAATTCATCGCCGGCTGTCAGATGATTTGATCCTGTATCGGCAAAAGTGATGGTTACACCTTCGCCCAGAGTAACCGTGCCGCCGGCAAGATCACCTGCCGCAGAAGTCGTACTCCAGGTTGTTCCTCCGTCCTCGGAAATCTGATAAGTTGCATCAGACAATGTTCCGCCGTCAATAATTCTTACAGCAAATGTTTTGTCTACCGTTCCCGTATAGTTACCACCGGATGCGGCTGTACCGTCAAATGTATTGCCTGCTGCCGCAGAAGCATTTCCGATGCTTGTGGCCAGCGGAGTCGACGAAAACGGCGCCACATCCGTCCGGGAACCGCTAAATATGTAACTGTCTCCCTGTTTGGTATTCATCAGTGCCACGGCATCTTTGATTAATGCAGCGATCACATCCGCCGAAGAGGCCATTGTCTCCTCGGACGCTGAGGAGCTGGACTGGGAAATAGCAATCTCCTGTGCTTCACCGATAAGATCATAAATACTGGAAAGAGCCGTGTCCGTTACAGACAGCCATGTTTCGGCATTGGTGATATTGGTCTGATACTGCTCAATGGAGGCAATCGTCGATGTGTAATTTAATACCTTGCCGGCACCGATGGGATCATCCGACGGCCTGTTGATATTTTTTTCCGTCGACATCTTCTCCATCAGATTCGCTGATTTTCCCTGAACATTAAATAAACTATTGGTAATCGTAGTAAATTTCATGTTCTCGGTAACTCGGTTAATCATAGACGAAATCCCCTTTCTATCTACCCAGCGTAATCAAAGTATCCATCATATCCGAAACTATTGAGGTCACACGGCTCGCGGCATTGTAAGCCATTTGGTATTTAATCAGATTCAACATCTCTTCGTCCAGAGAGACACCGGAAAGCTCTTCTCTTTGAGTGCTATTCTGAGCAGCGATAGCTTCCTCGCGCTCCAGAGTAGTGGCGGAACTTGCCACATCCTGACCCACTCCGGCCATAAATGCACTGTAATATCCCCCGATAGTAGTTGTATTATCCTGCTTTTCCAGCGAAAACGAAATAGTATTTCCACTGGCCCAGGAGCCTGATAAATTAAGAGTGATATCAGCTGCGTTATCACCGTTCAAGTCCACCGTTACCTTGCTGTCACTGGATAATAAAACAACTGCATCTTCATAACCGCCATCGTCAGCGGCTGTTGCTATTGCCCAGGAATCAGCAGTTAATCCGCGGGTAATAACTATCAAACCTGTTGTATCTTTGTAGGCCTGACCGATATTATTCACAGTACCTGCAACATTATTTGTATTTATCTCCAAAGATGCATACATATTATCATCTTTGAGAGAAGCTATGGCGGTGGCGTTATTTCCATCGGCATTGAGAGTAGAAGAAGCGGCGATTTTGCGCATATCGGCAACTATCGCCGTACTTACCTCCATATCTTTTGCTTCCGCAACCGGTGTGAAAAAAACACTGCCGATATTGCCGTCCTGATCGTAACCGGCCGCATGCTGAGAATTTGTTTTATTTATAATACTGGAGGCCGTCTGATTAATTTCATCAATGTAATCGACAAGGACTACGTCCCGAATATTCAGTAAACCGCCTAACTCACCGCTCTGAATATCGTTATTAACAGGGTTATTAACGTCATCGGCAAAAACAATATCGTATAAATTGGAGTTTGCGGAATTCCGCTGCACCTGAAATTGCCAGCTGTTGTCTCCTTCCACCAGAGATTTACCGTTGGCGGGCAGATAGATGTACAGGGACCCGTCGTTTTGTTCCACATAATTAATATCAATCATTGAACTTATTTTACTCAGCATCTGCGTTCGGGTGTCCCGCAGTGCCGTTGCCTGACCTCCGGAACTTTCCAGACTGACGATTTCCGCATTCATCGCGGCCATATCGCTCAAATATACGTTTAATTTATCGATGTCATCCGATATTGTCTGATTGATGTTGTCCTGGATGCCGTACAGTTCTTCCGCTCTTTGATTGAAAACAGAGGTCAGATTCTGCGCCGCTGATACAAGGACGGTTCTTTC
>MVRV01000117.1 GCA_002068015.1 Smithella sp. PtaU1.Bin162
ATGGTTAAAAATAACAGTTACATGTATATAACCGGCCCGGAAGTAATCAAAGCCGTAATTGATGAAGACGTGTCACATGACGATTTAGGCGGCGCCGTGGCACACGCCACAAAAAGCGGTGTCTGCCATTTTGTTGCGGAAAGCGACGAGGATTGCATTGATAAAATTAAAGTTTTGCTGTCATTCCTGCCCGACAGTTGCGACTCCTCTTTGCCTGTAGCTGACTGCATTGACACCGCAGACAGAAGCTGCCCGGCACTGGATGAAATTATCCCGGACAAGGCAACACGGGCTTACGATATGAAAGAAATCATCAAAGCAGTTGCCGATAACGGCGAGATATTCGAATTACATGAATTGTGGGCACCGAATATCATTATTTCCTTTATCCGCATCATGGGAAAACCAGTCGGTGTTATCGCCAATAATCCCCGTGCCGCCGCCGGCGTTCTCGACGTCAATGCCTCCAACAAAGCATCGCGCTTTATCCGTTTCTGTGATGCTTTTAATATTCCACTTCTGACTTTCGCGGACGTTCCCGGTTACATGCCCGGAACAAATCAGGAATGGAACGGAATTATCCGCCACGGCGCCAAACTCCTTCATGCCTATGCGGAAGCCACGGTACCAAAGATAACCGTTGTAACACGGAAAGATTACGGCGGAGCCTACATCGGCATGTGCAGCAAGTATCTGGGAGCCGATTATGTCATGGCCTGGCCCACGGCGGAAATTGCGGTCATGGGAGCAGAAGGCGCCTGTAACATTATTTACCGTTCGGAAATTTCCTCCGCGGCCGATCCGGAAGCAAAAAGAGCAGAACTCATTGCCGCTTACGAAGAAAAATTCAACAATCCTTATTTTGCGGCATCGATGGGTATTATCGAGGAAATCATCGTTCCCCGCGATACCAGAAAAAGGATAGCGGAATTGCTCGACGCCCTGAAAGACAAGAAAGAAGTGCGTCTGCCCAAAAAACACAACAATATACCTTTGTAAGATCAGGGATTTGTCATGAAACACTTTTTCTTGATGTACATAATTGCCGGATTTTTTTATTTTCAATCGGAATACAGCGGAAGCACCGGATTACAAAGTTGTTCTTCCGCCCGGGCAATAAAATAAAAATATCGGCACTGGACGGGCCGGCTTGCAAAACATTGCCGGCCCGTTTTTTCCCATCATCGGTTTATCGCCGGTCAACCGGCACAAAATGTCACTGTTAATCTTTTGGGGTAAATCGGATGTATAACTTACTGGCCGATACGATTATCCTGGTACATTTTTTATTCATTCTTTTCGTCGGGGGCGGCGGTTTACTGGTAATACGCTGGCCGCGAATTGCTTTCGTGCATCTGCCGGCGGCAACCTGGGGGGCAGCTGTAGAACTTTGCGGCTGGATTTGCCCGCTGACACCTCTCGAAAACCACTTCCGAAAGCTTGCCGGAACGAGCACGTATAGCGGTGATTTTCTTGCACGTTACCTGACTGACGTAATCTACCCGGAAAATCTGACAACTGGAATGCAACAAGTTCTCGGAGGCCTGGTTATAATAACCAACATTATCTTTTACTATATTGCCATCCGGAAACCTCGCTTCTGCAGGCACGGAAACGGTGGTTAAACCGCCGTTATCCATATCAAAACGACTCCCTTATAACAACTATACGGCACGAAATCCGTCTCTTGGCTAATAGAGCTTGACATTGCACCCTAAGACAAGTAAAAGTTAAATATACCTTGTACCGTATATTGGTCTTTTGTAATCAGGTACAGGAAAAGTTGAGTTACGACAAAAAGTGCAAAGGCGGCCACCATGCTCTTTAAAGACTTGGTGGCTTTTTTATCTCTGTCATCCGGGAATTCGACTTTAGGTAAATTACAGGAAAGGAGGATACTCGTTATGTCAGAAGGTAAAGTAAAATGGTTCAACGAGAGCAAAGGCTTTGGTTTCATCGAGAAGAATGATGGTGGGGATATTTTCGTCCATTTCAGCGCCATTCAAGCCGCCGGTTTCAAAACGCTCACAGAAGGCCAATTGGTCAGTTTCGATGTTGTTCATGGTAAAAAAGGACCAGCAGCAGAAAACGTAAAACCTTGTTAATTAAATTTTGTTAAGATAAAAGAGGCGCTCCATAGAATGAATACAATAATATTGGAGCGCCCTTTTTTTCAGTACATTCTTCTCCCCTTGTAAAAAGGATAAAATAGGAGTTTTAAGATGGGAAAGCTCTTGTCTAACTATGGAACACAGGCCAAAGAAAAAGCACGGCAGCAGAAGCAGATAGATAAGGCTGCAAAGCGTATGTTGTCCCGCCGGAAAAAAGCATTTATAAAAAAGATCCCTCCAACTGCTGTCGCAGAAAAAGCTTATCCGCTTTCCACTGAGGACGATATCGACAACACGCATTAACTTATGCAATTTCCAAAAAATCCGGTCCATGAATAATATTGGGATCATCCTGTTTGTCATAATAAAAACTGTTTTAAAAAGAAGAATTTGAATGGGAGACAGAGGCAGTAAAAAAGATAAAGAAAAAATCAGAAGCAAAATTGGGAAAGCAGCCGAAAAGAAAACAAGAATAGAATTAATGGTTCATTAACATAGGGTTGCTGCAAGCTCATTAATTGAGCACATCCTTTGATATACGCCATTTATCAGGGGATACGTAATGGGATTCGTTATCATCACAATCAAGATTGAAAGTATTATAACGCTCGGAAATCCATTGTTTCATTTTAATGTCGGATAATTCCCGTTCGTTTTTGTCCTTGTTAAGATAATCATCGATCGCTGCCTCTTTAATGGTTATCTCAATTTTACGGGAACGCTTGTTTGATTGGTGCATATCATTTTCGATTTTCCAGTCGATTTGTATTAAATAATCACCGTGAGAGAGACGTGACGCAACCCAGGCGTTCGCCGGTAAAAGCGGTTTTATAATCCGCAGCCAGTAATCAAGCAGATCTTCAGTCATGGCCAATTATCTTCATTTTTTTGGACCACCCATGCTTATCCGTTTTAACATTTCTGCAGGCGGCATTATATTGCAGTGTAAAAACAATCTTTCCCTGATACTGCTCCGCTTGTTCAATTCGATATCCTGTTATAGATCCCCCGAAAAAAGATGGCTCTTGTTGTTTTTTGTGAAAATAAATTTCTCCACCAACCAGTTCCTTTGCCTTGCTTTCATCAATGCTCCACCAACCGCTCTCCCACATATTATCCTGTAACTTTACAAAATGATTCAACGGCTCAATCATATGGATATCCATTTCATTCCTCCATCCCTAAAAAAACATTTATTACAATCATTGGTCTTCTACATCCAAAGAACAAAAAACTCTAGCGCATTGTAACAGGCAGGGATTCAATAATTTTTGTGGTTTCTCTATTCCGGAAAGAAATTCATTATTGCATAGATGTCGATTACATTGTCATAATATAAGACATGCATAATGCGGGAAAGTCAAGACAATTTACCGCATCTTTTATTGCCTTTATTGATCTAGCATCTTATCAGTTGTAAGCCATCTATTTAACAGTAGATTATTTGCGGATATTCTCTTTTTAGCGACTTGTCGGGCGTCATTCCATGGTTTTCAACCGATTGTAGCAAGCATTACTTCCTGCTTGACAATTGATGTTTACCTGAGGTAAACACAGTTCACTTACATGCGGGCAATCGGAGATACAGGGGGAAGAATCATTAGGGATCCGAGACACCGTGTTTTTTCCTAACTGAAGTTGTCGCTACGGGAAACCTGGATTTTTCATCTCCGGAAAACAATAGTGTTAATTCATATACTGTAAAGAAGTTATTCTCAAAAAAAGGGAGGGGGACTATGAAAAATCTTAAGTTAAGGGAATGGTGCATTTTGGCGGCAGCATCCTGTCTTGTAGTTATTTTCCCGACAGGAAGCGCTTTTGCCGAAAAGAAAATTGAAGTCAAATTTTGTCACACCGTAACCAATCAGACACCAAAAGGTCAGGCAGCACTTAAATTTAAGGAAATTCTCGAGAAATCCGGTATCTTCGACGTGAAAATATATCCGACATCGCAGCTTTACGGCGACAAGGAGGAGCTGGAAGCACTGCGGGCAAATAATGTCCAGGTAATCGGTCCTTCGATTACCAAGCTTGTCGGTTTCAATCCCCAGTTTCAGATTATCGATTTGCCTTTCCTTTTCAAGTCGACCGAGGCTACGGAAAAATTTTGGAAATCGGAAAGGGGTCAGGCAATTTTCAATTCTCTGCGGCCCAAAGGATTCATCGGCATCGGTTATTGGCCCAACGGCTTCACTCATTTTATCAATAACAAACGGCCGCTGACAAAACCCGTCGATTTCAAAGGTTTGAAGTTCCGCATCCAGAGCGGTGGCCTGCAGGACACCCGGAACAGACTTCTTGGCGCCGGTTCACAGACAATAGCATCCGCCGAAGTCTACCAGGCATTACAGACCGGCGCTATCGACGGGCTGGACAATACCTTCAGTACTCATCAAACTCTAAAATTCTACGAAGTGGCTAAATATCTCACCATCGGCAACATCGCACGTATTGACTACATAATGCTCACCAACATCACGTTTTGGGACTCTTTGACGCAGCGGCAGAAAGACATTTTTATGGATGCCATGAATCAGGCTTCCGCCATCGAACGGAAACTTTCCGATGCGATGAATGAAAACAGTCTGGAAATCATGAGGAAGAGCGGCCAGGTAGAAATCTACACTCTTAGCGATGCCGAGAAGCAGGAATTTGTTAAAGTTCTGCAGCCGCTCTACAAACAATTCGAAAACAGAATCGGCAAAGAAAATATCGACTATGCCATAAGTTTGCAGTAACGGATGATGAGATATTTCCTGCAAATGATGTGCATTTGTAAAAGCATCTCTATTTGACCGTTGTCTGCAGAGGGGGACTTAGGCGATGGATGGGGGAAAAAGTAAATGGCTGGTATTTTATCAGGCTTTTGAAGAATGGACTGCAGGTCTTCTTTTGTTTACCGGCTTAACTCTCATTATGATCAATGTCATCCTCCGGTATGTATGGGGTTTGCCGGAAGCGTTGCTGGATGAGTTTTCCTTGTACCTTGTCGTGTGGGGAATATTCATTGGAACATCCGTCGCCCTTCGGACAAATCATCACATTAAAGTGGATGTGTTTTATGACATAACGCCGTTATGGATGAAACGTTACGTGAGCATGTTTGCCCACGGTACCGGTATCGCTTTTTGCATCTTCTTTTCCTACTTCGGCATTCTTCTTGTTTACGACTACTACCTGACGGGACAGGGTTCTACCGATAGTCAATTTCCCCTTTGGATCGTTACCGCCGTAATGCCGATAAGCGGTGTCATGCTGGGTGTCAGATTCCTGCAGAAGTTTATTTTCCTTTTCAAGGACGGTGGCAAAGCCTGGCATTCTGCTATGGAGAAAGGAGCTAAAATCTAATGGAAACGGCTCTTCTTTTCGTAATATTTGCCATTCTTTCTTGTCTGAATGTTCCTATCGCCATTTCGCTTGCCGCCGCAGCAATCATCATTCTGGCAACAACTACGGATTTCACCCTCTATATGACTGCCCAACGGATGTTTGCTTCTCTTCTTTCCACGACACTGCTCGCGGTTCCGTCTTTCGTATTTGCGGGAGTCGTCATGACACACGGAGGTATCTCCAAATATCTTATCGCCGCCATCCGCGCCTGGACCGGACACATTCAGGGGGGTTTGGCCATAGTGACAATTATCGCCTGTGCAATTTTTGCCGCAGTATCAGGATCGAGTGCGGCCACGGCAGCCGCTATCGGCGCCATTATGCTTCCGGCAATGATCGAAAACGGCTATTCGAAGCGTTACGCCATGGGTCTTGTCGCCGCGTCGGGAACACTTGGCATCCTTATCCCACCCAGCGTACCAATGGTTATCTTCGGTTTCATTGCCGAGTATTCGATAGGAGAGCTCTTCGCAGCAGGTCTTATTCCGGGCATTATCATGGCAGGCGTTCTAATTGTGAGCGCCATCATTTACGCCCGGAAACAAAACATGAAGATGATGGACAAAGCAACCCGGTCCGAACGCTGGCGGGCCAGTTTCAAGGCATTACCGGGAGCATTTTTACCGGTATTTATTCTCGGCAGTATCTATTCGGGCCTGGCAACTCCCACGGAAGCAGCGGTTCTTTCAGTATTTTATACACTGCTTGTTTCAATCTTTGTTTACCGCGAAATGAAATGGGCCCTCGTCCGTAAAATCCTCGTGGAATCCGTCAACATTTCGGCCATGATCTATCTTATTATCTCGGCAGCAATGGTGTTCTCCCTTTTCCTGACGGTCAAGCAGATCCCTCAGCAGATTCTGCAGCTCACCGCTGCAACCCACATCAACAAGTGGATGTTTTTCCTTGTCACACAGCTTATGTTTTTTATCATGGGAACATTTCTGGAAGCCGCATCAATCACATTGATCACACTGCCTATTCTCCTGCCCGTAATTCAGGCGCTGGACATTCCCCTAGTCCAGTTTTGTGTTGTCATGACTGTTAATATGGAACTGGCCATGATCACCCCACCGGTCGGCATGAATCTCTTTGTTGTTGCGGCAATGTCCGGAGAAAAACTGGAAGAAGTCGTCAAGGGTGTCTGGCCCTTTATACTTATAATGATCAGTATCCTGATCATCTTTGTGCTCTGGCCTGGTGTTTCGACCTGGCTGCCCTCGAAGATGAGGCTGTAGTTTGTTCTTCAATGATTTATATCCCGGACAAATTATGCAGCCTATGCAATCCTGCATTTTTATCTATCAGAGCAAACACTTTATCCAGTTCCGGGCCGTGAACTTTACCAGTGAGAGCAGCACGGATGGGCATGAATAGGTCCTTCCCTTTTGCGCCTGTTTTTTCTTTAGTGTATTTAATGGCGGCTAAATAGATTTCCTGCGGAGTGCCGCCGGCAGTTTTTAAATACCCGGCAAATGTTCGAACAACCTGACTGGCGCTTTCTTTCTCCAGTATCTGCTTTGCTTCAGCAGTAATTACATATCTATCGTCAAAGAATATCTCCAAGTGACTGCCGATTTCGGCAAGTGTTGTCAAATCATTTTTAACCAGATCAACAATTTTATGAAACCATACAGGATCGATCTTATCGACTTCATAAACCGCCTCCACCAAAAAAGGCTTCAGCCTCTTTACCAAATCTTCCGTAGGGCAATTGCGGATATAAATGGCGTTGAGCCAGCGGAGTTTTTCCTCATCAAATATTGCCCCGCTTTTGGAGGCACGGGAGAGCTCAAAACCGGCAATCATTTCTTCCCGGCTTAAAACTTCCCGTCCTTCGGTAAAAGAACTTCCCAGGAGTCCCAGGTAATTTATCAAAGCCTCCGGCAAAATTCCCTTTTTACGGAATTCACCAACAGATACCGATCCGTGACGCTTGCTTAACTTGGCGCGATCATGACCCAGAATCAGGCAATGATGCGCAAATATCGGCGGTGCAAAGCCGAAAGCCCTGTGCAGCATAATTTGCAGGGCGGTATTGGATAGGTGATCTTCGCCGCGGATGACATGCGTTATACCCATGAGGTGATCGTCAATAACAACGGCAAAATTGTAAGCGGGCATGCCATTGGAACGGACAATGATGAAATCGCCGATAGCCGTGCCTTCAAACCTCATTGTTCCACGGATTAAATCGGTAAACTCGATTGTCCCGGCAGGCACTTTAAACCGGAAAGAAGGCTTTCTGCCGGCAGCCTCTTTTTCTTTTCTCTGTTCAGGTGTAAGATTACGGCATTTACCCATATAGCGCGGCATTCGTTTGCTCAGGATCAGAGCCTGGCGCTCTTCTTCCAGCTCTTCTTCCGTGCAATAGCAGGGATAAACCATATCCGCCGCCATAAGTTTCTGCAGATGGATTGCGTATATATCCAAACGTTCACTCTGCTTATAGGGACCGTATGCGCCTTTTTTTTCCGGGCCTTCGTCCCAATCAATTCCCAACCAGGTCAAGTCATTAAGCAAATTTGTCTGATAAGAGATAAGGCTGCGTGATTCATCGGTATCTTCAATGCGCAGGATAAACTTTCCGCCATTATGACGTGCAAACATCCAGTTAAACAAGGCTGTGCGTGCATTACCGACGTGCAGCTCCCCCGTGGGCGACGGCGCAAATCTTACTCTGTACTTATCCATAAAATATCCCTATTTCAATGGTACAACAGTGGCAACAGCCGATACGGCTATACCCTCGCCTCTTCCTGCAAAACCCATACCCTCATTCGTTTTGGCTTTAACATTCACATCAGCGGCGGATAGATTTAAAGTTTTGGCTATATTGGCGGTAATTGCACCGGCAAATGGAGCCAGTTTCGGTCTTTCCATGATGATCGTCGCATCAATATTGCTGATGGAAAAACCTTCAGCCGTAATCATGTCTCGCACATGCTCCAGAAAAAACATACTGGAAATTCCTTTATAGGCAGGATCGGTATCGGGAAAGTGCCGTCCGATATCACCAAGACCTGCGGCACCCAAAAGGGCATCGCAAACAGCATGAATCAGGGCATCGGCATCGGAATGTCCCTGTAACCCTTTTTCATAAGGAATTTCCACACCGCCTAAAATAAGTTTTCGCTCTTCGGCAAATCGATGGCTGTCATAGCCGAAACCTGTGCGGAATTTCATTTCTCCTCCTGATCTGTTTTTCAGTAAACCCTCTGCAATAATCAAATCTTCCGGAGTTGTAATTTTTATATTTTCATAAGAACCGGCAACCATTTTTACTTTCATACCGATGCGTTCGACTAAAGACGCATCATCAGTACCATAATAACCATCATTCATGGCGGCCGCATATGCCTTCTGCAAAACGCTATACTTAAAAGCCTGAGGAGTTTGTGTCAACCATAAATTCTGCCTTGGCAATGTTTTTCTGACGATACAGTCATTTTGTGTTTCCTTGACAGTATCCTTCACTTTCACACCAATCGAAGCCGCATGGTATTCTCCAGCTGCTTTTACAATACTGCTGATCATCTCCTCCTTAACAAAAGGTCTTACTCCATCATGGATTACAACTATATCACATCCCTCACTAACGGCAGCAAGGCCGTTTTTCACTGAATCCTGCCGCTCAGCTCCACCGGCGACAACATTTGTCACTTTTTTAAATCCGTTTTTTCTTACTAATTCTTCCCCGACAAATTCTATATCGTTCTCCGGAACAACTACAATGATTTCATTTATGATTTCCGCCAGTTCAAAAACTCGAAGTGAATGCACCAATATAGGTTGCTCATCCAGGAGCAGGTATTGTTTGGCTTTATCTGCTTTCAATCTCCGGCCTGATCCACCAGCAGGTATGATTGCCACCGTGTTCATAATTGTTCCTCAAAAAACAAAAGCCCGGAAAATGTTTTTCCCGGGCTTATTGGCCAAAGGTACTTCTTCCCGTCCTTATCCAGAGAATTATTTTCCTCGGTTTTGTCTAAGATATACCCCAAATTGCCTTTTTTGTTTTTATCTCGATATTGTCATGAAATGTAAACTGTATTTCCGTAATATCAAGATTTTGAATTTTGATGATTCTTTTTTTCCGCTGCTTCTTTTAATTCCGAAAAAATCATGCGACCGGCAGTTGTCTGCAATACGCTGGTAACAACCACTTCCACATTCATATTGAGCAGTTTTTGAGCATTATCCACAATGATCATTGTGCCGTCATCCAGATAACCGACGCCCTGACCGTGCTCCTTACCCTCGCGAATGATTTTAACACTCATTTGTTCGCCGGGTAAAACGACCGGTTTCATTGCATTGGCCAGTTCATTGACATTTAAAACCCGGACGCCCTGCAATTCCGCAACTTTATTCAGATTGTAATCATTGGTCAGAAGTTTGGCATTGATTTTCTTGGCCAGAGCCACCAGCTTTCCATCTACACCTTTAATTTTGGGAAAATCCTGTTCCACGATTTCAATATTGATGGAAGAATTTTTTTGCATCCGGTTTAAAACATCCAAACCGCGTCTGCCGCGAGACCTCTTTATCGAATCGGAAGAATCGGCAACAAACTGTAATTCATTCAATACAAACCTGGGAACAATTAATTCTCCCTCCATAAATCCGCTGTCACAGATATCGGCAATTCTGCCATCAATAATAACGCTAGTATCCAGAATCCTGCCGCCGTCAGAACTTTCTTTTATTTTTGAACCGGAACCACGGAGATTAAATTCTTCAACTTTTTTGGATCCAAGAACAAGACCCAGATAGCCCAATATGACCGCCAGAAGCAAATAAATCCACAGAATAATCTGCTGATTTTCTCTGATCTTACCGACCATATTTAAGCCGAAAGCCAGGATTAATGCAACCAAGAGCCCCACAACCATGCCGACTATGCTGCCGGCAATAACCCTGAGCGAAACTTTGCGGATGTCTTTTTCAATTTTTATTACTAATAAGGCAACTAATAACCCTATAATGAAGCCGATAATTGATTCAAAAATTAAATACGATGAATCCGGAGTTGCCGTATAGTACGCGATAGCAAAACCACTTATCGAGCACCCAACAATCAAGAGAATCCTAATAATCAACCGTCACACCTCCTTTCATGCTGATATTATTTTTTTCATTTTGTGGCTATACATTGAATATTTTTCTTTTAAAACGGAGGCATCATTTGCGATTTCCTTTATATCATCAAGGAAAGACGATTTATTCCTTATTTAATTTTCAAAGAACCTTTGGTAAAAAGTCGGATTTCAAAAATTTATTGCACGGTAAAAATCGTTTGTAAATCCTGTTCAACTTTATCTTCCCGCTTATTAGTGGCTACGGATATCTCTTTAACCAATAAGTTTTTAGCGGTATCCATCATCTTACGCTCACCAAAGGAAAGATTTTTATCGCTTTTCAGGATAAAAAGGTCACGTAAAACGCTGGCTATTTCAAACACTGAACCAGTTTTAATTTTTTCCAGGTACTCCCGGTAACGTTTGTTCCAGGTTTGTTTATCTATCGTAACGTCTTTATTGCGCAAAATTTCATAAACTCTCGGTATTTCTTTCTCCAGAATAACTTCACGCAAACCTACAGCCTTGGCAGAAGTAGTCGGAATCATTATCTTCATGCCATTACCCATGATCTTCATAATATAAAAGGGCTGCTTTTTCCCCATTACTTCCTTGTTTTCAATAGCTTCAATGACCCCAACGCCTTGCGCCGGATACACTGCCAAATCCCCCACTTTAAACATTTTCCATCTACCTGCCTTTCCATAATAACGAAGCAGATTATCATTTCTTTTATTTTTTGTCAATGATTAATGCTATTTAAATATAGCTTGAGTAAAAAATGATCTGATATCCTGCCAGCGCCAAATAATTGGTTAGTTTCTTTCTTTTTTTTCAGTATTTGTTTTCCTCATAATATTTTTAGCTCTGCTCTATCTGCGGACGATACAAATATTTTCATATAAGCATATGTAATTATTAATTATTATTAAGCAGACCTCTTCCCATTGTCTGGAGGCACTTACTTGCGGACTAATATAATGATTGAATATTGTATTGACAAGTCTACTTAAGATAATCAGGGGAGGAAAAAGAGCGGATTGCGCGCCTTACCATGTAAACGCACTTCAAAATTCATATAGGCGTCACCCGCTTCATCCAATTCACCAATAAGGGCGATTACGTCTCCTTTTTTTACACTTTGATCAGTTTTAACATGTCTTTTTTTCAAATGAGTATATACTGTAGCAAAACCATCTTCATGACGGATAATAATCGTTTCCCCATAATCTTTTAATTGCGAGGAAAAAATAACCATTCCGTTGGCTGCCGCTTTTACCTGAGTTCCGGCAATGGAAGCTATTTTAATCCAATTATGATATGTTTTGTTATTCTGAATTCCAAAGCGCGTTTTAACACTGCCGCGTACCGGCCAGATGAACCTTCTTTTTTCAAACTGAATTTCCTCTTTTTCTTCTCCTGTTGATTTAGATTTGGGTTTGCGCTCTATTTTCTCACCAGCAGGCTTTTTCGCCGGTGTTGTTTCTGCCGCTTCTTCCCGCGGTGTCAGTTTGGCAATTTTTGTTTTTTCCGGCGTCAGGGACGGATAAGGAACTTTTTTATCAGAAGTTTTAGCTTCTTCCACGGAACGCTTGATGTCTTTCCCGTTATCGCTATCAGCAGAAGGTTTAATCTTTGTCTTTTTGGCGGGCTTTGCCTCCGTATCCGCCGTTTTTATGGAAACCATAACATCATCAATGACCTGGTTGGCGTCAGGAATAAAAATGACGGCGCCTTCTTCGATCAGGCCCGGATTGTCGATGTTGTTGATTTCAGCTAAATCCTGAACTTTGACATGATAAGCATTGGCAATGCTCCAGAAGGTTTCTCCTTTTTTTACCCTATGATAAACGCCTTGGGCGGGTTCCTTTTGAACATAGGGTGAAGGCAGCGAACAGGAAAGCATCATCGAAAGAGCAAGCAGAAATAAACAAGTTAATTCTATTGCTTTTTTCATTCTTTCCATCCACTCTCACCTATCAAACTCACAAAACGGCAACCACCCAAATCTTCTTTTTTAAGATCATTTATATTTTCCGAAAGACGTGTCAATTTATATAAAGTTTGCACATCGCGTCCACCGACGGGCACAATCAGGCTCCCTCCCACAACAAGCTGTTCAATTAAATGTTTGGGCACTCCCGGCGCGGCAGCCGTAGTGATAATTGCATCAAAGGGAGCTTCCTCTTTCCAGCCATAAGAACCGTCACCGACTCGAATGGCTATGTTATAATAATGAAGCTGATCGAGAATCTTACGGGCCTGAGAGGCGAGTGCCGCAATACGTTCAATGGAAAAAACACGATCGGCTAATTTTGCCAGAATCGCTGCCTGATAACCGGAACCGGTACCAATCTCGAGCACTCTTTCCTTACCTGTCAATTCCAGCGTCTGAGTCATAAGAGCAACGATATAAGGCTGTGATATAGTTTGTTTTTCACCTATAGGCAACGGATTGTCGTTGTAGGCCCGGTCCATCAAACCTTCATCAACAAAAAGATGGCGTGGAACAAGTTCCAGAGCTTTCAGGACGCGGGCATCAGTTATGCCGCGTGCCTTTATCTGCGTTTCCACCATCCGTACCCGCTGCTTTCTATATCGATCCATCAGA
>MVRV01000118.1 GCA_002068015.1 Smithella sp. PtaU1.Bin162
GCATTAATGGTGAAAGGATTAACATACTGAGAAAGCAATTTATAAGCTTTTTTATATTCTTTTAATTTAATATAGGCGGCATACAAATTCCTATATACATTTTCGCCCGAGGATGTCTGTCCCATATCAAGGGCTTTCTTATAGAGTAATGAAGCTTCCGCGTACTTTCCAACTCCAAACAGAGCGTCGCCTTTTAAGGCATAGCCATGAGATAGATCCGGATAGTTTTCGATTAGCGTTTCCGCATAAGTCATTGCCTTTTCATAATTCCCCTGAACAATTGATATGCTGCCCAGAATGTGATTGGCTCCGTAATTAATTTTATCCTGAGCAAACATTCTCAATGCTTCATCCTGCATTTCTTTTAATTTTTCTTTTTTCTGATCATTATACCTTATTTCCCGGTAGCTAAATGGATCAATTGTTTTCAACTCATATTTGCGGGCTAAATCTTCGTACTGCGATTTTTTTATATACAAGGCTTCCTTGGTATCGAAAAACACGGGCACAAACTGTCCGCCGTTTTGTTCAATAACTTTCTTAAAATAAGGCCGCTGCAGAGAAACGGCTATAAACGAAGGATCATATTCCCGAATAAATTTTTTAAAAACAGTAACATCGGCAAATACTTTGCTGGACAGTGCAAAATCCAGATCGCTGAAAATAGTCATCTGCATATCCATGAATATCTTGAAATCCGGATTCAGAGCCCAGGGCAAATACCCCCCGGTATTCGATTCGTTGAGGATTTTCCCCCCCCTGGCATGGCTGTTCAGGAACTTTACAACTCCCGTAGGAAGATTGGATTGTGAAAACGGATAAGACGGTCTGTTGCCCAGCACGTTATTGAAGACCAGAAGAGGGATAAAAATCACCACGAAAGGCAGCACGGTATTGGCTATTTTGCGGGGAAGTCTGTTGTTTACCGTCATTAAGGACAAACCGTGACACATTAAAGGAATGGAAAGCAATGTAAACTCATAGCTAAACCGGATGTGCTGAGCCAATAAAATGCAGGAAAACACAAAGATGATGCCGTGACTGATCCTTAATCGTTTTTTCCAGAGACAAAATAAAAAACAGACCACGGTAAAGAGGACGATAACGTTAAGGGCAGTGGCAATAAAACCGCTGATTGTAACGGGAGCAAAGATAAAATATTTACTGACCGGCACATTGAGCAATTCCTGAACGTAAAGATGCTGATAGGCGGCATTCTGAAAAGAAACCGCAAACGGGATCTTTATCAATTCAATTATCCGGGGAGTAAAAAAAACCGTATAAAATACCGAAATCAAAAGCCACTTGGTTTTCTTGCCGGCAAATTGATATTTATTTGTTTTTCGTATTTGATGATAGTAAACTTCCGCGAGATAGGCAAAAACAATTAAAAACATGACCGGATATTCAATGCCGTGAATGTTCGACCATAGAACCCCCAAAACCGGCAGCAGCCATATTTTATCCCGCTTATATTCCAGAATATAGAGAAAAAGAATGATAAACAGATAGGAAAACAAATGAGGGCGCACCAGAAGTTCGCGGTATAAAATCACCACCGCACAACAGATGGAAAGGAAAACGCCGGTGAGGAGAAAGGTTTGATTTTCTTTTTGGCGAATAAAAAAAGAGCCGATAAAAAACAGCGTTAAACAATAGATAATACATCGGAAAACAATCAGGCCGTAATACCCCGACCATTGAAACAATTTATAAATAATAACCTGGAATAACCAGTAATAATTGTACCATTCCTTGGGAGGTGTAATGTAGGAAAAGAAGGCGTCTTTAAGTACTGTTCCGTTTTGCCAGAAATACCTTCCTCCGGAAAGATGATACCATAAATCGGTATCATATCCGACGATCGGCCAGGTTATAAAATAATATATAACCATCAGGAGAAATAGGGAAATCAATGAATATAAATAATATTTATTTTCAGTAATTTTATTGTACAGCAATTCCCGCGCATTATTTATTTTCATTAGTGGTTCCTGCAGATTACCAAAAATATTTACAACTTACAGATCGCCGGCTGCCTTAAAGTAACTTACAATATCGGGAATTTTTTCCTTTTGCACCTTATCCACGGTAATTTGAATTTGAGAATTTGCCCCAATATTAACGAATATGTGGAAATCGTCTCCGACATTCGCGAGATCCGGGCCGTACTGGGCGCTGTTTATTGCATAAGTATAAAGAGTTCCCCCATTCGGCGCCCTGCCGCCGTTGGTCATCATGTATTTAGCCTGCGCCTGGGACAACCTGGATTTTATTTCTGAAACGGCAAGTTGCGCCGCCATTTTACGCGCATCGTCGATTAAGTCAATATATTTGGGAATAGCCATGACGGCAAGAAGGCCGATAATTATCAAAACGGCAATTGCTTCAATCAGAGTGAATCCTTTGGAGTTATGATAATTATATATATTTTGCATGTGGTTCTCCAAAAATAATCAAGCCGGTAATAGAACTACCGGCTTGATTCGTAAATTCTGGAAAACTATTTGTTAATAGAGGTCAACTTTCCCCTCATCAGTCTCCTGCTGCCGT
Source organism: Smithella sp. PtaU1.Bin162 (assembly GCA_002068015.1). Lineage (GTDB taxonomy): Bacteria > Desulfobacterota > Syntrophia > Syntrophales > Smithellaceae > MVRV01. Next base: position 2,554 of record MVRV01000118.1, read on the forward strand.
AAACGAGCCGCTGACACTTACTGCAGAGCCTTGTACCGCCGTAACACTTATTGAAATCGGCGCGCCGGCACCGGATGTTGTTACGGTAAAATCTGATCCCACATTGTTCAGATTAGCCACACTGTTATAGGCACCGGTGCCCGTAGTAGCGTAAGTATAAAGTTGCGGACTCGTGGGAGCCGCACCGTTGGCCAATATATACTTACCCTGGGCCTGCGACAGGCGGCCTTTTATTTCCGCGATGGCACCCTCGGCGGCCTTTCGGCGGCTTTCCGCAGCCATATCAAGGTATTTGGGAACCGCTACTGCCGCCAAAATACCCAGAATAACCAGCACGGCAATTATTTCAATGAGCGTAAAACCCTTGTTATTCATAATTTTATTCTTCCTTCAATGTTATATCTGTTTTTGCACTTTATTTAGCCTTTACCGACATAGCCTTTGGAAAGCTGGTATCCTAATGTAATGGATTTTCAGCCTCCTGCTGCTTCAAAGGTGGC
>MVRV01000119.1 GCA_002068015.1 Smithella sp. PtaU1.Bin162
CCGCCGGTAATGCTCCGGGGCTCGATGCCGGGGCGACGGCTTTGATTATCATGAACAATGAAGCAGCGAAAAAACATGGAACGAAAAAGCTTGCAAAAATTCTTACCGTTCAGAGTATTGCCCACGAGGCAAACGGACTCGCTGAAGCGCCGGCTTATGCCATCAGAAAGGCTCTGGTCAAAACAGGTCTCACGCTGGACGATATGAAACTCATCGAAATCAATGAAGCCTTTGCCGCCGTACCACTGACATCTACCAGAATTCTTTCCGAAGGCAACGATAAAAAATGGCAGGAATTAAAAGACAAAACCAACGTCAACGGCGGAGCTATTGCTGTCGGACATCCGATCGGCGCCAGCGGTGGCCGGATACTGATGACCTTGATCAATGAATTGCGCCGACGCGGAGGAGGAATGGGCATCTGTGCAATATGCGGCGGACTGGCCCAGGCTGATGCGGCCATAGTATGCGTGGACTGAGAAAAGATGAAATCGGAATAATTTATCGCCGCATATTATTGGCAGAGCCGTTGCTTTTGGACATGCCGCCGGAGCATCCGGTACTCGAAGTGACATACTGTTTATGCGTAACCAAGCCTTTGGAGGCATACGGCTCCCGCCGAGGTGGTGACCGTGGCGTAGAAACCATTATCGTAAACTTATAATGATAAATAATATGAAGGAAAAAAATAATGAAGACTCCGGAACAGTACGAAGCGAGTTTGCGTAAAATGAATTTCAAAATATACCTGTTGGGAGAACTGGTTAAAAATCCCGTGGATCATCCGATTATCAGACCCTCGATGAATTCGGTGAAGATGACCTATGCTTTGGCCCAGGATTCCCAGTATGAGGATTTGATGACTGCGACATCACATTTAACGGGTAAAAAGATCAACCGGTTTACTCATTTGCACCGGAGCACGGAAGATTTGGTCAAAAAAGTGAAGATGCAGCGACTGCTGGGTCAACAGACGGCATCATGTTTTCAGCGGTGTGTGGGAATGGATGCCATGAACGCAGTAGACAGCACAACCTTTGAAATGGATAAAAAACTGGAAACTAATTATCATGAACGGTTTATTCAATTTCTGAAAATGGTTCAGAAAGATGATCTTACAGTGGACGGAGCTATGACGGACGTGAAGGGCGATCGCGGTTTGTCTCCCCGCCGGCAGGCCGACCCGGATCTCTACGTCCATATTGTGGAAAAAAACGAACAGGGAATCGTGGTGCGCGGGGCGAAGGCTCACCAGACGGGGGCGGTGAACTCGCACTGGGTGCTGGTGATGCCGACGATAGCGATGGGGAAGGACGATGCCGATTATGCGGTATCGTTTGTGGCGCCTGCAGATGCGAAAGGGATCTTCTACATTTATGGCCGACAATCATGCGATACACGTAAGCTGGAAGGTGTGAAGATTGATTTGGGAAATGCACAGTTCGGCGGCCATGAGGCCTTAATGGTATTCGACAATCTTTTTATTCCCTGGAACAATGTTTTGATGTGCGGAGAATATGAGTTCAGCGGCATGCTGGTGGAACGTTTTGCCGGATACCATCGCCAAAGTTATGGCGGCTGCAAGGTGGGCGTAGGCGATGTACTGATCGGGGCCGCGGCTCTGGCGGCCGATTACAATGGTGCGGCCAATGCATCCCATGTAAAAGACAAACTCATCGAGATGACCCATTTAAACGAAACATTGTATTCCTGCGGAATAGCCTGCTCAGCTCAAGGACACAAGACGGCGTCCGGTACTTACCTAATCGATCTACTCCTGGCAAATGTGTGTAAGCAGAACGTGACAAGGTTTCCCTATGAAATTTGCCGGCTGGCGGAAGATATTGCCGGCGGAATGATGGTAACGATGGCGTCGGAGAAGGATATGAAACATCCGGAAATAGGTAAAGTCTTGGAAAAATATTTACAAGGAAAGGCAAATGTAACGACGGAAGATCGATGCCGGATCATGCGTCTGGTCGAGAACTTGACGTTGGGAACGGCAGCGGTAGGCTACAGGACGGAATCGATGCACGGAGCGGGCTCTCCCCAGGCCCAACGGATTATGATCGCCCGTCAGGGAAATCTGGAGCAGAAGAAGAAACTGGCCAAGAAAATTGCCGGCATAAAGGAATAAAACCGGGAATATATCTCTGCTAAAACCATATTGAAAAAAGCTTATATAATTTGATGTTAATATATATTTTTAAAAATTGATGCTCAATCCGAAATTTATACAAATCTCGAAGGAATGAATTGTATCTGAGGTTTACTCAAAAAACCATATCAGTTACAAGGTTGGTTTTCCTGAGTTCAATTTTATTACGGACATCATCCGGAGATAAAACCGGTTTACGTTCAGGCACCCATCGCGGATGCTCTCCATAAAATATTCCGTAAAAGCATTGTCCGTAAGTTCTTCTGTAATATCTCTATTGGTTTAATAGTGTACCTTCTGTTTCAGTAATTTTTAAACCGGACATATTATGTGCTTCTTACCGGCCTGTTTTTGTCTTGACACCGGAGAGTTGCGGCATTAAAGTATTCATAATAAATACCGATATGTTAGCATAAGGAGAATATCTCATGGCCATCGAGCCCGATAAAAAAGAGACCGAAAAGTTATCCGCCTGGCAGAAGCATCTAAACGAATATATTGCAGATTCAATGCAGCGTGCGATTATTTTCACCGATGTTCTCCGCAAGCGGGGCAATAACTACATCAAACATATCCGCAGCGGCCAGCCGCCGGTTCTGACATTCAATTATGAATTGATTCTTAACGCCAAAAACTTTAAACGACCCGTCAATTACTCACTCGTCAGAATTTCCGACCGCCGAAAAAAAAATGAGACACCCGAACAAATTGATCGCCGTCATAAAAACAGGGAACACATCCCCAAGCCCAAACGGCCGATTGTCATTGTCGATCCCCGCGCCGGTCACGGCCCCGGTATCGGCGGCTCCAAGCGTGATTCGGAAATAGGCATGGCGCTGGAGCACGGTCACCCTGTTTATTTCATTCTGTTTTACACTGATCCCATTCCCGGACAGACTATGGCGGATGTCATAGCGGCGATGGAACGATTCATGGAAAAAGTCGCAGAGCTCCATCCTGACGCTGATGCCCCCGCTATTATGGGTAACTGTCAGGCCGGCTGGGCGGCGGCCCTCGTTTGTGCGGACAGACCCGATGTTTCAGGGCTCCTGGTGCTCAATGGAGCACCTCTTTCTTACTGGAGCGGTGTTGCCGGAGTAAACCCCATGCGTTATAAGGGAGGGCTCGGCGGCGGTGTTTGGATGAATTCATTCTTAAGTGATCTGGGCAACGGCGTTTTTGACGGCGCCAATCTCGTTTTAAATTTTGAAATGCTCAATCCGGCCAATACTTTCTGGAACAAGCAGTATTATGTGTATTCACAGCTGGATAACGAAGAAGATCGTTTTCTTGCCTTTGAACGATGGTGGGGAGGCTTCTTCATGCTGAACAGCGATGAAATACACTTTATTGTGAACAATCTGTTCGTCGGCAATAAGCTGGAGCGCGGTGAACTGGAACTGAGCGAAGATAAAAAAGTCAGTCTCAAAAATATTCGCAATCCAATTCTTGTCTTTGCATCGATGGGTGACAATATTACTCCCGCCCAGCAGGCACTCAACTGGATTCCCCGAGTTTACAGTTCCGTAGATGATATTAAAAGACACGGGCAGGTCATTATTTACATCGTCCACAAAGATATCGGCCATCTGGGAATTTTCGTCGCCGGCTCCGTTGCCAAAAAGGAACATAAAGAGATCATCGGCAATATTGACATGATCGATTTTTTACCGCCCGGCCTCTATGAGATGGTTATCGAAGGAGATATTATCAGCGGTAAATTCCACACCAAGTATGAGCCGCGGACATTTGCCGATATTGCCTCTTATGACGACGGCACGGAAGATGAAGCTGATTTCAGTGTTGTTTCCAAAGTATCTGAAGCCAACGACAAGATGTATCAGTTGTTCATGCGTCCCTGGGTGAAGCTCTGGACTACGGAGTTATCGGCGGAAATACTCCGTTATCTGCATCCGCTGCGCCTGCAGAGATATATCTTTGCCGACATCAATCCGCTGATGAGGCCCGTAAAAAACATCGCTTCCCTCGCCCGTCAGAACCGCAAGCCGGTAGCCCAAGACAATCCTTTTCTGATCATGGAGAAAGGTATTTCCGAATATATCGCCGGTGTTCTTGATACTTACCGCGATTACCGCGATCGCCGGCAGGAGCAGCTGTTTCAACAAATTTACGGCAGCGATTGGCTGCGCTGGTTCTTCCCCCCGGCTAAAGAAGAAAAGCATGAGGAAATACCGGAACATGAACGCGCCGATTATGACCGGCGCCTGCTGGCTATGGAAGAAGGAGGCCATGCCGCCGGTCTTATCCGCATTTATATGGCCGTTGCCCGATCCGGCGAACATGTTAAAAGACGGCATTTCGAAATCGCCACTGAAATTGCGAGAACTCACAAAATTTTATCCAAACTGCGGCCGGCCCAGTTTAAAAGAATTATGCAGGAGCAAACAGCAATTCTTCAGGCTGACGAAGATAAGGCTCTCCATGCCTTATCCGTCTTGATCAAAGATAAGGATGAACGTATGGAGGCTTTGAGTATCGCCCGCAGGCTTTGTCTGGTGGATGGAGTTTATACCGAACCGGAAAAAGTCATGATCGAAAAGATCAAAAAGGGACTGAATCTTTAAGTCCGCATAGTATAGAAGGATTTGTCTTTACCGGCCAATCCTTCTTTTTTCCTATTTTCCATCATCAGACCGAAAGATTGCTCCATGACGGCCTCTAAATATCTTGTCCTTGCCTCCTCGTTTTTACTGTTCCTCTGTCTTGGCGTGAACTATAGCTGGTCTATTATAGCCCAGGAATTACGCGCCCATCATGGTTTTTCCATGGCTGTCAGCCAGTCAGTATTCTCCATCTATCAGTTTGTTTTTACACTTGCCTTTCTTCTCGGAGGCAGACTGCTTACCAGACTGGGAACTACGAAGACCGGTATTATCGGTACCGTCTTTTTCGGCACGGGGTTTCTTCTGGCCGGATTCCTTCCGCTTACGCCGGCATGTCTGATATTGAGTATCGGAATAATTTCCGGTGCAGGACTGGGGATTGCCTACGGCTGTCCCATTTATGCTGCACAGAAAGCATTCTCCGCTCAAAAAGCTCTTGCTACGGGAGTAACCGTGGCCGGATTCGCCCTGAGCGCCGTCTGCTTCGCTTTTATCGCGGAATTTCTGCTTGGACGAGGCTGGTCGCTTGCGGAAATATTCAAGCTGTACGGCGTCATCTTCCTCGCAGTCGGCTGGTTTGCCTCCCTCGGGCTCAACGTACCGGCCGGCAGAACAAAATCAGAGCTTCCGGAAAAAATCAGGCTGCTTTCTGTCTTTAACTCAAAGGCTTACTGGATGATGTTTCTTCCCATGTTTTGCGGTCTTTTTGCCGGCATGCTCGTAATCAGCAATCTCAAAACCATAGGTCTTCGCTGGGGCATGACGGTTTATGTGGCCGCCATTGGTGTTTCCGTTATGTCGTTCTTTAACGCCTTCGGCCGTGTTGGCTGGGGTTATGTGGCGCAAAAATGGAGGGAGGAAACAGCCATTCGCCTTTCTCTCCTTATCCAGGCCACCGCTCTCATCCTGGCGGCATTTTTTATAGACACTCCCGCCCTTTTCTTTATTTTTTCCGCCATCGCCGGTTTCAATTTTGGCGCCAATATGGTTCTTTACGCCTCGCTGGTCAGCCGCATTTTCGGCGTTGAATTGTTCGGAAAAGTTTATCCTCTGGTATTCCTCTGCAACAGCCTAGCGGGAATGATTGCACCCATAACAGGCGGCCGCATCTATGATGTAACAGGGTCATATTTCTGGGCTGTGGTCTTAGCCGGTATCATCTGTTTTGCCGGCCTGGCTGTTTTTGAAGTTTTGCGAGAGAAGCCCTCCAGTAAAAGAGAGCAATCATTGGAAAAGTAAAAAAAATGGGCCCCCTGACTAAAAGGCCCATCTTGTCTTCTTCCGGTTCGTATAAAAAACCTGAATTAATGACTATGATGACGATGACGCAGCTCAAATTTTATCGGCTCGCTACCGGCAACTTTCCGTGCTTCTTCTTCAATGCTTACATGCTGTTTTTCATTCATAACCACACCTTTCACGACAATTGTTTCTCCGACATTGAGAACTTCCAGAGTCGGTATCATGAAAGATGGATTCGTAGCGATAGCGGCATTAATTTTCGCAGCCAGCGCACGCCTGGCCAGCAAATCTTTACATTTGGAGTCCTTCATCGCAGTCTTATCTTTTTGGGCAAGCAAAAGCTTAATCGCGTCCATGATCTCCGCATTACTCAAATATTGCATATTGAAAACAATATCGTATAAGAGAGGATCGTTCCAATCCTTTCCAAAAGCCGAGCGTATATAGTTGGAGCTTTTGGCATCAGCCTGCTTAAGGAGCTTACGCCCGGTCTCTGCATCAAGTCCGCTCAAAACAGAGAAGGTTTGATCGTTGGCGGCACACTCAAGCCTTATTTCCAGAGGAACCATAATGCGTACACGGAGCACATTGGGCACACCCTCGAGAAGAAAATTTCCACCTCTCCCCATAATAACGGCCTTCCCGCCGAGCGCACAGTTCAGTATGTGGCTCCGCGTGAGAGCAACAAAGCCATTGTATTGCCAATCATGCTTCTCAAGAAAACTGGGCACATGCTCATCCCAATCCTCCGCCATTTCTTCCCACCTAACACCGTCCGCCTTCAATTTTGCAATGATTTTTCCCTTATCAAGTAAATCATATCCCAGTTCTTCAGCGATTGCGGCCGCTATCTGTGAGCCTTCGCTGCCGGCTTCACGTGATATTGTAAGAATTGCCATCCTCATCTCCTCCGTTGATTTTACTAATTTTTTTATTTAATAATATGCCGCTTTAACAAATATGTCAAGTTTACCACCGATTTGATTAGGATTAGCCGGTTTAAAGCAAATAGATTATCTATGGGATTGGCATTTTTTAAATTATCAAAAGGCATCCCGGATTCCTGATGGTTTCCGGGATGCCCTGATCACCGTTCAAATCATTTTTCTTGATTTACTTCTTCATCTTGCAGCCTGTTTCGGCACAAGACACTTCTACATCTTTTGCCGCGGCGACACCCGCCGGCACTTCAAAAGCATGTTTGAAAAATTTATTATCCTTGGCAATCTCTACAATCCAGAGAGGCATCTGCGCCTGGTGATCGCAGGCCCGCATTGTCCAGAGGCCGGCAGGTCCGTCATAGGTAAGTCCTTCCCAGGCTTTGATTACGGCATCGACATCGGCAGATCCAGCTTTTTTGACCGCTTCTGCCCAGAACATGGTGGAAATGTAAGCTTTCCCACGCAGCCAGGTCGGATAATATCCTTTTTCCTTATGGAACCTGGAGACAAATTCTTCGTTCTTCTTTGTAGGAATGGATAGCGTGTAAACCTCGGCGCCCATATTACCGATCATCAGATTATCATCACCCAACGCCTGTATTGTGACTTCATCATTAATGTAATAGGAAAATATCTTCTGCTTCATGCCCATGGGGCGTCCCTGCTTGAGCAGCAGCGTCAGGTCGTTGCCCCAGTTTGGCGTAAAAATAATATCCGGTTGAGCGGCAATTATCTGGCTGGCATAGGGAGCATAGTCTTTTGTCCCGGCCGGATGATAGAGTTCAACAACAATTTTTGCCTGGGGATTAACCTGAGCAAGCTTTTTCTTGAAAGCAGCCAATGCTTCTTTACCAAAAGAGTAATCCTGCGCAATGATGGCGATCTTCTTATAACCTTTTTTCCCGATATAATCGGCCAACGCATAGGACTGTTGATCCGTATTGGCACAATTACGGAAGAAATTTCTATTGCACTTTTCGCCGGTCATACTGGCCGCCGCCATTCCATAGCTGATCATAATAACGTTTTGTCTTTCCGCCAGCTGCTGCATTGCTGCGCCGACCGAGCTTCCCGTGCCACCGGTGAAAAATTTAACACCGTCTTTCAGAATCAGATTTTGCGCCTTGCGTGTGGCTACATCCGGCTTCAGTTCCGAATCAATCAGAACAACTTCCACCTTCTTGCCCAAAAGCCCGCCGCTTTCATTAATAACCTTAGCCGCATATGTTACACCCTCTGCATAACGTTCACCAATATCCTTGAATGTTCCGGAAAGAGGTTCCGTTACTCCGATTTTAATGGTATCCTCGGCCGCCATTGTGCCCATCGGCATCCCCAGCATCAAGGCCATAAAGAAAATGCTTACAGCTACTAAAATCTTTCTCCTCATAAAACACCTCCCTTTTTGTGTTGTTCGTTTGATCATTAAGCCGCTACACTTCCAGATAATTCTTGCGGATTTCCTCCGCCGCAAGCAGCGCCTCCGTGTCTCCCGTAAATACG
>MVRV01000120.1 GCA_002068015.1 Smithella sp. PtaU1.Bin162
TTTATGTAAATCAAAGAACGATGAAGTGGTGGAGTATGCTCTTAGCCGTAATCTTTCGCCTACGCTTATCGCCGAATATAAAACAAAATTAATACCCAAGAAAATATTGCAGAAAAAACTGCGCGAACTGTTTCTTTTGCAGGATAGGAACGCTGATGGGAATTGATTTTGGGCAAAAAGAAAAATTAGTTTTTGGAGATCAATGGAATACTCGATAATACCTTTTTCACAGGTCAGAAAATCATCTGAAAGCCTCAGACTTGATGCCGAATATTTTCAAGTAGAGAAGCTTTTAGAAAAAATTAGACGATTGAAAACAGTAAAATTGTCAAGAGGCTCTATTTGGATAACTCAAGGGCCAAATCCAAAATTTTCTACTGAAGGGATACCTTGTTTAACGGGGCGGAACATAGCTGACGGGACATTGAATTTTAATGACTCAGATATGGTTAATCAAAAAGAATTTGAAAAGTTAAGCAGGTTTAAGTTAAGAAAAAATGATCTTATAATAACTTTAAAAGGAGCAGGATCTACTGGCAAAATTGCGATCTATTATTCTGATCAGAAAGCGATATTCAGTAGGAACTTGGGGCTTATAAGATTAAATGATATGTTATCGCCCTTTGCAGCATTTGTATACTTAACATCATCTGTTGGTCAATCAATAATTGATCGAGGAGTTACTGGTGGAACTGGACAATTAACACTTTCGACAAGTTACTTAAAAGACCTTGCCATACCTAAATTCAATGATTCATTTTGTCGAATTCTTAGCGAACTAATGATTTTACATTTCAATGGTCTTGGGGTCAGTCAAACACTGTATCAGCAAGCCGAGCAAATACTTCTTGCCGAACTTGGTCTCGTAAATTGGAAACCAAAGCATCGGCTTTCCTTTATTAAGAATTTCTCCAACACGCAGACAAGCGAACGCATCGACGCCGAATACTTCCAGCCTAAATATGAAGAAATTAAGAACTTGTTTGAGAAGAACACCAAGGTAGAAATATTGGAAAATATAACAAAGTTAATTGGGCATCCGTCGAATCCACCGTATGGCGCTGAAGACCTAAATAATAAAACGTTTGTAGTTACTCAGAAACATCTTGGTAATTATTTTCCGAGTGATAATTTCTGGGAAGACCCTGAAGCTCTTTATACAACTGATATTTTTATAAAAAATAATAAACAATATATACTACAGAGTAATGACATAATTCTCTATTCAGTAGGTGCTTACATAGGGAAAGCCAATATTTACAATTCAAATATCAAGGCAACGATAGGAAGCTTTCTAACGCTTATCAGGCCGGATCAAGAAAAAATTAATCCATATTATTTACTTGTTTTTTTAAATAGTGAAGTTGGCAAACAAATGACAAGACGTTGTTCTCGGGGAATGGCTCAGCAATATGTTTATCCGTATGATATAAGAAAATTTATAATTCCCATTATTTCTAAGTTACGGCAGGATGAAATTGAAAAAACAATGTTAGAATCTTTAAATGCTAAAGCATTGTCAAAACATCTTCTCGATATCGCCAAGCGTGGCGTGGAAATGGCGATTGAAAAAGATGAAGCAATTGCAGAAAAATGGATAAGGGCAGAGATAAAAAAACTTGGTGTGGAAATAACCGTCTGATTTTTTAAAATGGTAAAGAGTATCTAAATAACTTTAAGAGGTAATATGCATGCGGGCAAACAAAGGGCAATTAGTCAGTCAACATCTCGAAAATATTTCCCGGACGGCGCTGGAGAACTATCAGGGCATTCTTAAAGAATACGTCAAGGGAAGACACGGTGTTTATGCTCTGTATAGCAAGGGCCATTTATATTATGTAGGGCTGGCTTCCAATCTGCGCAACAGGCTCAAATCACATTTAACTGATCGCCATGCTCAAACATGGGACAGCTTCAGCGTTTATCTCACCATTAACGACTCTCATCTGCATGAACTGGAAACTCTCATCCTGAAAATAGCATCACCGAAGGGTAACAGAATATCAGGTAATTTCATCAAAGCCGAGAACTTGAAACCGATATTCAAAAAGGCAGTTACAAAAGCGCAGCAAAAGGAATTGGTTAAACTTGGCTTAAAAAAAATTGCTGAAACAGTGAAACCTAAAGTAACTGGGCAAAAAGGATTTAAAGCAGTTTTAACGCCTTATGTAAAAGACAAGTTTGAAATTCGATTCTGGTATAAAAGCAAATTGTACAAAGCCACTGTACGCAAAGATGGTACAATTTTCTATAAAGGAAAAATTTATAATTCTCCTTCGACTGCGGCCGCCGCAATTACGGGTCGTGCCATGAACGGCTGGACAACGTGGCGCTATGAATGTTTCCCGGGTGATTGGGTGGTGTTGGATGTTCTGCGTAGAAAGTAAAAATAAATCTCGGTGATTATAAATAAAGGGAACAGGTACAATTGAAATTTTGCTCCCAAGGTTGCCTCCGATACCGCCTACCGGGATGCCAAAGAAAACACACCGTATAAAGCGCGCATAGCCCATGACCAGGAACTCGGAAAAGTGATGCAACCCTTGCTTAATGACGATACACATGTCTATAAACAGTTTGTCAAAATGAATCAGTCCGGCGTTTTGTCGGTGATATGGTTTATACGCTTACGAGCCAATAACTTTAAGAGGTAAAAACATGCCGTCGAACAAAGGGCAATTAGTCAGTCAACATCTGGAAAATATTTCCCGCGCGGCGCTGGAGAACTATCAGGGCATTCTTAAAGAATACGTCAAGGGTCGGCATGGTGTTTATGCCCTATATATCAAAGGCCATTTGTGATATGTGGGGCTTGCTTCCAACCTTGGCCATGAGGACGTTTGCGGCCAAGATTCCCTTGACATCAGAGATTTAGTTTCTTATAGTTTCAACGTAGACAAGATGATTTATCAAACTATCAACAATTAGAAACCGCCAATTAAACATTAGGAGAACCTGCAATGGATATTATTGAAACTATCAATAAAAGAAGATCAATTCGAAGCTTTAAACCGGACCCTGTGCCTCAGGACGTGTTGAGAAAAATTGTTGAGGCTGCTTTGCGTTCACCGTCGGCATCCAACAGCCAGCCATGGGAGATTGCCGTAGCCGGCGGAACAAAGCTCGCGGCTATCAAACAGGCATGTTTGGAAAATGCAAAAAATAAACCTTGTCTTGATGTGCCTATACCATGGAAATATCCTGAACCCTGGAGCTCAAGACAAGCTGCGGTTATGGCCGGGATTTTGGAGAAACTGGGAATAGCGCGCGAAGATAAACAAAAACGTTTTGAATTCGGATTAGAGGCCCATAGACTATGGGGCGCCCCCAGTTGTATTTATATCATGATCGAACGTTCTTTTTATTTGGCAGACGGTACGACAAATGTATGGAACCTGTTTGACTGCGGCCTGATCACACAAAATATTCTGCTGCTGGCCACCTCGTATGGATTGGGATCGATTCCTGCCATCCAGACTGTGTTTTATCCTGATATTATACGAAAGATATTGGATATTCCGGATTCCAAATTGATAATTCTTGGTATCCCCATCGGGTACATAGATTCAGGCAATTCCGTCAATCAGCTCCAAACTTCACGGGAAAAACTGGAGAAGGTAGCCAGGTTTTACGAATAAATTCCCTGTTGCGGGGAATAAAGGGTGTAAATTCAGATCATAATAGTTTCAGGGAGGCGGTAAAGTGGAATTATCGCAGGTTATTGCGGAAAGAAGGAGCATACGTAAATTCAGGCCGGGGAATATTTCGGCGGAAACGATAAACATTCTGCTGGAGGCGGCAAGACTGGCGCCTTCCGGATCAAACCTACAGCCGGCCCGCTTTATTATTTTGCAGTCGGCCGCAGCCAAAGAGGCCGTATGCCGCTATTCGCCCTATAAGTTCATGGTCAAAGCTGCGATTATCTTTGTCTGCTGCGCCGATCTGACGGCGCTTTCAGTAAGAGACAGCCGCATTGAGGAGTTAATAAAAGACGGGGTCTTTGAAGGCGTGGAGATGGAAAACAGCAATGTGATGAAAACACCGAGCGCTATCCGGGATGCAGATGCCGTCAAGGCATACCTGGCGATGAATGTGGCCATTGCGGTGGAACACATCGTTCTTAAGGCTGTTGATCTTGGCTTGGGCAGCTGCTGGCTGGGCAGATTTGACAGCGGGAAAGTAGCCGAGTGGCTGCAACTGGATAAAAATATCTACCCTGTCGTGCTTCTGCCGGTCGGCTATCCGGACCAATCGCCGAAGGCGAGACCGCGCTTTCCTCTGGAGAAGTATGTGTTGAAGACCATTTGAATAAGTTCAGCAAAGCCGCTTGATTGATCATGAAAAATCGTCGTGACATGTCGAATTTTCATTTCTGGAAAATGCCGACGCATTATCATTATCGGATATTTAACGCATCGGAAATTGGCAGAAGCCCGGGTGTTTCTGATCATGCCGTGCAGCTATATGGATTTTATGATACAAAGAGAAAGTAAACCAAGTATGCCCGCTGATCTCAAAAGATGCGTGGACTTTCACGGACATATCTGTCCCGGTCTCATCTATGGTTACCGGGTTGCCAAAGAAGCGATGAAGTTGATGAAACTTAAGCGTTCCCGTGATGAGGAAGTGGTCGCCGTTTGTGAAAACGATTCCTGTGCCGTCGATGCCCTTCAGGTGCTGCTGGGCACTGTGGCGGGCAAGGGTAATCTGATAATTCAAGATTTCGGAAAAAATGCTTATACGGTATTGAGCCGTTCTCAAGGTCAGGCTTATCGGTTTTCCCGCAAGACACACTATGTTTATACTGGTAAAGACAAAAAACTGTTTGACCTTTTGGATGCGGCTGTTGCCGATGGTACCGCATCGGAAGAAAAAAGGCGGCAACTCAAAAACCTGAAAATCAAAGATCTGCTTGCGCGACCATTTGCTGAAATATTTACCACCGTTCCAATTCCTTTCACTGAGCCTCTTTATGCCCGGCTTGCGCCGTCCGAGCCCTGCGCCGTCTGCGGTGAGATGACGATGTCGTCCAGAATGAAAAAAGCAAGTTCCGGGCGGCGGATCTGCATTCCCTGCTCGCAAAAAAGACGACTATAGCCGGTAATGGTTGTTCCGGATTGATATATTGTTGTTTCTGCTGATCATCAATTATGATGAGCAAAATAGCTGTTTGTGGTACAATCGACAACATAACCAAAGGCCGGAGGAATAAAATATGACGGCAACGTTTTCCTGCCTGCGGTGCGGGAGGTGTTGTTTTGTTGATTTTACCGCATATGCCGTGTCTGAAGATTTTAACCGCTGGAGCACCGAAAACAGACAGGATATCTTAAACGTCATCGAAAAACGCCATCTCGTCTGGGCGGGTGACAGAATGGCTTCTACGGAAACAGGTGTTCATCCGTATGAATGCCCTTTCCTGTCTAATACCGGAAAAGAATGCTTTTGTTCCATCTATGAAACTCGTCCGTTGATTTGCCGGAAGTATCAGCCGGGATCATCGGAATTGTGTCCGCAGTGGAAATTCGAAGAACAGTGAGGAGAATACACATTATTTATAATTGCTGAACAGGGGAGAAAAGATGATCTACGATTCGTTGGATAATTTTCAGGCTTATGTAAAGATCAACCCGTTATTTCAGATTGTTTTCCAATTCGTTAAAAGCGAGAACATGGCCGCCCTGAAAAAGGGCAAAATAAGTCTGGCGGACGGAATTCAGGCAATTGTCGATGAGTATGAAACGAAAGATCTTACGGATACGTTCATCGAATGCCATAAGAAATATATAGATATTCAGGTAATTATCGAAGGTGTGGAACAGATCGGCATTTGTCCCAAGAATGAGGCGGAAATTATCACGGCTTATGATCAGGAAAAAGATTATGAAAAACTGGCCTGTAAGGTTGATCTGCTGACTTTGAAAAGAGGTTTTTTTGCGATATTTTTCCCGCAGGACGGCCATGTCCCGGGGTTAAAGATCAATAACGAAACGAGTAAGGTTAAAAAGATTGTGTTTAAGGTACCCAGTTTGCAGACTCAAAAATTATAGATTATATTAATGAATATCGTATGGCGGGAAATATAAAAGGTAAAGTGCGTCAGGCTATTCAGATATGACGGCAATTTCTACTGAAGCGGCGACGGTAATTCTCTTGAGACCTTGTCCAAAGCCGGGTGTAAAAGATATTGAAGTGCTTCTGGTGTTCCGGCATCACAAGAGCAGCTTTGTTCCCGGTTATCATGTATTTCCGGGAGGAGTGATCGACTCTGATGACTACGCATCCGGTGTGGAGCGCTTCATTGCGGAAATAGACAGACGGCATGCTGCCCGGATATTTGCGGATATGTCGTATCCCGAAAAAGCACTGGGCGCCTTTGTGGCGGGAATCCGCGAGACATTTGAAGAAGTGGGGATACTGATTGCCCGGAAAAAGGATGGTTCACCGCTCACCATTCGGACCGGTAAGGAGTGCGAACGGTTTGCGAATTACCGACGGGCATTAATCCAGGGGCAAATAAAATTTTCTCAGATCCTGGAGACAGAAGACATCGTCCTTCCCGGGGACAGCCTGCGATACTTCTCTCACTGGATTACTCCCGAGGCTTTGCCTTTGCGTTATGATGTGCGCTTTTTTGCCGCCGAGGTACCCGGCAACCAGATAGCCGTTTGTGATGGTGTGGAATTGACCGATCACAAGTGGTTGCGCCCGCGGATGGCGCTTGCGGATTACGAAGCGGGAAAAATCGGAATGGTTCTGCCCCAGATCATGACGCTTAAGGAACTTTCCCGTTTCCAGACGGTTCAGGAAGTTCTTGCCTACGCCGGGAAACGCAGAATTTCCGCCAATCTGACAAAAATTAAGGTTATCGACGGCAGGAATGTGGAAATCATGCCTGATGGAACCGGCTATGATATCCGCCCTCCGGTGTACTAAATAGAAATTTCTACCTGGGCCCTGCGGCGAACGTGATCAGAGTAAAAGCGTCGATGAAGTACACTATATTGTGAATTTCCCGGGCTTTGCCACAGGCGATTTTTATGACGGTATAAAACAGCAATCCCCAAATGACGCCTTGAGTAATGCTGAAGGTGAGCGGAATAAGCGCAAAGGCGAGAAATGCAGGGATGGCTTCTTCAAAGTCCCTCCAGTCAATATCCGCCAGCGGACTCATCATATATATTCCCACGATTACCAGGACAGGTGCAGTTGCCACAGCCGGTATGAAGGAGAGTGCCGGCGAGAGGAACATAAAGGGCAGGAAGAGAAGACCCGTGACAACGGCGGTGAGACCGGTTCTGCCTCCTTCCTTGATGCCCGCCGCCGATTCGGTGAATACGGTTCCGGAGGAAGTGCCGGCGAGTCCCGAGATAGCGGAGGAAAAAGCATCCGCCATAAGGGCTCTGCCGATATTGACGGGCAGGCCGTCCTTATCCACGAGATTTGCCGCCTGGGCTACACCGACAAAGGTTCCAACCGAATCGAAGAGATCAACGATCAGCAGTGACAATATGGGAAGAATCATGCCGATGGAGAGAGCACTTCCTATATCCAGTTTCAGAAAAACTTCAAAGGAGGGCAGGGAAAATATCCCTTCCGGCGGAATAATAAGCGGCGACGAAAGCCATCCCGTTGCCGTTCCTGCATAAGAGGCTGCTGCGGTGATAAGTGATGTGGCCGCAATCCCAATGACGAGCGCTCCTTTGACGCGTTTGATGACCAAAACGGCGGTTAAGATGAATCCCCCGAGAAACAAAATCGTTTTCGGATGCAGCCCGCCGAATCCCACAACCGTATCCTTGTCGGGCACAACAAAGCCTACGGCGATAAAGCCGATGAGGGACAAAAATACGCCGATACCGGCAGCCATGCCGTTACGGACGGAAGATGGAATCGCCTTGACGATTTCCGTCCGGAAATTGGTGGCCGACAGAATCATTAAAATAATGCCGGATATGAAAACAGCACCCAGAGCCGTTTCCCAGCGGATGCCTGATCCCACAACGAGACTGAAGGTGAAAAAGGCGTTAATACCCATTCCCGGAGCGACGCTGTAAGGCAGTTTGGCATATAGGCCCATGGCAAGTGAACTAAACGTGCAGACGAGAACCGTGGCGAAAAGAACACCGGAGAAAGGCATCCCGGCATTTTTCAAAATGCCGGGATTGACGACAATGATATAGGCCATGGTCAGAAAGGTGGCAATCCCGGCGAGGATTTCCGTCTTTACGGTCGTCCCGTTTTTTTCAAGGTCAAAAAACTTTTCGAGTAACGCCTTCATTTATCCTTTTTTCGCCGCTGATCTGCATGATGAAATTTGAATTTACGGAAACGGAGTATAGGAAAAACATGATTTAGTGTCAATAACTAAACAGGTGAAAAACGCATGCGCAATAGTTGATAGACTGTAGGTATTATTAACAGTCCGTAATCGGTCTGCCTGATTTACGGCAAAAGAAAAATCATGATTGCTTATGTTTATCAAGCTGTTTATAATAAAAATCAAAAAACAAGAGTAATTCCATGCAGGCGGTTATTGATAAAATTGCGGTCGTCGGAGCAGGGGCGCTGGGGGTGGTTTATGCCGCGCATTTGTATGACATGGACCCCCGGTGTGTTTATTTTTTAGCGGAAGGTCAGCGTCTTTTGCGGCTCCGCCGGGACGGTGTGATTCTGAACGGCAAGCGTTACATTATTCCGGTTCGCAGCCCGCAGGAATTCGACCATCCGGTCGATCTGATTATTGTTGCCGTTAAAGACAGGTATTTAAGTACCGCCCTCCGGCAGATGCACAGTTGCGTGGGGCCGGAAACTATTATTATTTCCGTGTTGAACGGTATCGACAGCGAAGAGCAAATCGGTGCAGTCTACGGACGGGAAAAATTACTATACTGCGTGGCTCTGGGGATTGATGCATTGAGGGAGGAAAACCGTGTTAAATATACCGTTCAGGGCCGGCTGATTTTCGGAGAGATGGAAAACACATCTCTTTCCGAACGGGTAAAGCGTCTTCAGGATCTTTTCGGGAAGGCCGGAATTGGTTATGAAACACCGCCGGATATGCTGCGCATGCTCTGGTGGAAATTTATGGTTAATGTAGGGGTAAACCAGGCTTCTGCCGTCCTTGGCGCAAACTATGGTGTATTTCAGACATCGGAGGAAGCGCGTAATCTGATGAAATCGGCCATGAGGGAAGTAATCGCGCTGGCGCAGAAAGCAGGCGTCAATCTTACGGCCGAAGATGTGCACAGCTTTGATCCGGTTATCGACACGCTGGGTCCGCAGGGGAAAACTTCCATGCTGCAGGATGTGGAGGCAGGCCGTAAAACCGAAGTGGGTATTTTTGCGGGTCGCGTGATTGAGCTTGGCAAAAAATACAATATTCCGGTTCCGGTAAATCAGTGGTTGTTTGATGAGATAAAAAAAATCGAGTCCGGCTGTGGGCATAAATAATCAGCCAATCTGAAATGAGTGAACTTCATTTATTTGTTACTAAGGGGGAAGAATGAATATGCGGAAATACCGGGCCTTTTTGATTTTGCTGATTTTCTTCGGGGGAGTTTGTTGTGCGGAAAGCGGTGAAGCTCCGGGATACGATCTTAGAAAATGCGATTGCCGGGACCTGCCGGCAATCGCTGGCCAGGAGTGTTATCTGCTCTCCGTCAAGGAAAATCGCAACAATCTGGAGAGCCGGTTCATTGATGTGTTTGTTGCTGTTTTAAAGGCCTTGAATAAAAAACCAGCCGGAAAGCCCACGGTTTTTCTGCATGGGGGTCCCGGAAACGTAGGGACGCAGGTGATAGATCAATTCAATAAACCTGAATTCCGGCGGAATCATGACCTTATTTTCTTCGATCAGCGGGGGCTTGGCCACTCCAATCCGTCGATCATGTGTAAGGACTTAAGTACGTTTTTAAAGGCTGATCCACTGGTAATCCGCAAATGTCTTGACGAATTCAAGGCCGCCGGTGCGGATATCCGGGGATATGATACGCGCCAAAGCGCACTGGATCTGAAAGAATTGAGGCAAAGTCTCGGGATAAGCCAGTGGAATGTATACGGCGTTTCCTACGGTACGCGCCTCGCGCTTGACCTGATGAGGGTGGACACTGAAGGAACGGCCTGTCTTGTGCTGGATTCTCCGATGACGACATCAGATCCGAACAATACAACCGATATAAATCTGAATATGCAAAGAGTTTTTGAGCAAATGTTTGAAGATTGTAAAGCTCAGAAGGCCTGCAATTTTGCCTATCCGGATCTGGAAAAGAAATTTTATGCGGTGACGGATTATATCAAAAAGCACCCGATCGTCATTGAGGTGAAAAATCCCTTAACCGGTGTTAAGACGCCGCTTATCCGGTCGGTTGAAGATTATACGTTGCGGGTCGGCAATATTATCGGTTTTATGGAATACGCTAAAAGAGGCCCTGCGATGATCGACAAGATGTACAAACACGTAACCGGGCAAAAAGTAATGACATCCGAGCAGCTCGATTTGTATTTCGCAAGTACCGATCCTTCAACATTTGGTAAAAATAAGGATATGTACTGGGGCATAGCTCTCGGTGTTTACTGCCGCGAGATGTATCCGGTAATGGATTTTATTTCTCTTGATATTGCCCGGGCTGCCATTTCTCCTTTCGGAATACAAAATCAGGACGAAATCCTGTGGAGAACAGGGTGCCCGATGGCCTGTGCGGGGGAAATCGCAAAGGGATTTTGGGAACCTGTAACGGGCGACAAACCGGTTCTGATTCTGACCGGCACTTATGATACAATGACCCCGCGAGCATGGGCGGACAAGGTGGCCCGTGATCTTTCCCGCGTGACTTTCGTAACCATACCGGCAATTGGTCATGCCCTCTTTGCAGCGGAATGTCCGAGGAAATTAATGGCCGCTTTCCTGGACAGTCCTTTGGCCAAGCTCGATACCCGGTGTGTACTCAAAATGCCTAAGGCACCGGTTTTCAACGGGCAGTAAATAAAGGGCAACCTGTCGGTGAAGGTATTTTTCCGGTATCGGCAATACTGCATAAAAAAGCCGCAGGGAATGGTTCAACCCTGCGGCTTTTTATTCGGTCTGTCCCCGTTGTTTTAAATTGCCTCAATGGTGGAGGTGGGCTTGGTTGTAATGTTATAGGTAACGCTTACCACTTCAGGGATTTCTTTGGTAATTCTTGCGGCAATCTTTTCCAGGATGTCAAAGGAAAGTCTTGTCGGTTTGGCACTCCGGGCATCGAGACTGTCCCATGAGCGGATTTCAATCTGGTTGCCGAAAACACGCTTTTTGTTGCGCATGCCCGTTACTTTGTCATTGTGCAGAATTGCCAGATACTGAAATGCTTTGATATCTTTCAGGGCAGCTTCGGTTATGGCGGTTGCTTTCCTGACCAGGGCGATTTTTTCGGGAGTTACTTCGCCGATTACCCTGGCGGCGAGCGCCGGTCCCGGGAAGGGAATCCGGTCGAACATGCCCTCCGGTAAACCGAGCCCGCGGCCTGCTTTCCGGACACCATCCTTCCGCAGTTGGATAAGCGGTTCCAGAATCTTGTAGCCGAATGCCTTCTGGGGATCAATGCCGAGCTGCTCAAAAACATTATGTTGCCTCTTGATTCCGGCGACCGTTTCATCGACATCCGTCAGAATTGTTCCCTGCAGGAGGTATTTGGCCTTACTTTTGATAACCAGCCCGCTGAATATCTTTTTGTAGAAAGTCTGGGTAATGGCCTCTCTTTTTTCTTCGGGATCGGTAAGCCCTTTGAGGGCGGAAAAGAAAGCCTTGGAGGCGTCGAGCACTTCAATCGAAATACCGAGCTTCTTGAAATCGGCCGCGACTTTGGCAGGTTCTCCCTGTCTCATGATGCCGTTGTCGATGAAATAGGTTTTGAGTTTTTTGCCGAGAGCTTTATGGCCCAGAGCCGTCACCACTGATGAATCCACTCCACCGGAAAGCGCGTTGATGGCGAAACCGTCGCCCACGGTTTCCCTTATTTCCCGGACTTTTTCTTCAATGAATTTATTCGTGTTCATTTTTTTCGCGGCAATTTCTTTGATTTTCATGGTGAAGGCTCCTTTTTCGTGAGATATGTTGGACAAGAATCTAGATTAAATTGCGATCAGTTTCAAGCATTAAAACGGAGCGCGGGAAAAATCCGGTTGTAAAATTTACTCAACAGAGTTAAAGATTCGTGGTCTTGAAATGCATTTAAAATAATA
>MVRV01000121.1 GCA_002068015.1 Smithella sp. PtaU1.Bin162
GCAGCTTCGACTGCAGGGCGATTACTCCGCTTAATAATATCAGCGTGAGAAATACCGTCCCCATGCCGATTGCCGTCGTGTTGATCCCCAGTAACAATAAGTCTCCTGTAGACATTTAGAGTGCACCTTCCTTGTATGAACAGTTAACGATGTTTACCATAAGTAAACATTGTTGTCAAGAAAAAGAGAGTATAAAAAACAAAAGACCATTTGATTATTAAGATTATCTCCCGCATTTATCCGGCCGATAAATATTTTTACTAAGCTGCTGAAATACGGATTTTAAAACGATCATCCCACACTGATATAAACTACAAGGATTGTGTAGAAACAATCAGGAGAAGGCACATGAATATCTCTTCTTTAGTCAGGATATTTTCTTCATTGCGTTCACCAGCTCTTGTACGGCTGCTGCTGATTTAACTAAAGCCTGCTTTTCGTGATCCGTGAGAGACAGACAAATGATCTGCTCTATGCCGTTTTTCCCCAGTTTAATCGGTACGCCGACGAACAAACCGGAAACGCCGTACTCTCCTTCCAGATAGGCTGCACAGGGTAATATTTTCTTTTTATCTTTTAAAATGGATTCGGCCATCTCCACTGCTGCTGATGCCGGGGCGTAATAAGCGCTGCCGGTTTTGAGCAGGCCGACAATTTCCGCCCCGCCATTGCGTGTCCGTGTAGCCAGCGCTTCAATGCGTTCAGGTGAGAGCAGCTCGGTAATCGGTATGCCGGAAACGGTGGAAAAACGCGGTAGTGGAACCATGCTGTCGCCGTGACCTCCCAGAACAAGTGCCTGGATATTTTCCACGGAAACATTAAGCTCCTCGGCGATAAAAGCACGAAACCTTGCAGAATCAAGGACACCGGCCATGCCGATAACCCGCTGTTTCGGAAACCCGCTTTCTTCCATTGCCACGTGGCACATGGCGTCCAAAGGATTGCTGACGATGATCAGAACGGCGTTGGGTGAATAATTAGCTACTTGCCGGGTGACGGTTTTTATGATTCCCCGGTTTGTTGCCAGCAGATCGTCGCGGCTCATGCCCGGCTTACGGGGGATGCCCGCCGTGATAATGACAATGTTGGAATTGGCGGAAGCTTCATAAGTGTTTGATCCGGTTAAATGGGCGTCATGTTTTTCAATCGGCGCAGCTTCTGCTAAATCCAGAGATTTGCCCTGTGGGATTCCCTCGACTATATCAATCAAGACAACATCACAAAGTTCTTTTTCCGCAAGTCTTTGTGCCGCTGTTGCACCTACATTTCCCGCACCTACCACCGTAACTTTTTGATTCATTTTTTTCATTGCTCCCGAATTTATTCGTAATAATTTAACAAAAAAACTACTACAATAAAATATAAATTAAAACAATCAGCAAAACCATGGATTATAAATGGCGAGAGTATCGTTGGAAGTAGAACAAAGATAAGTTCGGGTAAAATCAAGAATGGTTGATGGAAAAGCTTCCCTTGTATCTCTCCCCGAATAGGGGGGATACAAGGGAAATTGTTTTTAATCAGGAAAGTTTAGCCAGCATTTCCCGGGCAAATGTTTTGGCGTCGGCCAGATCGTTTTTATTGGGATGATCAATAGCTCCCATGGCTTCTTCCGCCCATGTCTTATGTTCCGGGCTCTTACTTAGTGCATCAATAATTTTTGGGTCTACCTTTCCCCGGCATCCAAAATTGCCCAGAACTTTCAGCTTGGCTGCCAGTCCGAGGGCATGTTCAAAAGCCTGCTTAGGTAACTGTCCGCCGCGCAGGGAACCATGCGTCGAAAAGAAGGCAATCTTTTGCCCGGCTGGTAATCCGCTGATAAATCTAGCGGCTTTTCCGGGTACGCTGTGGGCGTTGACCGGAAACCCGTAAAAAATAATGTCATAGCCGCTGAAATTTTTAACTTCTTCCACCGGCTGTAGTTCCTTTTCAATATGAATTGCTTCGAATATTGCCTCTGCAATTTTCTTTGTGTTGCCGGTTGCGGAATAATAAGAAACTAAAGCTTTCATGCGTTCTCCTTGGGTTAAGATTTTTACAATTTAATCCACGCGAATGAGCATGGCATCGCCTTGGGCGTTGCCCGAACAAATACCGCAGACTCCCCAACCGCCGCCGCGCCGCTTCAATTCATAGCCCAGGGTCATGACAATCCGGGCGCCGGTGGCGCCGATCGGATGACCATATGCTATGGCACCGCCGTTGATATTCACCTTTTTAAACATATCTTCCTTGGACATACCTAAAACTGTCTGGCAGCTTACCAGAGTCACTGCGGCAAAAGCCTCATTTATTTCGATTACGTCCATCTGATCCAGAGTCATATCGTTTTGTTCCAGAACTTTCTTAATGGATAATCCCGGAACTGTGGCGATATCTTTTGTCGGCTGAGATACTTCGGCATAATCCACAATCGTAAAAATTGGCTTCAAACCAAGTTGATCCGCCTTTTCCCGGCTCATCAGCAAACATACATCCCCTCCGTCGTTGACGCCCGGTGCGTTTCCGGCGGTAACTGAACCCAGCTTTCCGGTTACCGTACTTAAATGATTGAAAACCGGCGGCAGTTTGGCCAGCCCTTCCAATGTTGTTTCCGGTCTGGGGCCTTCATCTTTATCCATTATCGTAATCTTTTTCCCCTGCTTTATTTCCACGGGAAAGACTTCATTGTCCAGCTTACCCTCATTCATTGCTTTTACGGCTTTCATCTGGGAATTTAAAGCCCATTCATCCTGCTGCTCCCGGGTAAACCCGAATTCATCGGCTACTTCCGAACCATGGATAGCCATGTGTCTGTTATAGAAAGCATCCCAGAGTCCGTCATAAACCATGGCATCAACAACTTTACCCGCAGGCAGGCCCATCCGCAGGCCCCAGCGCATATCCGGCAATATATAAGGACAATTGCTCATGCTTTCCTGTCCGCCGGCGATGCAGATTTCGGCGCGTCCCAGAAGAATCATCTGGAAAGCCAAATCGATGGTTTTAATGCCGGATGAACATACTTTATTAACGGTAATCGATGGTACTGATTCCGGTACCCCCGCCAGAATTGTCGCCTGCCTGCCCGGAACCTGACCGCAGCCCGCCGGGACAACCTGACCCATGAAAATATAATCCACATCGGCCGGTTTTACTTTACCATTCGTCCTCTCCAGTACTTCCTTGATGGCCATGGCTCCCAGCTCCATTGCCGAAAATCCCTTCAGTGCCCCTCCTGCTTTCCCGTAAGGTGTCCGGCAGGCTTCCACGCAAACTACTTCCCGGAATTTCTTGTGGGGATTCTTTATCTTTCTGCCCATTGTGGTAAAATCGGGCTTGCGCTCACCGAATTTGGCGATCGGAGCATTTTTATAGATTTCCGCTCTTGTTTTTTCCAACTTTTGTGCTTTCTTCGACATATTTCCTCCTTGTATCAACACTGATACTTCTGTTATTTAAACCGCGTGTAAAACAGCTCGGGTTTTTTAATTATTCAACTTTTTTTCTTACATATAGCTTATTTTTAGTCAATAGAATTTATCGTTTGTAAATAATTTGACGTACGAAATATTATAATATAAAACCATAGGCAAATAATCCGAAAAAGCGGCGATAATCGGTATTAATGGTAAAAAATGGAATTAATGAAACCGGCAACCAATAGGCAATTAATCCTCAAGATTGCAGCGCTGGCAATACTTATCAGCCTGTCGGTTTTTTTGTTCATTTATTACGATTTGTATATCTTTTTCACAGATAAAAATAAGATAATTGATTTTATTAATACATCTCCTTACGATGAAGTGGTTTTTATTCTCTTTCAGATAGTGCAGGTTGTCGCTGCACCCATTCCTGGTGAATTGACCGGATTCATCGGCGGCTTTATCTATGGTCCTTTCCTGGGAGCTGTCTATTCGACGATTGGTCTTACGCTTGGTTCATGGCTGGCGTTTGCACTCGCTCATTTCTTTGGCATGCCACTGTTGGAGAAAATTGTAAAACCGGGAGTTATTGAGAAATTTGATCACTTTATGGAACATCAGGGTGTGGTGGTATCATTTTTCCTTTTTTTGATTCCCGGATTTCCCAAAGATTATTTATGTTATATCATGGGAGTCAGCCGGATGCCGGTCTTAATGTTTTTGATCATTTCCGCAGCCGGTCGCCTGCTCGGTACGATAATGCTTTCGATCACCGGGAGTTCCGCCCGTGACGGCCATTACATCCTCCTGTCTTTGTTTGTTGCTGCCGGGATAATTATCTTTTTTGCCGCATATCGTTATCAGGACAAGCTGCTGGCGTTTCTTAAAGATAAATCAAAAAAAACAGATCACAAAAAAACAGGGAATAACGATCTCAAGACGGATACCTGATTACAGAAAAAAATTTTTTATAAGGATACTTCCGATCGATTATGCCGCCTGATCTCTTTGGATAAATCGTACCATTTTTGCACACCGTTTTCGAGCCGGTAATAATGAATAACGTAGGCCAGCGTGAGTATTGCCAGAATTGCACAAAGTGCAATAGCGGGAAGTGTCGGCATGACGATCGCAAATCCCAGTGCCAGTAATGTAAAAAGACAGACAAAGAGCATGGTAATGAGATGGGCCATTCTTTCATGTTGCATCCATTGAATCTGTTTGTCATGGTACTCCAGAAGTTCTTTTTTTGCTTCTCCCGGAAGGTTTTTCGCAAGCATCTCTTTTATGTAACGCTCATGACTTCTCATGTATTCTATCATAAGGTGCCTTCCTTGTGTCTGTTTGAAAAAAAAATTATTTATTCCATGCCCTAGCTTTCGCTTCTGCTTTCGTATTTGTCCAGTTTTTTGCGCAGCGTTTTGCGCGTGATACCGAGACGGCGCGCAGCTTCACTCTTATTACCGCCGGTATTGTCCAAAGCTCCCAGAATAGTTCTTTTTTCCACTTCTTCCAGAGGAAGATTCTCTGCTGATTCGCTTAACTGTTCGTTCTTTTCGGAAGTATAATTTTCAACCATCATCAACACCAGTTCATCGGCATCCAGATAATCATTACGGGAAAGGACGACAGCCCGTTCAACGGCGTTCATCAATTCCCGGACGTTACCCGGCCATCCATACTTTAAAAGTTTTTCTATTGCCCGTGGTGTAAACCCTTTAATATTGACATTGTTTTTCCGGTTGAAAAGGTTGAGGAAATGTTGTGCCAGCAAGGGAATGTCTTCTCTCCTTTCACGCAGCGGCGGAACAAATAAATTGACGACATTGAGACGGTAAAAAAGATCTTCGCGAAAGAGGCCCGCCTGAATTTGTTTCCGCAGGTCTTTATTGGAAGCGGCAATCAGGCGGACATTAATTTTGATAACTTCATCGCCGCCGACGCGGGTTAATTCTCTTTCCTGTAAAACCCGCAGGAGCTTTACCTGCATGGACTGCGACATTTCACTGACTTCGTCCAGAAACAAACTGCCGCCTTCGGCCTGACGGAATTTCCCTTCCCGTCTGCGGTCTGCACCGGTAAATGCCCCTTTTTCATGGCCGAATAATTCCGATTCCAGAAGGGTTTCGGTAAGTGCCGCGCAATTTATTTTGATGAACGGGGCTTCCTTGCGCTGGCTGTTGTAATGGATGGCGTTGGCAATCATCTCTTTACCGGTTCCCGAATCGCCCGTAATCAGGATTGTTGCTTCCGTAGACGCTACATGAGAAACAGTGTCCAGAAGTTTAGTCATGGTGCTGCTCCGGCCGATTATGTTTTGCCGGTCAAAGCGCTCGCCCAATCTTCCTTTTAAATATTCGTTTTCTCTTTTGAGGCCGGAATACTCGGTGGCGCGGGCAATGACGATTTTTAATTCATCAAAATCCAGTGGTTTGGTAAGATAGTCATAGGCGCCTTTTTTCAGGGCATTAACTGCCGTTTCAACAGAAGCATAAGCGGTCATGATGATAACCGGGATCGCCGGGTTGATGATTTTAATTTGCTCCAGTGCCTCGATTCCTGAAATGTTCAGCATGCGGATATCCATTAAAATCAAGTCAAATGCCCGTTTCTGGACTTCGGCAATGGCAATTGATCCGTCTTCGGCTTCGCTTGTTTCGTATCCCCAGCCGCCGATCAGTTGTTTGAGTATGATCCTGTGGGCTGAATCATCGTCAACGATCAATATTGATTGTTTGTTCATTTTATCTATCCTTCTTTTTTAAAGGTTTAACGGAAAGTGCAGCGAAACGGTGGTACCCTGTCCTGCTGTACTTTCCACGTTGATTGTTCCGCCGTGTGCTTCCATAATTTTCTGGACCACCGCCAGTCCCAGTCCGGTTCCGGTGGGCTTGGAGGTAAAATAGGGATCGTAAATGCGCGGTAAATCTTTTTTTTCAATTCCCGTACCGGTATCGGAAACGGCCACGGTGATAATATTTTTATCCGTCATAAGACTGATTTCTAGGGTACCTCCGTTTTTCATCGCTGCCGCCGCATTAAGAAAAACATTAAGTAATACCTGTTTGACTTTGTCGGGATCAACATCAACTAAAGGCATATCCGGTGCTGTATTCATGATGATGTTAATATTATTCTTTTTTAAATCGGGGGCGATCAGAGTCAACGGGTGTTGAAACAAATCCGGCAGATGAATCTTTTCCCTTTTCAGTTCCAAGGGACGTGCAAATTCAATTAATTGGCTGATTACACGATTAAGGCGTTCCACTTCGGCAATCATGGTGTCAGCGATGGTCTGATCTTCCTCCTTTTCGGAAAAACGTTCCCGGAAATAAACGGCGAATCCCTTTATGGAACTGAGCGGATTACGAATTTCATGAGCAACGCCTGCAGCAAGACTGGCGATGGAATTCAAGTGGCGGCTTTTCGCTACTTCTTTTTCCAATTGACGAAGTGCTGTGACATCACGCAACAGCATCATTTTACCGGTGGAAATTCCACTGTCGGCAAGGCCGGCTGCAACAATTTCCAACGTTTTGTTTTTATCCTGTCCGGGAATGAACTGCAGATCTTTTTCCACGGGGCCGTCTTGCTGCGAAAGGTCGGCAAATATTTTTTGCAGGGCTTCCGGTAATGCTGTGGCTGCCTGTTTGCCGATTGCATCGTTGCAGTCAATATTTAAAATTCTGCCTGCCGTTTCATTGCAGGTGACAATGTTACCGCTTTCATCAAGGGCGACAAGGCCAATGGGCATATTCTTAACCAGTGCTTCGGAAAAAATGGTAATTCGGGAGAGGGAAGTGCGCGCTATCCGATAGGCCTGGGCAAGAAACAAGGAAACAATCGCCGAGGATCCGATCAGCAAGAGGATCAAGGCAATAATGATGGTGTTTCGAGTATCTTCCTTGCCGGCTTTTTCAATTTCGTCCATATTAAAGCCCACATAGATGATCATATTGCCGCTATTTTGTTCTGCGGTTTGTTTTTCGTTATATCCTGCCTGTGGAAAAAAACCGCGATAAACTTCAAAAGTACCGGCGCCTTCGGGGTTGGCTGCCTGCCGCCATTTTTTATCTCTGCTTGCGGCAATGTTTGCGATGTCCAGATCCAGGCCGTATTGCCTTCCGACCATGGAGGGGTCGCTGTCGGCGATAATGTTTCCTTTGTTATCGGTAATAACTATGTAATCGATATCAGGCTGCTGTGCCGTTTCCATAAGCAGCTTTTGTATTGAAAAAATATCACTGCTTTTTCCCGTCTGACTGCGTAAGCCCGCTTCAAATGACAGGATCAGTGTTGAGCCTTTTTCCAAGAGGCGTTCGACAGCCTGGTCTTGTTGCTTTTGAAAGTGGGTTAAAATCATCACGGTGGAGATTACGGCCAGCACGGCAACGGCGCTTATTACCATCCAGATGGAAATATCAAAACGAAACTTTTTCCCGGTGCGGGTCTTCATAATTAAATCTCCATGTAATGTGCAGCAAAATATCCAGCGGAGCCTGCTTGGATATTATTTATCCATCTGGATACTGATATATGGATACACATTATCCATTTATCCGGAAAAAATTCAAATGATAATTCATCTGGTTGCAATATTGTTTTGCATTATCAATATCTTAACTTATTATTTCATAATTGGCACATCGTTTGCTAAATATCAATTCAAATTACATTGCAGGATACTCCTGAAAGGAGCTTGAGTATGAAAAAGTTAAGTTTAATAGTGATTATTGTTGCAGCATGTCTGTTTTTGAATATGCCGGTATTTGCTTTTGGTCCCGGTCCCGGGGGAGGTTTGGGTCCCGGTTCAGGTGAAGGAAGAGGTCCCGGTTATCATCGTGAAGCAGGGTTTCTTAAATTAAATCTGACCGATGAACAGAAGGCAAAGATCGAAGCATTACAAATTGCGCATCAGAAAGAAATAGGGCCGATTCGTGAAAAGATGTTCGATAAATCGATGGAACTGCGCCGGCTTTGGCTGCAACCCAGTCCTGATAAGGATAAAATTGTCGTCTTACAAAAGGAAGTAAGAGTATTGCGGGATCAGTTGGAAGATAAGTCTACGGAACATAAATTGGAACTTCGTAAAGTACTTACACCGGAACAGCAAGAAAAGTTGACTCACTCCGGCTGGGGCAAGAAAACAGGTTTTGGTCCCCGCGGGGGTATGAGAGGCCCCGGCGGAGCCGGTCCGGGAATCTGTTATTAAATTCATTTTAACCTCTCTTTTCTGAAAGGGAAGCGCTGAAGCGCTTCCCTTTTTTATGCGGAAAAAAGATACCACAATGTCTGCCCGCTATCTTTAATTGTGTTGTATTAATTCCGGAGAGGAAGGTAATGCCGGTTGGTTCCCGGTGTGATAAAAATGCCAAAATTTAAAAAAATAAAAAAGCTTTGACAAATATTTTGATCTGGTTTAGGTTGCAAGCCATATTGGAGTTAAGGTTTAAAAAACGATGAATAGCAGAGCAAAACATTGGGGTTTCATTATTAACTGCTTGGCCGGGCTTCGTGCTGAACTCGCAGCTTTGTTGCTTAGCCTTGCCCTTTTGCGCCTTTTATCCAGGGACGGCTGCCCATCGTTTTCAGGTTCTCCATAAGATTCAATAAATAAAAGATTTCCTGAAAGGCCGTGGGTGGCAGAACCCACGGCCTTTTTTATTGGAAAAAAGCAAAGGCCAAGCCTGATGAACTTTGCTTGGCGGGATAATTCGACTAACCAATTCTGCTGCGCTTCGCTTTCAGAATTGGAGTCTCATAAAAGGAGAAGGCCAAAATGCAGAAGGAAAAGAACAGAGTTTTTATTTTCGACACGACATTAAGAGATGGAGAACAATCACCCGGTGCCAGTATGAATTCCGGTGAAAAATTAATTATCGCCCGCCAGCTCGAGAAGCTCGGAGTAGATATAATCGAAGCCGGTTTCCCCATCGCCTCCGATGGTGATTTTGACGCGGTCCGGCAAATAGCCCGGGAAATAAAAAAATGTCAGATCGCGGCTCTTGCCAGAGCCAATAAAATTGACATTGATCGCGCCTGGGAAGCCGTTAAAAATGCCGCCCATCCGCGCCTCCATACTTTTATTTCTTCTTCGGATATTCACCTGAAATATCAACTGAAAAAAACGCGCCGGCAGGTGCTTATGGAAGCGATAGCTGCCGTCAAATATGCGCGTGCTTATACGGATAATGTGGAATTCTCGGCGATGGATGCTACACGTACCGACAAAGATTATCTTGTTGATATCGTTTCGGCCGTGATTGATGCCGGAGCAAATACCGTAAACATTCCTGATACCGTTGGTTATACTACTCCCGAGGAATACGGAAAGATGATTGCTTACTTATTTGCCCATGTAAAAAATATGGGGAATACGATTATTTCCGTTCACTGCCATAACGATCTGGGTCTGGCCGTAGCCAATTCCCTGGCTGCCGTTAAAAACGGTGCCCGCCAGGTGGAATGTACCATCAATGGGATCGGTGAACGCGCCGGCAATACTTCTTTGGAAGAAATAGTAATGACACTCAACACACGCAAAGACATTTACGGCCTTTATACTAAAATTAAAACCGAACATATATTCAAATCGTCAAGGCTTTTAACGCAGGTTACAGGCATTCCGGTGCAGCCCAATAAGGCCATTGTCGGGGCCAATGCTTTTGCCCATGAGTCCGGAATCCATCAGGACGGTTTGATCAAGGAGAAAAGCACTTACGAAATTATGAAGCCGCAATCCGTAGGTATCACCGATACCCACATAGTACTGGGCAAACACTCCGGCCGCAATGCAATTTCACAACATCTGAAAAAGATGGGATATGTTCTGACTGATGAACAATTAAACAAGGTAACCGCGCGCGTAAAGGAAATGGCGGATATTAAAAAGGATATTTATGATGAGGATCTGGAGGCGATTCTTTATGAAGAGGTGTACCGGGTAAAAGATAAGTATACTCTGGTTTATTTAAACGTTGTGAGCGGTAATGTTGCGATTCCTTCGGCAACAATGGAAATGCAGGTGGGAAAAGAAATAGTCCGCGATGCCGGATTTGGCAATGGTCCGGTAGATGCAACATTTGCAGCAATCCGCAACATCACCAAGACCAATTATTCCCTGATGAAGTATGTTGTTACCGCCATTACCGGAGGCAGCGACGCCCTGGGTGAAGTTACGGTCGAGCTGAGGTTCAACAGCCATTCCGTGATCGGTCGCGGCGCTCATCCTGATGTAATTGTGGCTTCGGCCAAAGCCTATATCAATGCTCTCAACCGGCTGGAATTTATGAAGGAAAATACGAAAAAGGTTAAAGTTGAATTAATACCTGAAATAAGATAAAGGAAAATAAATTCTTTTAAATTTCAGTATAATAATTAAGCAGCCGTTTGCAGTAACAATAGCGGCGGGAGGGAAAATTGGGCAATACGATTACTGAAAAAATACTGATGGCGCACGCGAATCTTAAAAAAATTGAGCCTGGCCAGCTGATTAATGCGAAAGTTGATATTGCCCTCGGTAATGATGTAACCGCACCCATTGCCATTTCCGAATTTCAAAAGGCCGGGGGGAAAAATGTTTTTGATAAAGACAAAGTTGTCCTCGTGCTGGACCATTTTACACCGAATAAAGATATTAATTCCGCCGAACAATGCAAATTAGTGCGGAAGTTCGCTCTCGAACAGCAGATAACGCACTTTTATGAAGGTGGCAACGTAGGTATTGAACATGCGTTATTACCGGAGGCGGGTATTTCCCTGCCGGGGGATTTGATTATCGGTGCGGACAGCCATACCTGCACTTACGGCGCGTTGGGTGCATTTGCCACCGGTGTAGGGAGCACCGATCTGGCAGCGGCCATGCTGACGGGTGAGCTCTGGTTTAAAGTGCCGCAATCAATGAAATTCGTTATTTCCGGATCGTTGCAGCCGTGGGTTTCCGGCAAGGATTTGATTCTGTACATTATCGGCCGCATAGGAGTTGACGGTGCTTTGTATAAGGCCATGGAATTTACCGGGGATACTGTAGACAAACTGACGATGGCCGACAGATTGTCCATGGCCAATATGGCTATCGAAGCGGGTGCGAAAAACGGTATATTTGTTCCCGATGCGGTTACAAGAGAGTATGTTGAGAAAAAAGCAAAACGCAAATATACGTTCTATTTGTCTGATACCGATGCCGTCTATTCCGACATTATGGAAATCGATGCAGGGAAAATAGAGCCTCAGGTAGCCTTTCCCCATTTGCCTTCCAACAGCAGGAATGTCAGTGCCGCCGGTAATATAAAAATCGATCAGTCGCTGATAGGTTCCTGCACCAATGGCCGTATCGAGGACTTAAGAATAGCCGCCCGGATTTTGCAGAATAAAAAGGCGGCGCCGTGGGTTCGGTTGATTGTAGTTCCCGCAACCCCCGCTATCTACGGACAGGCGATGGAAGAAGGATTGTTGAAAACGTTTCTTGATGCCGGTGCGGTTATCAGCCCTCCTTCGTGCGGTGCGTGCCTGGGGGGACACATGGGGATTCTTGCCGACGGGGAGCGGGCTATTGCCACGACAAACAGGAATTTTGTAGGACGGATGGGACATCCCGGCAGCGAGGTGTATCTGGCCAATCCTGCCGTTTGTGCCGCCTCGGCGGTTCTGGGAAGGCTGGCCGGTCCTGCGGAATTGGCATAGCGCTTTTTCCAGGTACAAACCCCGCTTAAGGCGGGATAATTCGACTGGCCAATTCCGAATGCTTTGCTTCAGTAATTGGAGTCTCATTACCGCCGCTGAAGGCGGGATAATTCGACTAGCCAATTCTACTGCGTTTTACTTGTAGAATTGGAGTCTCATTAGAAAGGTTCTAACGATGATATTTCAGGGTAGGGTTTGGAAATTCGGCGATAACATTGATACCGATGCAATCATTCCGGCGCGTTATTTGACCACTTCTGATCCGCAGCAACTGGCTCTTCACTGCATGGAAGATGCGGATCCCCGGTTTGTCGGTAAAATAAAACCGGGTGATATAATTCTGGGGGGAGAAAATTTCGGTTGCGGTTCATCCCGGGAGCATGCGCCTATTGCCATTAAAGCGGCAGGCCTTTCCTGCGTTATCGCAAAAAGTTTTGCCCGTATCTTCTACCGTAACTCATTTAACATGGGACTGCCCATTTTCGAATCCAAAGAACTGTGGCCGGCCGTCAACGACGGTGAAGAAATAACCGTCGACAGCACCACCGGAACAATTATTGTTTCCGGCGGGAGAAAATCATTCCGCATCAATTCCA
Organism: Smithella sp. PtaU1.Bin162; assembly: GCA_002068015.1. GTDB lineage: Bacteria > Desulfobacterota > Syntrophia > Syntrophales > Smithellaceae > MVRV01. The sequence continues at coordinate 12,683 of MVRV01000121.1, forward strand.
TTCCGCCTTTTATGGAGCAACTGATTGCCGCCGGCGGTTTAATTAAGCATATCGCCAAAAAATATAATGGATAAAAATATCGGCAGGTAATAAAGCACATTAGAAGACACTAAGGTAAATATCAAAGGGAAATGCTATGGTTTACAAAGGGAAAATCCTTGTAGTTGATGATGAAGTTTCGATGCGCGAATTGTTTGAAAGCTTCTTTACGGAAGCAGGTTATGAGGTTCTTCCGGCCGAAGGGGGGAAAGAGGCGCTGGTTTTACTTCAGATACATGATGTTGATGTAATATTTCTTGACTTGAAACTGTTTGGTATGAACGGCATTGAACTTTGCCGCCAGATTAGAAAAACAAAACCGGTATCCATGATTTACGCCATGACCGGGTGGTCGGCATTATTTGAAATTGATGAGTGCCGGGAAGCCGGATTCGACGATTATTTCGAAAAGCCGCTGGACATGGATAAATTACTTGTGGTGGTAGAGCAGGCTTTTGAACGGCTGGAACGCTGGAAAAATCGCTACAAAACGCTGAAATAAAAAATACATCCAGACAGATTCAGCTCAATTGAAGAGAAGGTCATGAGTCCTGTTAATATTTTTGAAAAAATATCTATTGATCCTCCCTATAAAAGAATTTATTCCCGCCTCGGTTTTAAAAAAAGAACAACTGAGCTTCCGGCACAACAGCGCGAAAAAACGGACGCCCTGATTATGGACGCACTTTCTCTTATTACCTTGAAAGGTTGTACGTTAAAAGCCATTGTCAAAAAGAATGACGGCAAAGAAGTGGTTATTTCCGATGATCTGATCTTTGAGAGCATTAAACTGGCCAGGTATTTACGTGACTGCAACGAGATTTTGCTCATGGGTGCGACCGCCGGCAGTAATATTATGGATGCAATTAAAGACAAGACAAGCCAGGATAATCTTTCCACGGCTGTAGTGTATGACGCAACGGCGAGTGAAATGACCGATGCTGCTCTGGATTGGCTTATGGCTTATGCCAATAATCAGCTGCGTCGTGCGGGGAAAATACTTTTGCCGCGAAGGTTTTCCGCCGGATATGCCGACTTTAAACTGGAAAACCAGAAAAATATTCATGGACAGCTGGAAATGCAGAAAATAGGCGTAACAATAAATTCCAACTTCCTCCTCTTACCGGAGAAATCGGTTACCGCAATAACGGGAATTTATGGTTAGGAAAGCAGGAGATTATTGCGGACAATGTCTGCCTGCTGCGGGCAGATAAAATGCGCGAAGATAAATTCCGGGAAAAATATCAAGTATGGATCCGTACGTATATAAAAGAATACTGGAAAACATCCGTGATGCTATCGTGGTCAATCAGGATGGCAAAACAAAATATGTAAACTCCAAAATGTTGGAACTTCTCGGCTACAGCACGGATACGGAAATAATCGGAAAGGGTTTTGACCTGTTTGTGCATCCCGATGACTATAAAAGAGTCTTAGCCAATCACGAGCGCAGGCTTCAGGGAGAAAAACTTAACACCGTATATGAATTTCGGGTTGTTGATAAAAACGGGAAAACCATTCCGGTGGAAATCAGAGTGAATGTTTTTGAATGGGAGGGGAGGCCGGCTACCCTGAATTTCCTGATCGATATTACCGAACGTAAAAATGCCGAAGCGGTTTTGCAAAAATCAGAGGAACGTCTGCATGAGCTGTTTCGTAACTCTTCAGATATTATCAGTATCTTTGATATTACAGGTAATTTTCTTTATGTGTCGCCGTCACTGAAGCGCATTGCCGGCTACCTGGAAACCGATTTGGTTGGTAAAAATTTTACCGGATATATCCATCCCGCTGATTTAAAATCAACAATAAAAAATTTTAGCAGAAAAGCTCGGCAGAGAAATAAGGGTCTGGCCGCCGAGTTTCGCTTTCGGCATGCCGACGGTTCCTGGATTTATCTGGAAGCACTCGGCTATGATTGCCTGGATAATCCCGCTATAAACGGAATTATTATCAATGCCCGTGATGTGAGCGGGCGCAGGCGTATGGAAGAGCAGCTGCTCCAGGCGCAGAAAATGGAGGCAATCGGAGCGTTGGCCGGAGGCATTGCTCATGATTTCAATAACCTGCTCATGGGAATTCAGGGTAATATCTCTTTAATGCTTTTGCGCAGGGATTCCGCCGATCCCGATTTTCGTAAATTAAAAAGCATGGAGTCACTGGTACAAAGCGGTGCCGATCTTGCGGCTAAACTGCTCGGATTTGCCCGCGGCGGCCAATACGAGCTGAAATCAACCGATTTAAATGAGCTGGTCTCCAAAACAGTCAATGTTTTCGGCCGGACGAAAAGAGAAATAATGATTCACCAGAAATACGGAAAGAACGTTTGTCCGGTAGAAGTTGATCGCGTCCAGATCGAACAGGTGCTGATTAATCTCTATGTGAATGCCTGGCAGGCCATGCCCGGTGGCGGCGGAGATATTTATGTGGAAACGGATAATATTGTTCTGAATGATGCCGATCTACTGCCCATTGGTATTCCCGCCGGTGCTTACGTGCGGATTATGGTTACCGATACGGGCATGGGGATGGATGAAGAAACGCGCCGCCGTATCTTCGAGCCGTTTTTTACTACCAAGGAGAAAGGTCGGGGTGTGGGGTTGGGGCTTGCTTCCGCCTATGGTATTATCAAGAAGCACGGCGGTATTATTGATGTGACAAGCGAACCGGGCCACGGTACGATTTTTACTATCTATCTTCCTGCCTCATCCAAAGAAGTATTAAAAGAAACAATCGATGTGAAAACAATTATTGAAGGCAATGAAACGATATTGCTTGTCGATGATGAAGAATCAATTGTTGATGTTTGCGGGGAAATGCTCGGCGTTTTAGGATATAATGTTTTGCAGGCGAAAAGCGGCAAGGATGCCCTGAAAATATATGAAGAAAATAAAGGGAAGATAGATCTGGTAATATTGGACATGATCATGCCCGGTCTCAGCGGCGGTGAAACCTTTGAAATGCTGAAATTAATCGATCCGGAAGTGAAGGTAATGCTCTCAACAGGGTACATTATCAGTGAACAGGCCAAAAAAATGATGCAAAGGGGTTGCCGGGCATTTATCCAGAAACCCTTCCTCATGGATGAACTTTCGCAAAAGATCAGGGAAGTGTTCGACCGTAATGAATGAAAGGCAAAAAAAATCCACTTCCTGCTGCAAAGGTGATATAGAGCATAAGAAGACATTCCACCGGAGTATTTTTATGAATAAAAGAAGCAAAATTAAAAATTTATTGAAGAATCAGATTGTCATTCTTGATGGAGCTTGCGGCACTGAATTGCAGAAAAAAGGACTGCCTACGGGCGCCTGCCCCGAACTCTGGTGTCTTGCCAATGCAAAAAAAATTCAGGATATTCATGCTTCTTACGCAGAGGCCGGTGCACAAGTAATCTATTCCTGCACCTTCGGGGCCAATCGTTTCAAACTGGCGCAATACGGTTCCGGCGAAAACACTTATCAAATCAACCGGAATCTTGTCCGTTTGGCCAGGCAGGCTGTCGGTAAAGGGGTTTTTGTGGCGGGTGATATCGGGCCAACGGGTTTATTTGTTGAACCTTTCGGTCCGCTTGGTTTTGAGGAAGCCGTAGCCGCTTACAAGGAACAGGTACGCGGTTTGATTGACGGCGGTTGCGATCTGATTGTTATTGAAACGATGATTGATATTCAGGAAACACGTGCCGCTCTCCTTGCGGTAAAAGAAACCGCCGACATTTTTGCCATAGCCAGCATGACCTATGAAAAGGACGGCCATACTTTAAACGGCACTGATCCGGTGAGCGCGCTAATTACGCTGCAAAGCCTGGGTGCTGATGCCGTCGGGTGCAATTGCTCCACCGGTCCGGAAAAAATGCTGGAATTTGTGGCTTTGATGAAGCCCTACGCCAAAATCCCTCTTGTAGCCAAGCCCAATGCCGGTGTGCCGCGGCTGGAAAACGGGAAAACCGTCTTCGATATGGAAGCCGCTGCTTTTGGAGCCTGGAGCGAAAAACTTGCCCGGGCCGGAGCCAATATGATTGGCGGATGCTGCGGCACTACCCCGCTGCATATTCAGGAACTGGCGAAAACAGTGTCCGGAATCCAACCGAAGCCGCCTTTGCGCAAATCACTCGGAGCTCTGACTTCCTCCCGGAGTTATTTGCTTTTTGAAGAAAACAAACCGCTTTATATTGCCGGTGAAAGAATTAATCCGACCGGTAAAAAAGCGCTCCAGCAGGAATTCCTGGAAGGCAAAACGGCGATTATCCGCCAGATGGCGGTCGAACAGGAAAAGCAGGGCGCACATTTGCTTGATGTCAATGTAGGCCAACCCGGTATCGACGAAGTGGCGACGATTAAATCGGTAATCGGTCTGCTGGCAACGATTACAAAACTGCCGCTCATCGTTGATTCCTCCAGGATAGAAACTATTGAAGCCGCCCTGCGCATTTATCCGGGCCGGATGCTGATCAATTCCATCTCCGGTGAAAAAGAAAAAATGGAAAAACTTCTGCCGCTGGCGGCGAAATACGGCGCCATGTTTATTCTGCTGCCGCTTATCGACGGTGAAATACCTCATACCGCGGAAAGACGGCAGGCAATTGTTAAAAGTATTTATAACTCGGCCCGTAAATTCGGTTTTACCAGGGATGATTTTGTCGTTGATTGTCTTGTTATGGCGGTGGCCTCCGATTCCGGTGCCGGAATGGAAACTTTAAAAACAGTGCGCTGGTGTTCGGACGCTTTTCACGGCAGGACGATCCTGGGCTTGTCCAATGTGTCGTTCGGCATGCCGGGACGTCCCTGGATGAATGCCGCATTTGCAGCCATGGCGCAATTGAATGGATTGACTATGGCAATCGCTAATCCGGCAAGTGCGGAGTTCATGAATATTAAAAAAGCCGGTGATGTACTTGCTGCCAGGGAAAAAGGCGCTCTGAAATTTATCGAGCATTTTTCATCCGTCAATGCTAGCGCAAACATTACGATGCCTCCGCTTAAAGTAACAGCATCCGGCTATGTAGGAGTTCAACCTCCGACGTCTTTGGATAAGATGACACAGACAATCATGGACGGCGATAAGGAAAGTATCATGCCGCAAATAGAGGCAGCGCTTAAGGAAGGGAAAACCGCTTCCTCTCTGGTTGATGAAGTAATGATTCCGGCGATTGTCCACGTAGGTGATTTATATGAAAAGAAAATTTATTTTCTGCCGCAGCTCATGGCTTCAGCGGAAACAATGAAGAAGGCGCTGGGTTTCCTGGAGCCGCATTTAAAGAAGGCCGCCTCCGGCAACAAGGGTAAAATATTGATGGCCACGGTCGAAGGTGATATTCATGACATCGGTAAAAATATTGTGGTGTTGCTTTTACGGAACTACGGTTATCATGTTACAGATCTCGGTAAGGACGTACCCGCCCGGGATATTATGGATGCCGTGAAGAAAGAAAATCCTGATGTCATCGGTCTTTCCGCTTTGATGACTACGACTATGGTTAAGATGAAAGAAGTAATTGATACGGCGAGAGCGGAAGGAATAGCAACCGCTTTTATTCTGGGCGGTGCCGTGGTAACCGAAGCGTATGCGCAATCCATCGGTGCATCTTTTGCCAAAGACGGTGTGGAAGCGGTTAAAGTTGTGGAAAAATTAATTAAAAGATAATGGCTCGAAATCCGCAAAAATGAAAAAGAGTACACGGAACATCATCCTGGCTGTTGTTTTTTCACTGGCTGTTCACGTTGCCGTGGGAACGGCCTTTTTTTATAAGTCATCCGTTACTATAAACTGTGCTGCCGGTTTGAATAAATTGAACCTGGTCTGGGTTACGCTGAAGACAAAAAATGATTCGGGCATTGCCGCCGCCGTTTTGCGTCCTCCGGCAATTGTTTCCCGTAAGGACATGAGGGCAATGGAAATAAACCGGGAAACTCCGGAAAATGAGGGCACTACTTTCCATCGGATAGCGGCAAAGACATTTCCTGCTGATGATTTTGCGGGCTCTGTAATTTTATCCGGGCATGATGAGCCCGCTTTTGCAACCGGAGAGGGACAGGCCGATGAGTTGTCCGGAAGTATCGCGGCTCAAGATGCGGAAAGTCCGCCGGTACAAAATACAGCCGATACTTACCCGATTTACCGGGAGAATGCTCCGCCCGTTTATCCGGAAACAGCAAGGATTAGAGGTTACGAAGGTGTTGTCCTCGTGGCGGCGGAAATATTGCCGGACGGCCGAGTAGGTAATACGAAAATAAGAAAATCATCCGGATATGCCGTTTTGGATCAATCGGCTATCGAAGCGGTAAAACCGTGGAAATTTGAGCCGGCTAAAAAATCAGGGAAACCATTTGCCGTCTGGGTGGATCTTCCCATTAAATTCGTTTTGCAGGGCGATAATTCGCAATCATGAATATAAATTATATTTGCCGGAGGAATGATAATTATGACTATTAATGAAATGAAAGAAAGACTGGGAGAGATAATACTGGATAGATCATTCAAGTATAGTGATAATCCGCCGTTTACGCTGGCTTCAGGCCGGCAGAGCAATTATTATTTCAACTGTAAACCAACAACACTTGATCCCGAGGGCATGAACCTGATCGGAGCGATTATCTTCGATATGGTCAAAGACAGCAATATTACCGCCGCCGGCGGACTTACGCTGGGTGCTGATCCGATTGCCAATTCCCTTGCCGTTATTTCCTATCAAAAAGGAAAACCGATCAAGGCTTTTATTGTCCGCAAGGATGTGAAGGATCATGGAACCAAAAGCGCCATTGAGGGTAACGTTAAAGCCGGTGAACGGGTGCTCATCATCGACGATGTTATCACAACCGGCGGATCGACCATTACGGCCATCGAACAGGCGAACAAAGCCGGCCTGATCGTGGAAGGCGTTATCACATTGATTGACCGGGAAGAAGGCGGCAGGGAAAATATTCAAAAATATATGGCCAATATTCAATCCATTTTAACCCGAACGGAAATTATGGCCATTCGCGCCAAGAGAAACAGCGGTGGTAAGGTTGAATGAAAATAAGCGGAAGTGCCGCTGTTTTTTTATTATTTACAGTTTTGCCTTTGCTTGATTTCGCTGTGTGATTCTTCTTTGGATTTTTTGCCGATATTGACGGCGGCGGGCCGCAAAGCCGGGAAAACCGGAACGTTTTAGTCAGTAATTGCCCGGAAGGAAGGTTTAAAAAAACGGCGGCGGGAATTGCTGCGTAAATGCCGCAGTGGATAGAGGAAAATACCGGTATAAAATAATCTTTGGTAAGGGCGAAAAATTGTTTTACTTTCCGCAGATGTACTCTGCTAAGGTTAATAGTTTTTTATGCGTTAAGAAAGCAGCACGGTTAATAATTCTGCTTGCGATATATATTGTTCTGGCCGTTAACCTTTCCGGTTGCAGTACCGTATACCGGAACTATATCGATCAGGAACCTGATTCCGCCTTCGAGGTGGAAAAAGCGAGAGCTACGCGGGGCAGTATCAATGTTATTCTGCTGCCGGGTTGTGCGGCCGATCCCCAGGCTCAGGATACTCTTTTCAGCTGTCTTAAGTTATCACGGGACGTTAATCCGGAATCGGTGCAATTGCCGGCCGGTGAAAAACTGTATCTTGGTCATGTTGCTGAATTTATTTTACGCGCTTTAAAATACTACCAGTTGCAGGAAAGTTTCAAGGATTTCTACGGCTGCCGTATTATTCTGAAATTCCGTAAGTTAACTCCCCGGGAAATGCGTTCCCGGAAATTTGCGGATTATTCCGGATTTGCCGTAGGTTCCGCCGGGACGGTGGCGGGTGTTGTAACACTGCTGCCTGTGGGTATGGTTTTATTTATCGCGGATGGTTTCAAAGCGGAAATTGATCGGCAGGATTTTGAGGAACGTGTTGTCCGGATGGGGCTTCCGGCTCCGAAAAAGGGCGCTGTTACCCAGAGGCTGGAAGAGGGAGGCAGAACACTGTTGTATGTAAGGGATGAAATAGGACATGGAATAACCGGAAAGAACAGCGACCGTGTTCAGTTCGACGATAAAATAGCGAGCTATCTGGTTGAGGAATGTGTTATGGAAAGAGTTCCTCCTGAAGAAATGAATCGCTATCGGGATCTGGTACAGCATTTGCGAAAATTTTAAGAATATATTAATGGTTTTCTGCCGTCTGTAATTTCTCCAGTCGTAATAGAATAACCTGTATATAAATACTGCAAGGAGAATCAACAATGTCTGATCAATTAAAATTCCCCCGGCCGACTCTTACGGTGGGTGACATATTAAACGGATTTCGGGTGTTGCGGGTAGAAACCATGCCGGCAGTGAGAATCACCGCCTATGAAATCGAGCATGAAAAAACCGGCGCTAAAGTTCTGCATCTGCACAGCTTTGACCGGGAAAATCTCTATGCAATCGGTTTTCGCACTCCGCCTGCGGATTCCACCGGATTGCCCCATATTCTGGAACATTCGGTGCTGGCCGGCTCCGGAAAATATCCCCTTAAAGACGTTTTTAAAGAACTGATGCGCTCGACAATGCAGACATTCATCAACGCCTTTACTTATCCGGACAAAACCGTTTATCCTGTGGCGAGTCAGATCAGGGATGATTTTTTCAATCTGGCCCGCGTTTATACGGATCTGGTACTCAATCCGCGTCTGCTTAAAGAAACGTTCCTGCAGGAGGGCCATCATCTGGAATTTTCCGTGCCGGACGATCTCACAAGCGATCTTACTATTTCCGGCATCGTCTATAATGAGATGAAAGGCGCTTATTCCTCACCCGACTCTCTGATGTATAAGGCTATACAGGAAAATTTATATCCGGGGAGCGTTTACGCTTTCGATGCGGGCGGTGATCCCGAGATAATTCCCACGCTCACTTATGAGCAGTTCCGCAGGTTTCATCAAACCTACTATTCTCCTTCCAATGCCCGTTTTTTTATCTACGGAGACATTCCGACCGCCGAACAGCTGGCCTTTCTTGCCGGGATGCTTGCGGGATTCGAGCGCGTGAAGGTCAATTCGGCAATCAAAAGCCGAAAACGTCTGACGCGACCCCGTATCATCAGAAGCACTTATCCGGTGGATAGAAATGAATCTTTGGAGCGGAAAACTTCAGTAAATCTGGCCTGGATGCTTTCGGAAAATACGGATTATGAAAATTCACTTATTCTGGAAATTATTTCGGGACTTCTGGTCGGCAGTTCCGCAAGCCCTTTGCGCAAGGCGCTGATTGATTCGGGTCTGGGTGAAGATTTGACGCCGGTCAGCGGCATTGAAAGCGACCTGAAACAATTGCTGTTTGCGGTGGGTTTAAGGAATGCGGACGCCGCAGATGCGCCGAAGATCGAGAAGCTTATTTTGGCTACACTGCAGGATGTAGTTGCCAACGGGTACGATACCGACCTGATCGAAGGAATCTTGCACCAGATTGAATTTCACGGCAAAGAAATAGTCCGGGGTTCCTATCCTTACGGCATTACTTTAATGGGTAACGTTTTTCAAACCTGGCTTTATGACGGCGATCCGCTTGTGGGCCTCAATTTTCCGGAAATCATCGAAAAGATCAGGAAGCTCTGGTTGGACGATCCGCAATTGTTTCAGAAGATGACCGGAAAATGGCTTATCGACAACCGGCATAGAATTACGGCGATTATGGAGCCTGATCCTGATTTCAGTGAAAAGAAAGAAAAAGAATATCGCGAAAAGATGGCCCGTCTCAAAGCATCTTTGGGTCATGCACAGCTCAAAGAAATAAACATCCGGGCTCAGGAATTAAAGAAATTCCAGTCGGAGCCGGATCCGCCTGCGGCTTTGTCCTCAATTCCCCGGTTAAATCTTGCGGATATTCCCCGGAGCGTGGAAATCATTCCCACTGAGCATGTTTTGATCGGGGGAGTCCCGGCTCTAAAGCACGATATCTTTACCAACGGGATTGTTTATTTTAATCTGGTTTTTGATATTTCTCATATACCGGAGGAGCTCCAGCCGTATTTGCCGCTTCTGGGAAAACTTATGTCCGGCATGGGGGCGGCGGGATATTCTTATGACGAAATGGCCAAGCGTATTGCCCTGAAAATGGGCGGCTTCGGTTATGATGTCGGCGCCGGTTTTACGGCGGATGCGAAAAGTACTTGGCAGAAAATGTCTTTTGCCGGAAAGGCACTTTACCGCAATCTCCCGGAGGCGGTGAATCTGATCGGTGATGTTCTCTGCAAAGGTGATTTGGAGGATGAGGCCAGAATGCAGGATCTGATCGCCGAAGGGAAAAATAACCTGCAGGCGGCGGTTCTTCCATCCGGACATGTATTTGCCCGGATGGCGGCAGGGGCGGGCATCACCTTTCCGGCATACCGTGATGAACAGTGGAACGGTCGGCTGCAGCTCAATTTTATCCGCAATATTGCCGGTAATTTTTCCGCCGTGAAGGAAGAATTACGGCAAAAACTTGCCCTTTTAAAATCGCTCATCTTTAACAAAAACAATCTGATTGTCAATATAACCGCAGAAGCTCCTGGGTTGGCGATTGCTTGCGAAAATATCAGCCGGCTCATGGATATGCTGCCGGAAAGAGTAATTATCCCGAAACAGGCTGCCCCGGTGTTATCTCCCGTGCATGCGGGAATAGCCCTGCCTTCGCAGGTGTCATATGTTGCCCGCGTACTTGCGGCGCCGGCTTACTCTGATCCAGCCTCGGCACTCCTTATGGTGGCGGCAAAAGAATTATCCAACGGTTATCTTTACAAGCATATTCGTGTACAGGGCGGGGCATATGGCGGAATGTCTTCCTATGATCCGTCGCTCGGAGTTTTTTCTTTTCTTTCCTATCGTGATCCGCACCTTGTTGAAACTCTTGCTGTGTTCCGGGATGCGCAAAACTATCTTTCTCAAAACGAACTGCCGGCGGATGATCTGGAAAAAGCCGTTATCAGCACAATAGGGGTGCAGGACAGGCCGATGGATCCGGGAGGACGTGGCCATGCCGCATTGATGAGGCATCTGGCCGGTGTAACAGATGAAATGCGTCAGAGATGCCGGGAAGAAATATTATCCGTGACTCCGCAGAAACTGAAAGAAACATTGAGCAGGTATTTTACCGGTGCGGCGGAATCAGCATCCGTGGCTGTTTATTCAACACGGGAAAAGCTCGAAGAGGCCAATAGAGAGCTTACGGAAAAACTTGTTTTGGAGCATCTCTTTTAATAAAACCAAAATTTCAGAAAGATCAGGATATTTTAAGGCATTGCTTATGGCAGATAACAAAAGCGAGGAAATAAGACCCATCAATTGTTTTTCCTGCGAGCATTTCTATATTACTTATGAGCAAAAGTATCCTTACGGTTGCCGCATTATCGGCTTTAAATCCGCCCGCATGCCCTCCGTGGATGTTTATATAAATTCCGATATGGAATGCGGCCTCTTTGTTCAGAAGGAAAGGAAACAGACGGAATAATTCTTTTCTTTACTTCTGCTGAGAAATAATGCCGTGCAGATGACCGTTGAGCTCATCAACCGATTTAAAATTTTGCGGATCAATCGCCTCTCCGGCAATTACCCTTCCTTTTGTTCCGGAAAAGAAGCGGGGGATGATCGTACCCTTCGGCATGATTTCAAAGGTTCCTCTTATCGTTACCGGAATTATTTTTTTGTTCAGGTGATAAGCCAGATAAGCCGCTCCGGATTTGAATTGTTCCACGGATCCGTCCTTTGTCCGCGTTCCTTCCGGGAAAATGATTAGCGAATCGCCGCTGCGCAGCACGTCGGCTGCCGCCTTCAGAGACGGTACGATATTACCCTTGCGGTCGACAAAAAGGATCGGGGAGCCGGCAAAGGGATAACGAAGAAAAGAAAGCTCCTTTTTTCCGGTGATGAAAAGTTTTTTTCGCAGGCGGTAGGGCAGTGCCCCCATCAACCAGGGGAGGTCGAGATAAGATGAATGATTGGCGGCAACAATGGCGTTTTGGGGGATAAGATGTTCCCTGTTTATTATCTGTAAATTCCAAAACAGTCGGGAAATAATCCGCACAAGAAAAAGCACCAGCTCGCTTAGCGGATTGGGGAAAACGATTGCGTGCGTTGTAACCGGGCTTTTCAGGATTATTTCATCAAGATTGGTTCCGGAGTGCTGATCACAAGAGGCCAGATAACGGACGAATTCTTCTAAAGTCATAAATGGATTTAGCTTTTCCACCTCCACGGCAATACCTAAACAGTCTTCGAGATAAACAATCAGTTCAATGAGTCCCAGCGAATCAATCCGGTAATCCGTCAGTGTTTCATTGGCATGGAAAATTTTTACCCGTAATTTCCGGCCAAGAACGCTGATAATTTCTTCCTCCCGGGTATTTGCGGGCGTCAGAATATTGCGGGGAATTGCTGTTTGCGAGGCATCCTGCTGGTATGTTCCCTGATCGAGCAGACGGATTACTTCATCGATCAATACTTTCCGCGTGGAATTCCGGGGAAGCGGATCGGCGGAGAGGGCAAAAGAATGCAGCATTTTATAAGCGGGCAGGTTCCGGTTCAGTTCATTTACTGCGTCGCGGACAGCTTTATAGCTTCCGGCACCTTTGATCGACGGAACAATTACGGCGTAGACAGTTTCGCGGCCTTCGATCTTCCGGCCGAAGACGGCGATTTCGGCGATCTGTGCCGATGAACGGAAATACATCTCCAACTCTTCCGGGTAAACATTTTTGCCCGAATCCAGCACGATCACGTTTTTTTCGCGGCCGGTTATATGAATGTGTCCGTCGGAATCGACAAATCCCAGATCCTGCGTGTTGAAAAACCTTTCTTCGTCAAAAGCGCGGCGGTTGG
>MVRV01000122.1 GCA_002068015.1 Smithella sp. PtaU1.Bin162
ATTCTCCTTTATGGTTTCCCGATGTATATCACAAAATCGATAATAACGCTAGTTATTTATGGGACAGTACGCTAGCTTCACGCCCTAATAGATTACCTTCGGTAAGGAGCTTATATATCATTATTGGGAGAGTAACTTCATATAACATAAGCTGAGGAGCAGCCAATTGCATAATTTTTATGAGGTCTTCATCATCAGGGACTAGTTGATGAATAACAGCTTTTTCTTCTGTGGCATGAGCACACCAATCGGGAGGACTGACAGAATATTGTCCCGAACAAGGCAACGGCCGAACTGCATAAATAAAACAAGTATTATTTACGAGAAAGGGACACGGAATATTCATCTCAAGATAACGTGTGGACAATGGTCTGGTGACTGCTATGATATCATTGATTGGCATTGATGACGAGAAGGCCTGGGTTCGTGTGTGATCTATGATATTTGAAATATTATACCCTTTATGACGCCACTTTTCGTAGTTATGAATAAATGTCTTCAGCAATTCCTTATTGTTATATAAGTAATCAACTATCACCATACCATGAGCCAATGGCACAGCCACATAGTGGAAACAACAATAAGTACACTCCTTCCGGCAGGTTATCATCTCACCTTTTGAGGTAAGAGTTTTTATTAGAGAATTGTAACTATTATTGCGAGCTTGGATAAGGGATTTCCGATATTTTCCACAGTATTCCCTGCGCCATGCCCCATATGAACCGATATTTTCTTTTGCCTCAATTTTCTCAATTTGCCAATAACGGGTTTTCGCCATTTTAGTCCTCAGACAACCCAATTGGATAAGACTTATCTGTTTTGAATTCTCTATGCAGTCAGAATCTTCTTATTGATAACTCTTGCCTTGCCTAACTCTCTTATTTAATTGATTCTACAAACTTGGGTAAAACTGTATTTTCTATCCACTTAATGTGTACATCTCCTGTAGCAAACTCAGGCTGCTCAATCAAGAACTGCAGGAAGGGTATATTCGTTTCTACCCCCTCGATTTTAAAATCCGCCAGTGCAGTTTTCATATTCGCTAATGCTTCTGCACGGGTATTGCCTGTAGTAATCAGCTTGCCTAATAATGAATCATAGTAAGGACTGATCTCGTATCCCTGATAACAGTGTGTGTCTACCCGGACATTATTGCCTTTAGGCAAAGCAAACTTTGTAATGAGACCAGGCGATGGCATAAAATCATCCTTGGCATCATCGGCTGTTACTCGACATTCGATAGCATGCCCCTTGAATTTAATGTCTTCTTGCTTCAGTGAGAGGGGGGCTCCAAAGGCAACCTGAATCTGCTCCTTTACCAAGTCCACTCCAGTTATTTCCTCGGTGACAGGGTGTTCAACCTGGATACGAGTATTCACTTCCATAAAATAAAATTCATTACGATCCTTATCAACTAAGAATTCCACTGTACCCGCATTGTTGTAACCAATACTTGAAGTAAGAGCTACGGCCGCGTCAAGCATTTTATTCCTTAAATCATCGGGAAGATTGTGCGGAGGAGCTTCTTCGATTACTTTCTGGTAACGCCTCTGTGCGGAACAGTCTCTTTGTCCTAAATGGATTACGTTCCCGAAATTATCTCCGATTACCTGTACTTCCACATGCCGGGCATTCTGCACATATCGCTCTACAAATAGAGTCGCATCACCAAAGAATTGTAGTGCTTCATTAGAAGACATATCGAAAGCATTTTTCAAATTTTTTTGTTCCGTGACAATACGCATCCCACGGCCACCACCGCCGGCAGCCGCCTTGAAAATAACAGGAAACCCTACTTTTTGAACTTCAGCTTCTACATCAACAAAACTGCTAAGACCTTCGCTACCATCGATCATGGGAACATGGCTCTTTTTGGCCAGACTTCGCGCACTTATTTTGTCCCCCAATTGCTTCATAGTTTCTGAGCGTGGACCAATAAAAATTATCCCATTTTTCTCACATGCCTCAGGCAAAGCCGCATTTTCAGCAAGGAACCCATATCCCGGGTGAATTGTATCGGCACCTGTTTCTAAGGCAGCATTAATAATCTTCGGAATATTAAGATAACTCAAATTAACCTTAGGAGGGCCAATACAGACAACCTTGTCGGCGAATTTTGCCCCCATACTTTCCTTATCAGCTTCTGAAACAACTAATACTGTTTCTATATCAAGATCCTTGCAGGCTTTGATAATGCGGACGGCAATCTCTCCTCTGTTTGCTACAAGTACTTTTCTTTTTTTCATAAATCCTTTCACCTCAACATATCAAGAAGGAATTTCTCATCCCTTCTCGCTTTACCATGTATTTAATTTAATCAGACTGGTGGCTATTGTTCATAACCACCAGCCTAAAATTATCCCTCGCGGGTTTGTATGATTATTTCTCTGGTCTGATGAGCATTAACACATCTCCCTTTTTTACATAGTTTTCGTTCTGCGCAACAATCTTCACTACCTTCCCTTTGACAGCGGCAGGGACAGAACGGAAACACTTCATTATCTCCAATAAGCAAACTACTGAATCTTCATTAACCTGAGAACCTTCCTCTACAAAAGGAGGATCTCCAGGACTGGGTCTGCGATAGAAAACACTGGTTACCGCTGCTTCAATTGCCACGAGGCCATCTGCACGTTCTGCACTCATAAAACTTACCTCCCGATTTCTAATAACTAATTTTTTGATACTCATTGATCTTCAGTTGCCTGAAACTATATAAACTGAAAAGGTTTCAGGCAACTGATACCTTTTCTCAATTCATTAAAACAGGTTAATACCCACTGTAAACCTTCTCTATAAATACTTCCTGTAAGATTCAGGTCCACCCGGGGTCACATTCTTCAGATCCTCATCGCCCTTCATAACTACTCTCAGTGCCCACGTTTCGAGGTCGGCATCGGGCGGCAGACCAAATCTTTTCTTACATTCTGCTTCCGACGGTTCTGAATTTATATTCGCGACCAAATTGTCAGCTATTTTCTGAATCCTTTTAGCCGGAGGAAGACTCAAAAGCTTATCTTTGAGGTTTTGATCCATATGATTCACCCCAGACTCTTCAATACCGTAAATACCGGCAGCAAACTCGACCAAGGCGTCAATGCATTGTACCCAGCGTCCCAGCTGCACATTAAGAACAGCCTGAGTTACAATGAACTGTGAGAAGGGGGTAATCATGATGGGATACCCTAGCTCTTTCAAAATAAGAGGGATTTCCTCCAGTACATCCTGCAACTTGTCCTGGAGGCCTAATTGCGCCAGCTGTGTTGTGGTATTGGAAATAACGCCCCCGGGCACCTGGTGTTTATAGGTTTGTAAATCAAAGGGCAGTGGCTGAACATCAACTGGATGCCCATAAGCCTTCGCTATTCTCCTGAGACGATCCTCTATGACTTTAACTTTTTCCAGATCGATGTTATGGGGTATGCCCATTTGTTCCGCATTCTTGACGACATTGTAGACTGAAACGTGGGATGAGCCATATGCCAGAGGAGGAATGCAGGTGGTAATTTTCCTTATTCCCAACTCCATGGCCACCACTGCGTTATATGATTGTTCGCCGTTCATGCCGTGCATATGGATCTCGAGAGGTGTACCGTCGGCAGCCGCCTGCATCGCGGGAACGAGCTTTCTGATACGCTCCGCAACCAGCAAACCATCCACATCCTTGATACATATACTTATGGGCTTATATTTCTCAACAATGTGTTTC
The DNA here is from genome assembly GCA_002068015.1 of Smithella sp. PtaU1.Bin162. GTDB lineage: Bacteria > Desulfobacterota > Syntrophia > Syntrophales > Smithellaceae > MVRV01. The sequence continues at coordinate 3,710 of MVRV01000122.1, forward strand.
ACACGAGAGGTGTAGAACTCTTCGTTATGACGGGGACTGTGCCCGATGGCCATATAAGGTATTGGTTCTATTCCCAGCGATCGGAACATTGGGAATAATACCGGGAATGTGTTCTTGATCTCATCTTCAGTACAGCACATCAGCATATACCGCTGAAGCTGCGGCAACCATTCTTTACATTGCCGATAATACATCGATACCATTGTTTTATTTTCAGCTGGTCCCGCGACTTCCAACGACATGCCCATAGATACCGTGCTAATAATCGTTTTTGAATCTTTCAGCTTATCTCTCCACAACTTATACAGGAGACGAGGGTCTTCCTTAAAGAAGCGAGCGCTAACTGTAGGCTGCCCAGGATGATGAGGAAGATTCAATTGATCATAGCCAACTTCGCTTATTTCGCGCAGAACAGGCTCAAACATATGGTAGCTTATCATCATTCCCCACAGGCTCTGTGTTCCATCACGCAGCGTTTCGTCGACCAACTTCAGTGGGCCATTGTCCGCCGCAGCAGTGCAACCACCTATTGTGCAGCTACCAACTTGAATATCACTGGCGGAACCGATTTTCTCTTTAACCATAAAAATTACCTCCTCCTTTAGTAATTTAAGTTTACAAACTTACACACATCTACAAGCATCACTATGCTAATAGTGCCTCAAAAATATAGCTACAGCCTTACCTGGGCCACCGTGACAATTCTTACAGCACAGACTGTGCCATTTATTATTCAATTGTATTGAGTTACGTATTTAGTTGATATTACAATGAAACATTAATATGTAGGGATGATAATAAGCAGAGTCATTAAGTGTCACATCAGAGGTTATAGTGTAACAGTTAGCGTAACAACACTGTTACATTTTTTTTACTTTCTTCCTGATCAGGTTAAGATTTCCATTAAGTGTTTTTGTGTCGGATAGGTGATTTTTTTGGATGGCAGGAAGATGTGACCATTATTATAGTGATTTGAGTAATCCCAGATAGCCGCTGATGCCATTCAAATCCACGTTGGTTACGGTTATTGCTCGGAATATGCTGCCTCCCGCCATTATCTGGATCAGAAACTATGGGATATCGGCGCCGGCACTTCCGAAATTCGTCGGATGATTATTGCCCGGGAACTTATGTGCGATAATTTCCAAAGTGCACGTTAATACAACCATATAATTCTTATTGCAGCCACACGGGTAATCGGTGTGGCTGCAATATTTTCTGTCATAGCAAATTTAACTTTAGCCTTAAATTTGATACATTATTAAAGTTTTAAGGAATAGCTGCCGCATGCTACCTTCAACGCAACCATTGGTAACGAACCCTATGTTTCGAGGTAGAATGTTCTTAATATATAAATAAACATTTTAATACTGCCTCTCGCAAAAAGAAAGTTCTTGTCAAAAACAATTAGATCAAACAAACGGTTAATAAATGATTATCGAAAAAAGTTGCTTTTACCTTTATAAATTTGATAAAAATAAGTAAAATACCATAAAAATGAACATGCGGGCAGTTGCCGCCAAACGACCTGCGGCTGGCCTTATCCACCATTTCGATCGTGTAAGCCAGTATTGCGCCCAAGAATATGGATTATTGCTTGGCCGGTTCGGGATGAAGGCATCTATGAGTCGGGAAGGTAATTGCTACGATAACGCCCCCATGGAAAGCTTCTGGGGTGTACTCAAAAACGAACAGTCTCATCATTGCCGGTATGCAACAAGGCGGGAGGTTGTACAGGACATTACAGAATACATCGAGATTTTTTATAACCGGCAGAGAAAGCAGTCCAGGCTCGGGTTTCTTTCTTCGGCTGCTTTTGAACGATGTTTCTATGAAAAACTGCTTGCAGCATGAATACTTTGGTGTCCACTATTGACGACCGACCTCATATAGAGGTTATCTTCCAAGCCTACCCGTATATTGCCACCGAGAAGCATTGACTGGATACACATTGAAAATTGGTCGCGCCCTGCAACACAAACAGAATACTTGAAGTCACAAATCTGTCTCCGTGCATAGTCAAACAGAAACATCAGATTTTCAGGGCCAGGTGTAATTCCGCCCAGAACTCCCGTGACAAACTGTAAGTAAACAGGCTTCTCAATATAACCCTTAATTTGTCACCCTGAACTCGTTTCAAGGCGACATAAACCCTTGATTTTTTAGATGTTGGATCAAGCCAGGATTCTGAACCAAGTTCAACATGACATTCTATGCGTTTTTTGACTTAGTACGAAAATAAACCCACAACTTATACTCATGCTTTGTGGTGCCCCACAGGCATGAGTATTTTTTATGACTTCATCAACTTTATCACCTCATTTTCGTAAGGATGAACCAGGACGCCAGCTTCGCCGCAATCTTGTTTTATGCCCTTCCCGAGCTCTCAACCATTCGAGCAGTCTGTTCAGACACTTTATTGTGCAATGTCAGCAATCACAACGTTGGCGCCCTCACGAGCAAAAACGAGCGCAGTAGCGCGAACAATGCCTGATGCTCCTCCGGTCGGCAATGAACGCGACTTTCCCTCCATGACTTTTAGTTCCGTTAGTAGCCACTTTTACCTCCTACTTTTCCTTTCGGAAATTTTAAGTTATTTGAATTTGTGAAAGAGCATGGAACGTGCCAATAAAAATATGCTTTATATTTTAAAATTGGGGCAGTGTAACGCGAGCTGTAACAATGTATCAATGGGCAGGTCTTTGTTACAGGAAAAAGACCACCGGGTTCCAGATGTACCCATCCCCTGACCAATCGGATCTTCTTGGCCAAGTTGTCAAAAGTAAAAGGGGGCAAGCCTGACCTGGTAGTTGCTTTGAGGTGGAATTTAAAGGTAATATACTAGCTAAGATTGGCTCTTGTTTTTCATTTTCCGGTACAAGGTCATGCGGGAAATTTGCAGACAATTGGCAGCAAGACTTACATTGCCATGGCATTCGTTTAATTTTTCAAAAATCGTTTCACGGGTAAGGGTTTTGCCAAGTTTCTCTTTGATAAACATCGACCGTACTCCAGGGGAGGCCTTTTTAGGTTCCGGAAGTTGAATATCATTAACCGTTATGGTATCCTCTTCACATAATAAAATGGTTCGCTCAATCGTGCTTCTCAGCTCGCGAATGTTACCCGGCCAAGAATAATCCCTTAGTTTGTTGAGGGCCTCAGAAGTAAAATTGATTTGCCGAGAATGACGACGAAGGAAATGTTCTGCCAGCAGTGCAATATCTTCTTTTCGTTCTTTAAGTGGTGGCAGAAAAATATCTATGCCATTTATCCGGTAGAAAAGATCCTGGCGAAATCGCCCTTCTTCTACTTCCTGGCGTAAATCTTTGTGAGTGGCACAGATCACCCTGATGTTGACGGAAATAGTTTTATGTGAACCAATACGGGTAATTGTATCCTCTTCAAGAACCCGGAGCAGATAAGCCTGGACTTCAAGAGGCATATCCCCTATTTCATCCAGAAACAGAGTACCGCCATTGGCTGCTTCGAACTTTCCTATTCTTCCCCCCCGTTGAGCACCGGTAAAAGAGCCTTCTTCATAACCGAACAGTTCAGAGGCAGTCAATTCCTTAGGCATTGCCGCACAATTCATGGAGACAAAGGGATAGCCGTTGCGACGGCTATTATTGTGGATGGACTGAGCCAGGACTTCCTTTCCTGTTCCCGTTTCACCGGTTATCAAGACAGGGGAATCACATTGCGACACTTTCTCCGCTAATTGAATGGTTTTTCGAAGCGCCGGGCTCTGACCCACCATGGAGGAAAAGGTGTAGCGCGTTCCGGAGGGCAGGCTTTCCTGTTTTACGGTCTTCTTCCCGGCTTGGTCTAACCGAAAAAAGGCACACCCCCCGATATGAGCAGCATCGATGATCCAGGAATGTGTTGTCACAATAAAACGTTGGCCTGTCCTACGGCAGACCACGTCAAATGATTGATTAGATTTGTTAAAAAACCCCTGCCCGTTTGTCATACTGAAAACAATTTCAAGGCTGTCCCCCACCAAATTAGAGGGAAACATATTTCGGGCCAAGGAGTTCATCCTTGTGATTCTGCCTGACTGGTTATAAATTATCCCGGGCTGATCAATTTTTTGAAATATAAGCTCAAATAGAGAAGGAAATTCCCTTTCCAGCCGCCCTTGAAGATTTTTTTCAATTTCCCTTACCTGGCTGACTACCCAATTTAAATTGTTGGCTTCAATCATGTGGCTATCACCTGAGATGGTCAGCACCCCTAAAATAGTACCTGACACCCTGTCGCGAATTGGCGCGGAAGAACAAGCATATTGATGCCACCCGCTGCAGTAATGTTCCCAAGCGAATACTTGCATTGGACTACCACACACAAGAGCCGTTCCAATTCCGTTTGTTCCCGCGGCGGTTTCACTCCAATCGGCCCCGGGTAAAAAATGCGTTTTTTCGCTTTTATTAAAAGAGCGGTTGCCGCCGTAACGTCCGTCTAAAATTGCGCCTGTTTCATCGCTCAAGCATACTACCATTGTATGGTTTGACGGAAACGTCGCGGATATTTCTTCCATATAAGGAGTAACGGTCTGCATTAAGAACGGACGTCTCGCCCGTTCTTCTCTTAATTGGATTTCATGATATTTCAAAGGGGCAGTCTGCATATCGGTCATTACGCCGTATTGCTTTGATCTCTGCCACGATGACAAAATGGGAACACGCGGTGTATTAGAAGAATGCGCCCCATTATTTACAAAATCGGCCCGAGCAGATTCCAAATGGTTTAATAGCAAACCAAATTCTTTTACAGAGACGAAAGGTCGGTTATTGGACATCATAAAAGCACCCCCCGGAGTTATTCTACATAATGCTTCAAACCAAAATGATCACGCAGGCAACACCGCTTTTTTTATATCTCAAAACAATAAAAAAGGGAATAATTATTAACCGCAATCAACGGGTTAAATGATGCGCCAAGCTAAAAAATGTGATAAGTTATAAATTGCATTTCAAGTAAAAAATATCGCTTTTACCCGCAGTTTATAGAGATCGGTTAATATGATTATTCCCGTGTCAGAAGAAGCGAAGCCCCCTGTCCGCCACCAACGCAAAAGGAGACTAACCCCAGATGAGCATCACGACGCTTCATTTCGTATACCAACTTGGTGGCCACTATTACACCTGACGCAGCCAGGGGATGCCCCAAAGCGATTGCTCCTCCGTTAACATTCAATATATCCATGTTTAAACTTAGTTCTCTGATACAGGGGATTGACTGAGCTGCAAAAGCCTCGTTCAATTCGATGAGGTCAATATCCTCCATTTTTACCCCGGTCTTAGCTAAAAGCTTCCTTGTGGCAAAAATCGGACCGACCCCCATAATGTTGGGGTCTACACCCACTGAAGTAAAGCCCTTAAAGTTAGCTAAAATCTCCAGCCCCATGGCCTTTGCCTTGCTTTTCTCCATAATTACCATGGCCCCTGCTCCATCATTCATTGGTGAACTGTTCCCCGCCGTTACTATCCCGTTTTTCTTAAAGGCTGGCGGCAATTTTGCCAAGGTTTCCAAGGTTAAATCCGCACGTAATGATTCATCTTTATTAACCAGTAGTGATTTCCCCTTCCCGTGAGGTACCTCCACTGGTATAATCTGATCGTTGAAATATCCTGCATCCCATGCCCTGGCTGCCTTCTGGTGGCTCAACAGGGCAAATTCATCCAATTCCTGACGCTTCAGATTATATTTAACCGCCACATTTTCCGCAGTCATACCCATAGAAGGATCGCCTATTGCCTGGGGAGACGTCTGAAAGGTTATAAACTTTGGATTTGCTACTGCATAAGCCGCTGATGGTTTTTCCATAACATATGATCGTCGGGAATCGCTTTCCACTCCGCCAGCAACGACAATATCAGCATGACCGACCTGGATCATAATTGCGGCATAGTATATGGAATTCAGGGATGTAGCACACTGACGGTCCAGTGTAATACCTGGCACCTCAATAGGAAGTCCCGCTTCCAGGGCAACCATACGTGCCATATTAGCAATTTCATTGTTAAACAGGTTTCCATAAATTACATCTTCGATCTCAGTTGGGTCTATCTTGGCACGTTTTACAGCCTCTTTTACTGTCAGCGCCCCCAAGATATGAGCCGGTACTGGCGCCAGAACTCCCCGGCATCTGCCCACTGGTGTACGTACTGCTGAGACTATTACAGCTTCTCTCATCGGTTTAACCTTCTTTCTCTTATTTATTTTTATAATCCCTAGATATGGAGATATTTTTATTACTTGTAATTATAAAATCCTTTTCGAGTTTTCTGGCCATATTCTCCGGCCTTGAATTTTTGCTCTAATAATGGTACCGGTGTATCCTCTGGTTTACCCGTTTCTTCAAAGCGCCCCTGTTTTATATAGTAATAGAGATCTAAGCCTGTCAGATCCATAAGCTTGAATGGGCCCATAGGATGGTTCAGGGCGCCTACCACAGCGGCGTCGATGTCTTCAACTGAGGCTATTCCATGCTCAGCCAAATAAAGAGCCTCATCGTTGATTGCCATAAGAATCCGATTGACCACAAAACCATAAATCTCCTTAGTAATAAGCACTGGAGTTTTGTCTAGTCTCCTGCACAGATCCATAGTAACCTGCACCGTCTCCTCCGAAGTGTGTGGGCCTTTTACCACTTCAACAACTTTCATTACCAAGGCCGGATTGAAGTAATGCATATTTAAAACCTTTTCTGGTCGTGAAGTCGCATCTACCACCTTAGAACTGGCAATGAATGAACTGTTTGTAGCGAGAATTGCATGGGAAGGGGCATTCTTGTCCATCACAGCAAACAAATTTCTCTTCAGTTCTAGTTTCTCTGTCGCTGCTTCGATGACAAAGCCGGCGTCCTTGACCGCTTCCGCCAGGTTGGTGATGAACGATATGTTCTTTCGGGCTGCTTCTGCTACAGCCTGGGACATCTTTCCTTTGACTACTCTTTCGGGAAGGTATTTGTCCGTAAAGGCCTGCGCTTTTGCCAGTGCTTCTTGGGAAACATCAACGCAAACCGTTTTATAGCCTTGGATAGCTGCGTTCAGGGAAATCTGGTGTCCCATATTTCCAGCTCCGACAACGCATATTTTTTTAATATCTTCAACCTTCATAATACTTGCCTCCATATTAATTATCTATTTTCTTAATGTAATCATAATGGACTATATAAGCTTCAGATTTCACTTTATTTATATATTTCTTATTTTATACTCAAAAACATCTGGGTAGGAATCTATAACCGATGTGTCTCCCACCTTACTCAACTCTAGTACTGCCCGGACATTGAGAACAATATTTTGCAAGTAGTACCGGGCAGATAGCAGCTTTCCGTTATAGAAGTTATAATAGTAATGTCCACTACCTAATTCCTCTATCTTTTCCTTTATAACTGTCTAAGACATCCCGATCCCGCTTTGTTGTCTCCACCAACGAGCTTTTCTATTTTTTTGATGGTGGATCAAGGTTGTCTATACGGCGAATCCGTCTTCGGATATCCGCATCGCACTTGTGTCGTCCTTCGTCAAGACTTCACATTTTGCCGGAACGAGGGCTGTTGTGCGCTTGATAAAGAACACGGCGCTTTCTATCTTTCCCGAATAGAAGGCCTTTTCCTGATCCGTTGTCGCCTGGGGCAGTTTCTTCGATGCAACGGTTGCCATCACCATGTGACACCACCCCAGAAGGGTATCACCTACGCAGTTGAGGAAATCGCTTGCGGCAATGAGCGGAACATAGGGATTTATCTTCATGAGGCCGGCAAAATCCATAGACGTTTTCACGATGGTATCAAGGGCGGTCTCCACGATTTCCGTTTCATCCTTAAAGAGGCCCATTTCCTTTGCCGGAACAAGACTGGCTTTTGCTTCCGAGATGAGATTCATGAAGCAAAGGCCCTTTTTCATGCCAAGTTTCCGCCCCAGCAGGTCGAGGGCCTGGATACCGTTAGTGCCTTCAAAGATCATGTTGATTTTCTGATCGCGCATCATCTGTTCCACAGGGTATTCACGGCAGAAACCATAGCCACCGTAAGTCTGAACGGATAGGTCATTGACCACCATTCCCATCTCGGTACAGTACGCTTTTACAATCGGTGTCAGGACCTCAATCATGCCCTGCCACTTTTCGGTTTCTTCTCCCGTAGTTGCTGCTTTCTCCCTGTCCATGGCATAATAACAGTACAGACAAAGGAAGCGGATCCCTTCAACAAGGGATTTCTGTTTGATGAGCATCCTTCTTACATCGGGATGCTGGATAATCGGAACACGAACCGTGGTATCCTTTGATAGAATATTGGAACCCTGAACACGTTCTTTTGCATAAGCCAAGGCGTGAAGGTAGCCTGCCGTAGCCAGTGAGACACCCATCATGCCGGTAGTCTGCCGTTCCTCGTTCATCATGTGGAACATGACCTTCATGCCTTCCCGCTCTTGTCCCATGAGATAACCGATACATTTGCCATTCTCACCGAAGTTCAGCGTGCAGGTTGCGTTTCCGTGAATACCCATCTTGCTTTCGATATTTCCTGTGGCGACATCGTTTCCATCACCCAGTGAACCATCGGTGTTCACGCGGATCTTGGGAACGACGAATATGGAGATGCCCTTGGTACCAGGATCATCTCCCTCGATCCTAGCCAGGACGGTGTGAATAATATTCTCTGTCAAATCGTGGTCGCCTGCGGAGATGAAGCACTTCGTTCCTGTAATCGAGAAGGTTCCATCGGGGTTTCTTTTGGCCGAGGTTTTCAGGGCACCGACATCGGAACCTGCGCCGGGTTCCGTCAGACACATCGTGCCTCCCCATGTGCCGTCGAACATCTTGGCGAGATATATATTCTTCAATTCTTCGGAGCAGAATTTCTCTACCAGTTTCGCCGCGCCGTGGGTTAGCAAGGGATACATGACAAACGCCTGGTTGCAGGCCTGAAACATATTTATACAGGCGGCTCCGACTATCTCAGGCAGTCCCTGTCCGCCGACATCGGGGCTATCCGCCGCGCTGAACCAGCCACCCTCGGCATAAAGTTTCCACAACCGATGGTAGGCTTCCGGGGCATAAACTTTGCCGTCCTTGAAGACCGCTTCCACCGGTTTCCTGTGGACTTCGTCTGGATATGTCGGGGCAATCTCATTTTCTGCAAATTTGACCGCTGCATCAAGAACCATATTGACCATGTCGGTATCATGATTCTCAAAGGGCGCTTTCCCTAAAAGTGTTTCACCGATATTCAACACCTCATGAAGTATGAATCTGGCATCTCTTTCATCAACCCACTGGCTTGCCATAAATATTTTCCTCTCGCTATAGTTTCTTCAGTCCTAAAATCTCCCTCGCCTCTTCCGTCGTGGCTGGCTCGAAATCTAATTCCCGCATGATCCTCACCATTTTCTCCACCAATTCTCCATTGTTCTTTGTCTTTTGCTTACGGTTGAGCATCAGGTTGTCCTCCATGCCTACCCGCACATTACCTCTCAATAATAACGCCTGAGTACAGATGGGAAACTCGGCACGCCCAGCACCGAACGCTGACCACACGTAGTTCCCCGGACCGATAAGCCGGTCGGCGGTTGTTAGCAGATTAATTAGATCGTAAGGGGTTGAACCGATACCTCCCAAGATGCCGGTTACAAACTGCAAATAAACTGGAGGTTTAATGAAGCCTGCCTGTATCAGATAGGCCAAATTAGAGAGGTGCCCTGTATCGTAAGCCTCAAACTCCGGCTTGGTCCCATTTTCTGCCATAATGGGAAGCATCGCTTTCAGATCGGCAAAACTATTTTGGAAGATGGCACCTTCCAGCATCTTCAGCATCGCGCTTTCCCAAGGATATTTGAACTCTTTATATTTCTCGCCAATGACAAATACTCCCCAATTTATGGATCCCAGATTGCAGGAAGCCAGCTCCGGCTTGAACCGTGGAACCACCGATAACCGCTGCTCTACCGTCATTCCCGCGCCACCGCCCGTGGTAAGACAAATAATGAGTTCCTTATTCTTTTCACGAATGAGATCAATAATCTCCTGAAAGATATTAAGATCCGGCGAGGGCATGCCGTTCTCCGGATTGCGGGCATGGATATGAACCACCGCCGCTCCCGCAGCAGCCGCATCCAGCGCATTCTGGGCGATCTGTAGGGGTGTGATGGGAAGGTACTCCGACATAGTGGGAATATTAATAGATCCGGTTATCGCACATGTAACAATACGTTTATTGCTCATAAATCTTCACCTCCTAATTTTATGTTATTTTATTTTTACTCCCGTCAAAACCACAAACGGGCTGTCCCAACCGGAACAGCAGTGAGTTGCCGACGACCATAACAAGAAAGCAGGGAGTGATACGTCCCTGAAAAGGGGTATTAGACGCATACTCCACATCTTGGAAATATTGGTTTGGAAATGAAATCTGCTTTCTCAGTTGAGAGTCAAACCACCGTCTACACTGAATACCGCACCTGTAACATACCTTGAAGCGTCAGAAGCCAGATATACCACTATGCCGGCAATCTCGCCTACTGTGCCGAGTCGGCGCATTGAGATAGTTTTAACAAAGCGCTCCAATATCTGTGGATCGCTTAATTCCTTTTCATTTAGCGACGTCATTACATATCCCGGGCATACGCAATTGACTCGCAGGTTATAACGCGCCCACTCCAATGCCAATACTTTGGAAAGCTGAATGGCCCCCGCTTTACTGATATAATAGGGAGCAACATTAACTTCCTGCTTCAACCCCGCCGCCGATGAGATATTGATGATGCTGCCGCTCCTGCGCTCAATCATATGTTTCCCAACCATCTGGCAGAGGAAAAATATCCCTTTGAGATTCAGATTTAAGGTGGCATCCCATTCCTCTTCGGTTACTTCAACAGCCTTCTTGGTTATTCCGATTCCAGCATTGTTTACCAGTATATCGATTTGTCCCATCTCCTTAACGGCATAAGAGACCAGCTTCTCGATCCCTTTCACTGTCGAAACGTCGGCTGCAACGGACAGTGCTTTTCGTCCCATCATTTCGATTTCTTTTGCAACCTTTTCGCAATCAGCGGGTGTACGGCTGACTACGATAATGTCAGCCCCCGCTTGCGCTAGACCCATAGCCATGCCGTACCCCAATCCTTTGGTCGCCCCGGTAACCATTGCTACCCGTCCGGTTAAGTCCATGCTGGGTATCTTGTCTGACTCTTTCAAGATGATCTCTCCTGCTACATATCGGTGTTGATGTTTATGCTCAAACATACCCTTATCAAGGCAATAGAACAAATTACTCTTTGTTTTTCCAGAGCAAGGGGGCAGGGCTAACTTGTCTCCCTGCTCTGGAATTAGACATTTAGTCTTTAATACCCGCCAGATGTTTCACCAGATCTTTTTTCGCTTTCAGATCATAGTTGCTGCGGATGCCGATCATTTCCATTATGGGAGAACCTCCGCCATGAACACCCGCATACTGCCAGACGCCCGACCAGGCAGAGCAGGAAAAATCGGAGATAAAGCGAAATAAACGGTGTTGATCTTCCGCGCTTATTCCCGGTTTGCGCATGCTGTATTTATCAAGGAATCCTTTGATATCCTTGTTGTAGAAATCTTCTTCGTACGGCATTGTTGCCGGCCATCCACCTGCCGTTGCCGAGAGGATATCATATTCATGAAAGATGTTTACTCCGGCATGATAACGTCCGGCATTGCTGTACATGAAATTCGGTTCAAAGGTGCCGGAAGATGATTTTTTGCCCGTAACCGCCGCAGCGATTCCGGCGGCATAGACCAGTTCCGCGGTAACCATGAGCTTGGCCAGATCGTCTTTGATATGGGGTGCATTGCCCACTCCGTTGTACTCCGCCACCATAGCCGTTGCTCCGATGAAGACATCCGTCATGGCGGGCTTACAGCCGCAGTAACTGAACCGGTGATAGTTGGCGAAAAGGAGCGCCAGGCGGCCCGCATACTGCCACTCCCCGCACATAAAAACACGCTCCCAGGGAACGAAAACATTGTCGAAGACGGTGAGGGAGTCCATTACACCCCGTTCGTTGAAGGGAGCTTTGATATGGGTACGCGCTCTGGGCTGGCTTGCCCGTGCAATCAGGGAAATACCTTCGGCATCCGAGGGAATGGCAAAAGAAACAGCCCAGTCCGCGTCATCTTTGGTCATGGCGCGCGTCGGCACCACGATTATTTCGTCGGCGTAGGGAGCAATGGTATTGTGGGCCTTGGAGCCGCAAACAACGATTCCGTCTTTTCTTTTCTCGACAACTCTCAAATAGAGATCAGGATCAACCTGCTCATGAGGCCGTTTGGAACGATCACCTTTGATGTCGGTCTGCCCGGCATTGCCGCAGAGGTTATTTTTCTGGTAATATTTAAGATAATTGAAAAAACGCTGATGATATTCCGTACCCAGATCGTCATCCATTTCTTTGGTTGCAATGGATATGCCGCTGATAGTGTCATTGGCCATGCATCTCTGGAAGCAGCCGCCGCAGAGACCGCATAAATCACGAGTCAATTTCTGTCGTTTCAACAGGTCTTCTGTGTTTTGCGGAACATGTGTGTAAAGACTTATGTTTTTCCCTGTTAGAGATGACTTGACGATGGCCTTATCCTTAAATTGGGGATCAGTTTCGGCATCATAGCTGACTCGAATCATATTCATGCCAGCTTCCACTCTGGGATCATTCCTTCCTATCTTTTCTCCACCCACATAAATATTGGGCTTCATCTTGAGCAGCCGCTCTTTGTATGCTTCATACGAACTCATTAGTCTTTTTTCTCCTTAATGTTTTGAGATCAATCCAATGGTAATTACGATAAATTTAATTACCTTCGATTCTTGAATTTACTTTAGCGATATCTATAAGTCATTCTTATTAGCATTGATCATGCCATTTTATGAGAGAACAAAACAATTATTATAACAACTTGATATTAATCATGTATGATTTAATATATGATTTATATATCGTTGCATGATGTTTTCTAAGACTAATGCTGACACAATGTTGTTGCATTGTGAAACGGAACTGTGTTAAATAATGACACATTTATAGTTTAAGAACGTACAATTGACCAATAGAAGATATGGAGAAATGGTGAAAAACAATTTTGAAACGGCATTTATGATCGGAAATAAGTTGTTCAAATAAAGTATAGTGTAAAAAATGTAAGAAAGAGAGGGTAGCAATTCCATGCAGCGTGCTGACGAAAAATTTGATAAGATATTAGGCCAGTGGAGGCGATACTTCAAAAAAAGGTCCACAAGCATAGATACGACGATTATTCCCAGTGCGATTCTTGACTCATGGAATCGATCTAAAGAGAAAAACATCAATCCGTACATTAAAAAAAATTCGGTACTTCTTGAAGGTCGCCAGTTAAGAGAACTCCTGGAGGTGAATTCAGAACTGATTAATATCAGTATCCCATTTATGAAGAATCTTCATAGCTGCGTCGCGGGCTCCGGATACATTCTGGCCCTGTTTGATTATCAGGGATATCTTTTAGAACTGTTGGGAGATGAGGACATAGTCAATTACGTTAAACCGAGTAACTTCGTAATAGGTTCCTGCTGGAGTGAAGATATAATGGGAACGAACGGAGCAGGTACTGCAATCGTGGAGGTGAAACCGGTGCAGATATTTGGTCCTCAGCATTACTGCATTTGTTCACGTCACTGGTCAGGTTCCGGTGCGCCAATACACAATCCGGAGGGTAAATTAATCGGTGCAATCGCCTTGACCGGACCTTATGAGGTCACGCATGCCCATGGATTGGGAATGGTCGCGGCTGTAACCTATGCAATAGAAAACAGCATGCGTGTCAGAAAAGCCCTGACTGAAGTAAATATTGCAAAAAGCTACCAGGAGACCGTCATTTCCTCGATTCCCGAAGCTATTGTAGCTATAGACAACGATGCTAATGTTACTTTGATCAATCACCATGCAACTGAAATATTCGGTTTACCATCCGGTCAAGTAGCTGGGCGGCAAATCAGCGATATCTGCAACAAGGACAATCAGAACTTCATCAGTATGATCATGGAAAATGAGTCTTTGATCGATGCGGAAGTGACGATTCTGAAAAACCGCAATTCATATAAGTATACTTTAACGTGTAATTCCATCACAACGTCAAATCAGAAAACGATAGGCAAAATCATCATTCTCAATGAAATCAACCGAGCGAAGACTTTAGTCAACAATATGACCGGAGCAAAAGCAAAAATTAAATTTGATGATCTCATTGGGGATGAAATAAAGTTTCTGGAAACAATCGAAATGGCAAAATTGATTTCGTCTAGTGTGTCCAATGTTCTTCTCTTAGGGGAAAGCGGTACCGGAAAGGATGTTTTTGCTCAGGCCATTCATAATGAAAGTAATCGGAGTAATGGTCCTTATATTGCTATCAATTGCGCAGCTATACCACGTGATTTAATTTCAAGTGAGCTTTTTGGCTATTCTGATGGTGCATTTACGGGATCAAGAAAAGGTGGTTCGCAGGGTAAATTCGAACTGGCTGATGGTGGTACACTCTTTCTGGATGAAATTGGAGAAATGCCTTTGGAATTGCAGGCAATTCTTTTGAGGGTCATCGAAGATAAATCTATTACGAAAATCGGGGGTGACAGAACAACATCCGTGAATGTAAGGATTATAGCAGCAACGAACAAGGATTTGAAAGAAGAAATAAGGAACAAGAAATTCAGGGAAGATCTATACTATCGCTTTAGCGTTTTTACGCTCAAAATGATTCCATTGCGGGAAAGGAAAGAAGATATTCCCATCCTTGCTCAGTACTTTGTTCAAAAAATCAGTAATGCAATCAACAAAATAAATGTCAAGATCAATGATGACGTCCTTGCAGGATTGAAGGAGTATTCCTGGCCCGGAAATATAAGAGAACTCCAAAATGTTATTGAGAGAATGATTTATATTGCAAAGGACAGCACCCTTACGGTTGATTTAATGCCGCAAGAGATTATAATAAATAATTATGTACAAAAATCAAACAATGAGTTGTCTGAATCAAATAACGGTACTCATAAGTTGATTTTATCAATGATGCAGTCCCATATACCTAAGACGAAAATTGCCGAAAAATTGTGTATATCACGGAGCACTTTATATCGTTTGCTTAGAGAGTATTAAATTAAATTCAATGGGTATAAAATTACATTGAGTGAGGTAGTCAATTGTCAATATATTACAAAATAGTCACTTTAAAGATATCACACTCCCTCCATCCTGGCCAATGACAATTCTCGGCTTTACTTGTGCCAATTCTCTCTCGATCTCCGCCAATGATAATCGCTTGCATATTTCCACAACGGACAAACCTCCATCCGCCACCATCTTTATCGCTTCCTCTTGAAACTCTTTCGTGTACCGACCGTTTGGTATTCTTTCCACTTATACACCTCCGTATTAGTCTTTCTTCTTATACATTGGTGTCCATCTTTTTTAACCCAACACAAGTTATTTTCCCTTTTTTTGACCTCGTTAGCAACTGGCTTCGTCTGTTTCAGCGATTGATCCTAATACCATTATATTCCGAGTTTTCACTTAAGGGCATCTTCTCATCATTTCACTTATTTCATTTATAAAAGAGGATATACTATTACAATGATATCTTTTGCTTTTATAAACCCAAAATATCTGGAGTCGTACGAATCTATATGATCACCCACCAAAAACATATCGCCTTCCGGAATTTTCCCGGAGTATTCAAACTTCTTCAATCTTTCCCCACCTAATGAATAATCTTTGGCCATTGCTATCAATTCGTTTTTACAATAATACTTATTACCAATATTTTTTATTTCTTCCCCAGCACTGCACCCTATTCTTTTTATCTGCAATTCCTCACCATCATCTTCAATCATTCTTACTAATTTTGCAGGTAGGTCATTTTCCCGTTTACTTCTTAAAAGAGAAAACATTACATAATCACCGGTTTTTAATTTTTTTAATTGTTTCCCTTTGTTGATAAAAAAGATCCTTTTATTAAGAGATGCTGTAGTCGTTACCGCAAAATAATTCGGGATTGCAGCGCCGGCAATAAGAATTAAAATAACAAGTATAAATATCTTAAACTTTGTCCACTTTGTTTTTTTATTATTGGATGTCAACAATCTCCGCTCCTCTCAATATTACATCGCTCATTAATACCACTTTCCTTTTTCCCAGATCATTTACCACCGCTTCGAGCTTATCCATATTGGCTTTAAATTGTTCTTCCGATATTTTACCGTTGACCATACCAACTTTTTGCTTTTCCAAAAACCCCTTAATATCAACACCAATAATATTTTGGTTTTGTTGAGGCTTTAAAATGAAGCTATGATAAACATATAAAGAAGCCAGTGTGATAATCATATTTAAAATAATAATTAAAATATATCTCGGCTTTTTTTCTTTCAACCTAGGGGGAGTGTAACCTCTTTCCATTATGCCGGTGGATGACTTACTATCGGTTTGTTCTTCTTTCTGTTCTTTCGTCATTTTTGCTCGCCTCTTTGATTTATTTTGTTTTCTATTTTATTTATATGATATAATCAGTCACAGAAAGAAGTGATCTTATGATTTTTATAATGCTTGTTGCCGTAATTGGACTCTTTGCTCTGGCCAGAGCCTTTTTTAAATGGCTTAACAAAGACGTTAAGACAACAATTAATAATTTGCCGGATGGCTGGCCTGAAGGCTATCCCCCGAATGATCCCTATGCAACGGATCATTCGACTTCGGCCTGGGGTGGAAACTGCGTTGATGTTTATCATCTTGCACATCGTTTTGACGAATAAAATATCCATTATGTTTCATTTATCCTAAAGGGTGTGGATTACATCTATCACGCTCTTTTTATTTTTTCTCTTTATCCTCGTGGCCATCTTCTAAAGGATTGATAGATGGTTCATCTGCACCCTTTTGTACCCAGCTTTTGAGTTTATTCTTTGTGGCATCAAATGCGTCCTGGATTACCTGGGGTGCCGGCGACATTTTTTCTTCCCTGGCTTTTATTTCAGCTTTTCTTTGTTCAATCATTTTATTCATTTCGTCTTCGTTTATCTCACCCGAGTGCGGCTTATCGTTGGAGTTAATTCTTTTTAGATCAGCGTTTGATGTATATCTATTTACATCGTTCTTCAGTGAGGCCATGTTGTCCTGATCTTTTATAACATTGTCTTCTACCTCACTTTGAATATTATTAATTTTATCGTCCGCCCCTTCGACTATATTTTTTCCCATCAACACATTGGACGCAACAAAAGATGTGTCGGCATCCCGGCCATCATAGCCTTTGTTCAGCATTTCCATTGCCTGATCGCCTGATACGTCGTATTTTTGTTTTACGTAATCGACCATTTCGCCCGTTATATTTTGGCTCTGGTTTTCCGTTAAGGATATTGACCTCGATACCATTTCTTGAATACTCTTGGTTCGTGCCGATCCGACACTTTCGTTTAATTGTTTGGCCCAGGAATGAGAATCAGCATTGGATAAGCTGTTTCTGAGAGCATGACTTTCACTCTCTCTGTATATTTTATTGAGCACATCTGCCTCTGCGCCGCTAAGTATATGACCGCCTTGTTCTCCATCAGATTTTGTTTTACCAATTGTCATCCCGCCTGCAAAATGTCCGTAGGGAGCCAATCCCATCCAGCCACCTGCACGATAGCCTACTTGCATGGATGAATTGATTTCTTTCCGAACATCTTGCCTTACCGTTTCCGATAATGAATTATCTTCTGATACTCTTTTTGAGAATTCCCGGGATATATCCTTCTGAGCCGAAAAGACCGTTTCTTTTGATGTCCTGTTGTCCATGGCAAACTGTTCTGAATTCGTATATAAATTATTCCATCGAATATCATTTTGCAGGCTCTTTGCAGCCGATTTACTTAATTCCGCTCTATTGCTCAGTGTCATTTGTGGGTTGAAGTTCTTAACTTGCGCCCATGGCGTCCTTTCATTTTGTTCATACCTAACTCCGCTTTGATTTTCTATCACCCGCCAGCCTTCTTTATTTTCTCCCCTCATACTTGAGGATCTTCCTGTATCTCCAATAACCGATTCTGAAGCTGATTGGTGTCGTTGTATTACTTCCGCACCGTCTCGCAGGCTTTGATCCTTGTATTCTGATGACTGCTGTCTGTCTATCTGCCCTTTGAAGCCACCAGCAGCTCTTCCTCTTGATATATCTATCACGTTGTCCATTCCGGCATCAAATTTTCCACTTCCCGCGGATACCTTATCCACTGTATTGCCGGCTGTACCCGTTCGATATTGTTCGATTGTTTTTGCTGCACCGCCAAACGCTTGCGTTGCCGTAATATCTCCTGCGGCTGTTCCTGTATACTTGGCACCCCGGGCAAACGCGTCTAACTCGAAATCATTATTCCGGGCATTTAGCTGTGGTGCAATCGAACCCCTGAGCGAATCGGTGTATGCTGCCGCTGTCTGCGGCTCTCTGACCATTCCCCCAATATGTTGCCCGGTAGATGTGATCATTCCTGATACTCCGCCAGCTATCGAGGTTAACGCATAATTGCCAAACTTACATATCACCGCCGATATTACAGCAGCAAACATAACGCTTCCCGCACGCATATTTCCGTACAGGTTTAAAGCTCGCTGACCGGCTGTCGGCCATAGTGTTGCCGCTGTATAACTCATTCCATGATCCCTGATGTTTTGCAGTTCGTTAAACGTCCTGACCATCACTAAATTATGAATAATTACATCACATATCCCCCAACACGTAACAAAGATGAAAAAACCTATCACAATGCCCAGTGTCCGGACGCTTAATGTTGTGGGAAGAAATAATATTAAAAACGGTATCATTCCAACAATTATGGCTTTGAATATGGCCTTTGCTATTGGAATGTACTGGGATGCTACTATTGTCGCCCCTTCCCCGCCGAGCGATGCTTGTTTGTTGGCTAATAATCCTTGCGTCAGTTCAGGGTTAAGTTTTTTGATCACCTGATCCAGTCTTTGCGCCAAGGCCATATTTAAAATAAAAGATGTTGCCCCAAAGGAAGGATTGTCATATAAATATTCAATCGTGGAGCCCAATATGCTTTCACATCTTTGCATCTCTATAGGATCGTTTGTATTAAACCCGGCGCTGGAGCATGCTTTTTTCTCCCACTGATTATACGTTGATGTCTGATTAAGAATATTGCTGAGATTTGCCCAGGCGGTACTGCACGTAAGAGTTGTGCCACCGGGATTACTGCTGTCCCAGTATGTAACCCAGACAGCAGGATTTGCCGCAGCGCCCATTACTGTCAGCAAATCATTTGTTGTATCCAGATCGCTCATTGTTATTGCCGGCGTCGGCTGTTCCATTTCAAAGATGACACATTCTTTTACATACTCATCTACCGACTGATTTAAGTATGCATCCATTGTATTTAAACCTGTAAATGCCAATATGGTGGAAATGCCTATTCCTCCGGCGGCATTATCATACTGTGCGCCGGGCGGATAACCGCCCGACGTTGTAATAATATCCGATAATCCTTTTTCAATCTTATTCAAGATGCCGGCAACAGCTACAAGGCCATTGGGCACTTGCGGAATTGTTTGAAATTTATTAGCCACAGGATCATATATTGTCAGATTCCCTTTCGGAACAATCAATGCCAGATATAACACAACCCCCAATCCCAAAGGCCAGGCCCAGGACAATGATGATCCTTGCTTTGTGCCGCTCATTAAACCGAATATCGTACCAAATCCTCCGAGGAAGATGCCCATTGTAATTACGGCAAAAAATAAAGTCTTATATCCATTGTCCGCAAAGATAAGGGTCAATATTCTCCATGCCTCGACCTCGATATCAAAGCCGTTCCATGTATAATAATCCATATCCAGCGCATAACTTACAGAAGCCTTTGATATGATGCCGGCGACGATTATCATTTTTATAAAACTTTTGGTTTTCATTTCATATTATCTTCCGGTTGCTCTCTGGGCGACTGAATTGCCGAATCGACTCGTCATATCCTTGGTTATAATCATGTTGGCTTTTTGGAATTTCTCCACTAAATTATAAACAGATTCGATTTCCGATAGTGCCGTAAAGTAACTTGCCCTCAATGACTCTCTTGTTTTTTCAACTCTCTCACCTAACGCCGCCAGTTTGTCTATTTGCGGTTTAAGTACAGTATATTTACACGTCTCGCTAAGTGCACCGGGTTTCGCTTGTGCTTTGGCCGCTATCATCTGCCCTCTTTGGACCATAAACCATATTCTGTGATACATATCGTCCATCATCCGATAAGCTAATGCTTTTGCTGTCGGATCGGCCAGGTTTGCCGCTAATACTTCAACATTATTTGATGCTACCGCTCCTTTAATTACCAGTGATATCGATAGTGGATTGGAATTTATAAACGCCACCTGAGCCGCTGTTAACGGCGTCTTGTTTTGATAACTACCGGCAATATCCGTAATCATTTGTTTTACATATTCCGTGAGATTTACCTTTACGTCGCCAACCGGCACACATTGGTCATCATTCAGCCGTCTGGCCTCCACATCCCCGCTAATAAAATTATCCACAGTCTTTTCTTTATTGCTCGAACATGGAGGCACTGCTTGAACCACTACACCGCGAGGCCCTCCAATCACTAATTCGATATCTCCGATAAATCCTCTCACTAATTCGAGATATTCCTGGCTTTCATTAAGCCCTATTTGTTCATTAATATTGGCAATCATTGATCCTTGACGGAAGAAGAGCGCCGTTACTTCATCCGGGCAGCCGGACACTAAATTCTGCGGTGCTGAATTAGGCACCGCCGTTCCACCGGATCCCATGATTTGTTCTTTGGTATTTTGATAAGAATCTTGTAAGCCCTGTGCATTCAAATAGTCAGAATAATAATCTTCCAGTTCACCGCCGGCCTCATACACGTTCGTATCGCTAAACAGATCCGAAGCTCCTGTTTTGTCCAGAGTGTATGCTGCTATGGCCTTGGATGCCTTACACTCATCCAGTGACATGCCGTTTAAGGCGTTAGCGATGGATTCAATCGATTTTATGGCCTTACTACAGGGCTCGCATAATACATTTAACGCCAGGTCGAAAGCAGCAGCCGGCGCCGATTGGAGTATCCTTTCCAGCTTTTTTACCAGATAATCGAAATTCATGAAGCTTATGCCGCCGGTGAAAATATCAATACCACCGCAACCCGCCTTAATTCGGGGAGGTTGTACAGTTAATAAATAATCCTTTTTAACAGGCCAACGGGCAGAGAATGATCCGCCGGAATAATATCCTCGCTGCTGCCCTTTTGTATAATTGGGACCGGAATAAACTTTTTGCTCTACCCAATTATCGATCCAGCCGGCATTGCTTGTCCCTATTGGTGAAATTATCAGTACAAATGACAGAATTGTTATCAAGGCGATTTTGATTTTTTTCATAAAACAACCCCTACTTGTTTTTAAATATACTTTGGGGATCCAATGCCCCACCTTTTTGGTAATCATACACGGAATAACTCTCTATGGTAGTTTCACCCTCTAACAACCGGACGCCACGATATATACGTTCCTCTATTTCCGGCAGCGAGATTACACCCGATGAGACGATTAAGTATTCACCGCTTTTACGTCCGACAATCAAGATTGTCGGTGTCACCGTCACATTAAATGTTTCCGCCACCTTATTATCTTTTTTTGTGTCATACGGCTGTATTTCCCAATTATATTTATCCGCAAAGAATTTTAAAATCGGGGTTTGTGCCTCGCAATACGAGCACTCCGGCGAGTAAAAATATATGAGTCCGTAGTTGCCGGTGGCCCATTTGATTTTATTTTCAATTTCTTGTGTTGTTTGTTTTGTTGTCGCTACACGGCCGGGCGAAGTTATCGGATCGGCAGCGGCCACATCATACTCCGGATGCTGTTGAGCATAAAGCATCTGAGCATTAGCAAACACCACAGATTTACGCCTAGCCATATCCAACATCCTTGTATATTCACCTATTGAGTTTTCCGTAGGGTTTTGTACCGCCTTTTTCTGCAGCCCTAGTAATAATTCCTGAAATTGATCCGGATGTAAATTCCATAATTTTTCATCGGAAATATCCGCGATTGAAGGTACCTCTTTTGCGGGTTTGAGATTTAATTTTTCCTCTTCATTCTTTTTTTCGTGATCAGGATCATGATACCACCACCAGCCGGTTTTCTTTTCTTTATAAAAAATCGCATCATTATTTTCAGCCGAGGCCAGTTTGCCCGCGACCAATAATATTGCCAATGCAATAACTACGATTATTCTTATTTTAATTTTTAGTGCCGTATTCAACTCTGAATTTCCTGATTAAATTTTCCAGTTCTTTTCCCTTCTCTTCTCTCCTGATTATTTCCAGAGCATATTCCAGCGATACATCACCTGTTAATTTATAATATTCATTTTCATTTTTAATTTCTTTTTTTCTGCCGCCCTCTTCATTTTTTACTTTTCTGTCATAAATAAACGACGGTACGGTTGTGATCGCATAATTTTCATATAGGATCGGATCTATGGCAAATCTGACTTTATATACATTGCAGTTTCCCTGACAGTCGGGATCTTTTTGAATGAGTTTTTTAATATATCGCGCAGTTTCTTTGATCTTCGCGGGCTGTCCGAGCATCCCTCTTAATACAATAATTATATTTTGTTCCTTAAGAAAGGATATGTCCTGAATATATGTTCTTATAGTGCTTTGAGGCATTGACGATGAAATAAAGATATACACATAACTGTTTTGATTAAGGACATGTTGATCAGTTTTTCTTACTGCGTCCGGATATAAAACCTGCTTTTCTGCGACTGGCGTATTAAATGTTTCGGCCTTAATCCTTTCCATTTCTTTATTTAAAATGCTTTGATATTTTTCTGAGTAGAAATTTTTTGCCGCTTCATCTGCCCGTTTTGCCGCTTCATCATTATTTATGTCATTTACTCTTTTCCCGGATTCTAATCTCATTTTTTCTTTTTCGACCAGATTAGCTATTTTGTCCAAATCAATATTTTTTCTGTTAAGATCTTGAGCTTGCCATAATTTTCCTTTAACAAAAATTTCTACCCGGGATACGCTATCGTCCACACTGATTAATTTTCTTCGTATTACCTGGGCACAAGCCTTTTCATCAGCCTTCAGATACACCTTGTCATCCTTTATTACTTCTACTGAATAACAGGGGGAAGGCATTTCAATAAAGGCCTCTTTCGATTCCACGGGCCGTATAAATACAAGTAATGTTATACTTAAAATTATTAATCTAAGAACATACAACATGTTCTCTTCCTGTAGAGTAAAAATATTAGATTATCCATTCTCCGGACATCCGGAGGGTTTTTACCCGGTCCCCAGGCAATGTCAGTAGTTCCAAAGGCATGGCAGAAACCGGCATTTACCGGCCAGGCTATTTGATCCCGATAATGATGTTTAATCCATATAGGTGTGTACATACACTGGCAATACCAGCAAGCTCCGTCACAGATAGCGGCCTGGCGATGCATCCGGAATACCGCACGTCCGACTATCAACTCGTATGCCTGTAACAAATCATCATTATTGGCATGTCCCGTAAGAGGGAAAAGACTCCCGGACGAGCCCACACACCAGTAAAGAGGAGACGTTGAATATCCAATATTCGATGATATGGCATCAGCTATACAGGATAATTGTGCCGCAAAATTAGCATAGAGTAATGCTTCCGGCTGGATAAGTACGGCTAACTCATCGTCCTGCCATAACGGATCTATTTCGGATAAGCCCACTAAATCGGTTGATGTCATCTCCTGGCACATTGAATCCAACTCTTCATCAAGAATACCTAAAATATAAAAATACCAGAAATGTGCCTGCATAAATGTCGATGTTTCCGGATTACCGGTACCTATCTCGCCACCACCTCCCCGTTTCAATGATTGCTGCCCTTCCGAGTCCATGTTTGCCCCATAACTCGGAAAGCAATAAGGATCCTTGACCACTTCAACGTAATACGACGGCGGCCATAACGATATCGTTATCCCCATTAATTCATAAGGAGGGTAATCTACGGGACATACACAATCCGACGCGGCTTCCATTTCCGGTACATCGTTCACATATGATCCTGCATGTATTCCCACTCCGGCGATATAAAAAGGGAAAAGACAATCCCAGCAAATCGCACTGATTAACTTACCTAATGCCGAGCTGTTAGGGCATACGGCAGTTGCGTTAGCCGGATTGATAAATAATATTAAAAATAAGACTGTAACTATTCTTTTTTTCATTTTGTTTTTTCTTTAAAGCGTATTCCCGTACTTCCAATTTTGTACCTTTTTGGACGGCAACCGACGGCACTGCTTTTATACCCATTCTTTCTATTATTTCCTTGTTTGCATAATACACCGGCGTCTTCAGTTTATTTTTTACATACAAGTACGAACCGTCGGTAATTAAAAGCATCGTTCTCATATCAGCAGGATACGGTGAATTTTTATACCAGTCCATTTGCCGGATATCTTTCGCATTGATAAAAACGATGATCCTTCTCATAAACACATATTCCATTGGATTATATTGATAACCCTTAGGATGAATAACCATACCATCCTTGCCGATAATGTCCTCTTGAAGAGTGTAGGTCATATCAATACTAAACACCTTATCTTCTTTAGCTGCAGGTAAATCCACCAGGTCTTTCGGTTTGAATTTCTTTATTTTTTCTATTTGTTTTTTTTCAAATTTACTCCAATCATATTTGGCAATAGCTTTTTTCATCTGCGCTATGGCATCTTCTTCGATTATGGTATATGTTGCACCATACTTTCCCAGATCCTTTGCCAACACCGCAAAGGGAAGTATTACTAACCCTAAAATTATGGGTATAATTCTTTTTTTCATTTTGTTATTTCTTGAAGCCTGTTCACGCCTTGCTGTGTCATTTTATCTTTCACTATTTGAATTTTATTCTCCATTTTCGTTTTCGTGGCATTCACATATTCCGACAAATCTATTTTCGAAAAATCCAAATGCGAAAATTCCTCGACAGTAAAACCACGGCAATCCGGAACTTCGACGGATCCCCATCCGTTAAACGATTGAAGCTGAGAACGTCCTTGCTCCTGAATAATCCGGGCCATCATGGAATTAAAACAACAAAAGACATTCGCGTGCTGAACACAGCCGATCAGCGGCCATTCCTGCTTGCAATAATCACCTATAAAATGACAACTTCCCGTACTTGCCTTGGCTACACATTCCGTATCGGGATCACCGCACATCTTTTTAATAAATAAAAAACTGCCTTCCGACTGATCGCAACAATTAAAAAAATTAGTATTAACTCCGGACGGACGGCATTCCAACGGCTTCCCGTTAAATACCATTAAAGTTCCCAAACACTTCCCCGTATTGTCCTTTGCCCCGTCATCTTGATAGGAAGAATTGTCGGAAGATTTGGGGTTAGAACCTTGGGTTGATCCGTCAATGCAAAGTATATTATTGCACTGCATGGCATTATTTTTTTCTGTGTTCGGAAAGCACTCGAATTGTGCACCAAATGGACAGGTAGTTGTGGTCCCTGCTATACATTGGAAGGTTTCATTGTTTAATGTCCCTTGAGTACACACCGCCGCTGCCGTACAAATATTGTCTGAACCTAAGGTATAACCCGAGGGACAATTATTCTGAGAGGTCGAACCGGCTTCACATCTTTTTGTTGTGAGATTGAGTGTCCCTCCGGAGGGACAAGTGGGAGTCGCCGCACAAATATTGCCTGACGTTAACGTATAACCCGCAGGACAGGAAGTTGTTGTGACGCAACCAACGGTTGCCGCCGATATGCTTATGCCTGTCCACCTAGTCCAAACGCACCTGTCGTGGAACATTAGACCTGAATCCCAGGCGTCGTCCAGGACGCAACTTTGCGTGCTTATCGATCCGCTTATTGTTGCGCCTGTAAAAGTCAGCGCACCAAGGTACAAGGGCGTACCTCCGCAGCCGCCATAACAACCCCATTCGTCACAGTACTCCGGTGTCCGGGGAACTGCATACACAAGGAGCTGATTGCCGCTTCCTTGAAGATATGTAATACAGGCCGAATTCGCTCCTCCATTGACATCACCCGAGCAGGTTGCGCCGGTTATCGACCAACTTCTGTTGTTCCCCCCGGAATTAGCCATCAGGTACATGCCGGAACCGCTGCAATACAACCTGTAGGCGCCATTAGAAAACCAATATGAAGATGACTGATTCGGATTGATGAAAACGGACGGACCTGTGCAGATGTTGCCCGGACCCGGAGTATAACCCGCAGGACAATCGCACTGGGAGGTCGAACCGGTTTCACATCTTATTGTGGAGAGGTTGAATGTCCCTCCGGAGGGACAAGCCGGAGTCGCCGCACAAATATTGCCTGGAACTAAAGCATAACCCGCGGGGCAATTATACTGAGAGGTCGGACTCGCTTCACATCTTTTTGTTGCGGGGTTAAGTGTCCCGCCGGAGGGACAAGTCGGATTCGCTGTATTCTCCGTCGTCGAACAGTCCTGTGCCGCCATCGGACAATAATACTTATTATTATATTGCTGGCAGATTCCCATTTCGGAATTGAAATCAATAGTACCGTCGTTATTAAAATCTTTCACACATATTTGCTGGCCGGGGCTAACTTTGCCGCCGTAGGTATCGTCATTACAGGACAGGGGTGAACATTTTTTAACGCCGCTTACATCCACACAATGGTATTGTGATCCTGCCGGGCAGACAGCATTTGTGCCTGTTACCGATAATGTCCCGGCACTTATCTGGGAACATACCGTATCACTACATGTCATTCCTGTTAGGGAAAGCGTTGAATTGTTCCCGGCAATTGACGTCAGTCCGGCATCCGCCCTGGCGGAGCCGATTACATTTGCGCCGGAGATAGTAATTTTTCCCAACAATTGTTCTACACACGCTGTTCCACCATCACACCCGAATACTTCGATATCCGAGCCGGTACCGACCATCCGGGAAATTTTATCCGCGGCGACCGTACCCGCTGCGATTGCATTTTGAATTTTGATGGATCCTATATTTCCGGAAGAGCAGGATATGCTGTTGCACAGCCAGCCGGTCACTATCAATGATGTCCCCTGAGAGTCCGCACTTATGCTTGTAATACCTATTTTATCCCGAATATTTGTCGGGGCGGAGTTAATCGTTCCCGATAGTGTTATGTCTGCCGTCGTGCAATTCATTATCCCCTGGGGGCAAACAGGCGGCTCAGTTGCCAAACAGTTCCACTTTTCGGTATCAGCGTCTATTACTCCATTCCCATTCAAATCCTTGATGCAGGTACTGGCTTGTGCGGCTGTTATTGATGTCATTAATAGCAAAAGGGTAATAATATGTTTCTTCATTTTTTTACCCCTGATGAACAAACAGTGTCCTGACCGGCTTCTCTCAAGGCTTCTATTAAGGAGAATGTTTCTGCAAACTCATCAATGCATTGGCAATCCTTTAATATTTCCTCGCCCGATCCAGCCGGACATACCGTGGGATTGGGGTAACATTGCCGATAATAAAATTCGTAAGTCGTTATATCTTTTCTATACTGTGCAGTTACGCCTGATTGCGTCGCCTGGCTGTCCTGTTTAAGCTTTCTTGTTTTGCATACTTTACTGCAAGTATCGTACGGTTGATTCCGGGCCACTCCCAAATCAAAAGTATTTCCCTCTGTTGTCCATGTTTTTGTTTTTTCGTCTTTTCTATAATCGATAAATGTTGCCACCCCATTTATTTCGTCTGTGGTTTTGTATATAGAGCTCACCCTCTTCATGCTTTCCGTAAAATCAAAATTTTTATTATTCTGGCAAAAATATGTCCGATCCTTTTCCCACCAATCACTACAGATATTATGAGTATAATAGCCGCTGAAGTCTTTGCATGTCGCTATCGGTATTAATCCTGTTGAAGCATTGTTTTTTACTGTATAAACATTATCTACTTTTTCATCTTCAACCTTACAATTTGCTGAGTTTTGCTCTAAAGCTAAACATTGGTCATCAATTGATTCTTGTATTTCATCGGTTAAGGCTGCCGGGTATTGACATTGTGCAGTATAAAACGCAACCCCACCCGGATCATTCGTCGGGCCGTATAATGCCGCATTGCCTGAGTTCCATACATAGCCGCCTAGCTGGCCAAGATAGAACCAATTTTGTGGTGTTATAGTTTTAACAATTACATCTTCTATTTCAACCCTGCCTACTTCCTGCCAGGTGTAATCAATAGGTCCATATAACTCACAATATTCTTGGTCCCCTCTTAAACATCCCCATCTACTGATTTTACAATTTTCAAAAATAACGTTATTCCCTTCTCCTCTGAATCTATCAACGCAACCCGGATAGCCGCAGTTGGTAAAACCACCGGATACATTATGACCTGGTATAATCGCTAAAGTACCGGCATAATAACCATCTCCCCAATCAGCCCAATTAATAGCATTTCCGGAGACAGAAATAGCT
The DNA here is from genome assembly GCA_002068015.1 of Smithella sp. PtaU1.Bin162. Taxonomy (GTDB): domain Bacteria; phylum Desulfobacterota; class Syntrophia; order Syntrophales; family Smithellaceae; genus MVRV01. Next base: position 32,231 of record MVRV01000122.1, read on the forward strand.
CTTATCCCTGTTTGATAAATATAACCGCCGTAAATCGGCAGTGGTATCAATGTGTATGCACATCCAATATTATTATTTTCACCACAATAACTTACACATGATGATTGGTTGTCAATGCATGTCGTTCCCGACACTGTAGAACCGTTTCCATAATTACATGAAGACACCTGTCCTATATTTATCTTTCTTTTAATGGTACAATTTACAGAGTTTCCTAGGGTATTGTGATATTGAATGGTGTTACTCATGACGCTATACAGGCTATTCGGATCTGTCTGCTGGGTCGTTATTTCCTGTTGGGCTGCATTGTTAATCAACGCATCTGTTTGACCACCCGCAAAATAATTTGCCGGGTTTGTTCCCGATCCTGAATTCATTGTGCCGCATTCCCGCAAGGACTGACTATAATAAGCTATTTCTGCATCATTTATTTTGACATCGGTTAGGCTGTATTTCGGGTTAGCGGACATAATTGCTCCGGTAGCACCTGCACCTAAATCTTTCAGAATCAGCAGAAGGTTCACCCATACAATATTATTGCCGCAGGAATTATTTACACAATAACAGCCGCCCATCTTAGTAATGTCGGTTTGTTGAACACTCAATTGACCCTGGCCATTAGCCACCCATTTCCAATACCTGCAATTTCCCCACGTCCCTGCGTCGCATTGAATTATCCCATTCCCGCATATTCCCGATACCGGAAAGGGTAATACGTATTGATAATCCATTTGTCCATCGAGGTCTGTATCCTGTGTAATTAATACCATCGATAAATCTCCCGTACTGCCCGGCTGCACCACAATATCTACGAATTTCGTTGTTGAGGGACATTGTAATTGAGCAGAAAAACTTTTCGATTTATCAACGGTTGTCATTTGTGTTTTTGAAGATATTATCGGTTGGGCGGCATTTTGCTTAATTGCCGCACCTGATCCCAGATATCCATATACACTTGCTGCATCGTTTTGAGCGGCCTCCCTGGCTTTATCAACATCGCTTTGCGCCAGAATGAGAGAAGGATATGCTACCAGCAGGAGCAGAGCACATATCTCAACTGCGGTATATTCTAACCATGTCGTCGATGGCCGCTGCATAATCTTTCCCCTCGTTTTTAACTTTATAATCGATCTCTGCCTTTTCTTTGGCATCAGATGTAAATAGATAATAGCTGAAGGGATCAACCGCTAATCTCGTTACCCCGCAGCCATAGGGTGTATCCATCAATATTTCGGAATATTTCGGTCTGTTTGACCTTACCGATTTCAGCAGTTGCATTTGAAATTCGCCGAGGTCGATTAATTTTTCTTCTTTGGCCTTTTCGTAATCACCCGATTCGAGATAAAACTTAAATGCCGAATTGGCCATGATTACATTACCCACAGCACCAAATTGTTTAATATCAAGGATGGATTGGGTGATTATGGAAAAGGATCCGCCGTATTTTCTTGCCCTTCTATAACCTTCTTCTATTATTTCCTGCAGCTGACCGCTTCCTTCCTTCAGAAATTGCCAGGCTTCATCAAATATTATTAGACGTTTTCTGCTGCGATCGGATAAGTATAAATCCTGGGTGACAGCGTTGATAACCTGCAGTGTGACTACTTTGAACAATTCTTTGATCGGTTTGAGATGCTCCAATTCCAGCACCACGAATTCGTCCGAGGAGATATCGAAGTTGGACCGGCCGCAAAACCATTTCCCGTATGCTCCCCTGGACGTAAAATCTCTTATATTGTGGGCTAATATATGGGAGAGCTGCGTAAAGACTGTTTTATCGCCGCTGTTAGCTTTTGACTCCTCGTCTGCATACTTAGGATAGGTTATTAAATATTCATGTATCAAATCCACATCAGCATCGTTACCTGCTTCCTTCCACGCCCAGCGGGCGGCACTTTTTAATATCGTCATTTCTGTCTCTGCGTTGGCCTCGGGAACCGTACCCGTGGCCGAATAAACCATTGTGTGTAATAACGCTACTATCGGGGGTAGATCATTATCCGGATCCCCTAAATAGGTAAACGGATTCACACATAAATGAGAATCCGGACTAAAATCCAATACCCTTCCTTTAAATACTTCTGCTTGCTTTATGTATGATCCGCCTATATCGATAATTCTGATCATGGCATTGGCGGCATAATAATTAAGCGTGATGTAGTTTACTAAAAAACTTTTCCCGGCACCCGAAGATGCTGAAATAAATAAATTATGATTGTTGGCCGCTTTGCCGAATAAATCCAGGCGACAGGGTTGACCCTTGCGTCCGATAAACAACAAATAGGGATACCCGCCGCCGGCAAAATCCGCCTGCACGGGCAACAATGACGATACCGCTGGTGCCGGTGCTGTAAAGTCTCGATCGAGCTTTTCCAGATTATCCCGGATATTGTATAACCCGAAGGGCAGCGATGCTATAAGCAGCGGTACCAAAATACCTTTATCTTCCTGCATGACATAGCCGTTTTGTTCCCATAGCCTTTTGGCTCTCACGATTGATTCCGCAGCTTTTTGCTGATCAGCGCTCCATACCCACAGCGTGGGTACTATTTTCACAAACGGCACTCCTTTTTCTATGTCATCCACCGCGCGCATATATTCTTCTTTTTTTCGCATCAATGACGGCGCGAAGCTTCCTGCGCCCTGTTGCTGCAATACCAGGTTACATTTCATATGCAGCTTCATTTTTATGTCGGCAAACACAATGCTCAGCGAATATAAAAATGGCGTCAGTATCTGGTTGGCATCGGAAATAACGCCCCAGACACCGCCAAAGCACTCATTGGTCTGAAACGCATCTACTTCCGGGGGAAATGTTTTCACGGTCGCACACCGGAAATATCTTCCACCGATCTTGATTTCGGATAAGCTCTTTTTGATAACCGTGTCTGATAATATGACTTGCTTGTTCAGATACTCTTCTTCATTGTAGTTATTGTTATTGGCTGACGGCCGGTCGTTGAATAATTTTCTCATCCAATCGACTAAATCTGCAGGCCTCAGATCCTGCGGATGAACACCGGCTCCGGATAATATTTCCCTTACCGTACTGTACACATCAGTCACATTGATCTTTTCCGCTTCTTTTTCCGGGATCTTTAATGCTACAAATAAACGATAATTTCTCAGGGGCATTCTTTGAAATATATCCATCCCCTTTGTGCCTTTTCGGAAAAAGCAGGCAAACTGCTCTGCCGACTTTTTTAATAATGGATTATCCCTTGTCTTCCCCTCCTGGTATAATTGCAGTTCTTCATCAATGTACTCGTCTGAATATAGTATGAATTGGATTATGCTGCCGAAGGGTATTCCAACTCGGAATAGTCCCTCTAAAATGAAAGATGTTTTTTCACCGGCAAATGCCAGCGGTGTGCATTCCCAAAGGAATCCTATTGTTTCATCCACGTTATAATAAAACACTTTTTCCTTATCGTATGCCCTCCATGGTAAATACGATGAAAACTTATTATGCTGGCTTATTCGTTCTATATCAGCTACCGTTGCGTCCCGATCCCGCCCTAATAAAATGTCCTGTATTTTATGACGGAATATATAAATCAATATTGACAAGACGCCTGTGGCTATTAATGCCGGCATTACGTAAAATATTTCCATTTTTCCCCTTTTATTATTCTTCGGAATCTATTAAATAATTGCCCACTACCCACTGCGGATCATCTATTAACAAATAAATATATCTCATCATGTATAATTCGTTCATATCTCCCTTATACGGCAATACCAATACCCTTATTACCTGCGGTGGCGCTACTAAAGGTGTATTCGGCAGCTTCAGCATTGTGGCTAATTTTTTATTAACCGCCTTTTGATACATCGTTGCGGATGATTCCGTTGTCATGCGTTTATCCCCTGACTCGATTGTTTCTGAGGGAAAACAGGCAGTACAATATGTATCTTCCGCTACATTATTATTTTTTGCATCTTTACGGCATTTTTCACACGCTGCTTTATTTTCTTTTTCGTTTAATGTGTTGTTCTTCTTTTTTTGCAGAGATTCCTTGTAGGCGCCTTCGACTTTAATGCATTTTCCTTTATCGTAATCCGGGCAGGAGAAATCTTCTTTATAGGGATTCAATACGGCCCCGCAGCCCCATAGACACAGTATTGTAATGATCATGAGACATTTTTTCATGGAAGCTCTTCCCCTTTGTTTATTTCTTTTATTTCCAGTTCCACACCTTCCGATATCACCAGCGTTACATTTCTGACTGCTCCAACTTCAATAACGGGCATTGTCTGTCTGGCCAGATCCAAATAAAATTTGGATACTTCTTTGGCGGCGCTGGATATACCCTGGCCGGCACCGGCTTGCAGCACCTGGTTTGTATCTATTGACTGCGTTTGACCAAGCGGACTGATACTGACTGTGGTTGTTTGCGCTTTAATCGCGTCGCCTATCCCGGAAAAAAATCCCGCCAGCACTGATCTTGCCACTATGGCGCCCATTTTACTTACAACCGTGCCCCGTAATCCTATTTTACCATCGGAATCGACAACGAATCCTTTGACATGTTGATCGATCACCGCCGTTCCTTTTTTGGAGAGACACGATATGCTGGTAATCCTCAAGTGCGCTCTTTCATCCGCCAAAGATCCATGCCCTTCACTGATTACAAAACACCCCTGAAGATTTGCCCGTACCTGGTTGGGTAAAAAAGCAAGGTCTCTAATCCGCAATAAAACCGGGACAGGCTGTCCTTTGCCTCCCTCTGTTGTCGGCGCATCCAAGCCACTCAGCATCGTGGCCTCCATAAAAGAAGGGGGTAAATACACCGTCTTTTTTTTGCTTTTTTTTTCGGCTGCCTTTTCTTT
>MVRV01000123.1 GCA_002068015.1 Smithella sp. PtaU1.Bin162
GGGAGAAGATCCCTCCGTCTTGGCCTGGCCTTTGGAGTCCAGCATTTTCATGTCGCTCGCAACAATTTCCGTAGTAAAACGTTTGACGCCGTCTTTGTCCTCCCAGGAACGGGTTTGAATACGCCCTTCGATAAAAACCAGTTTTCCTTTTGCCAGATAGTTACCGCAGATTTCGGCCAGTTTGCCAAAAGTTACTATTCTGTGCCATTCGGTTTTTTGAACCTTTTCACCGTTTTTATCCTTCCACTGCTCGTCGGTGGCCAGATTGAAATTTGTTACCATCGTTCCGTCCGGAGTATAGCGGACTTCCGGGTCCTTACCCAGTCTGCCGATTAAGATCGCTTTATTTATCATATTTCCCCCTTAACAATTCAGAGTGCGTCATCATACATAACATCAATGCTTGTGGCAAATTAATTTTTCATGGCAAATTGTTTTATGCTCCGCGAAAGGCCGGCTGTCGGCTACAATCATGCTTGACTATTTGGCAAAAAAAATATATCCAAGTTAACTTTTTAAAAGTGGAGAAATTATGGAAGATAATGATCTTTTAAAGGTTCGCCTGGAAAAAATTGCGGCCTTAAAAGCAGCAGGAGTTAATTTATACCCCAACGGCATCAAACCACACAATACAACAGAGGAAATTTTTGCCGGGTTTGGCGCCGCGGATACTGATACGCTTACAAAATTAAGTCAGAAAGTTTCCATTGCCGGACGGTTGATGGCAGTGCGTAATTTCGGTAAAGCGGCTTTTATCAAGATTCAGGACCGTAAAGGCCAGATCCAGAGTTATGCAGCCAAAGACATCCTGAGCGCTGATGATTATTTTGTATTTAAAAAACTGGATATCGGAGATATCATTTACATCTCCGGAAAACTCTTTCGCACCCGAACCAATGAGTTGACGATTGAGGCGGAAGAGTTACGCCTTTTATCCAAATCTATCCGCCCTCTTCCGGAAAAATGGCATGGTCTGACCGACGTGGAAACACGTTACCGCCAACGTCATCTGGATTTAATCTCGAATCCGGCGGTCAAGGAAACTTTCTACCGCCGCAGCCGGATCATCCGGTTCATCCGCCAGTTTATGGATCAACATGATTTTCTGGAAGTGGAAACCCCTATGATGCAGCCTAAAGCCGGCGGTGCCGTGGCCCGTCCTTTTAAAACGCATCATAATGCGCTTGACATGGATTTATATCTGCGCATCGCCCCGGAGCTATACTTAAAACGTATCGTGACCGGCGGGCTCGAGAGAGTCTATGAGATCAACCGCAGCTTTCGTAACGAAGGCATTGACACCTTCCATAATCCTGAATTTACCATGATGGAGTTTTACTGGGCCTACGCCACTTACGAAGATTTGATGACTTTTACGGAAGAGTTGTTCACCGCCATGGCCACTGATGTTCTGGGCGGATTAAAGTTCAACTATCAGGGAACGGAAATTGACCTGACGCCACCCTGGAGGCGCATATCCGTAAAGGATGCCCTTATGGAACTAGCCGGTATGGAACCGGCAATGCTCGCCGACAAAGGGCAAGCTTTAGCGTTTGCCCGCAAAGCAGGCTGTGATGTTCAAGACACTGATCCGGCAGGCAAAATTTTAATGGCTATTTTCGATGAAATTGTCGAGAAGAAACTCATTCAACCAACCTTTGTTACCCATTACCCGGTGGCAGTATCTCCTCTTTCCCGCAGATCGGAAAGCGAGCCTGATCTTACCGACCGTTTTGAGCTTTACATCTCCGGCCGGGAAATCGCCAATGCTTTCTCTGAGTTAAACGACCCCGTCGATCAGAAAGACCGGTTCCTGCAGCAATTAAAAGAAAGAGAAGCAGGTGATGACGAAGCCCATGAAATGGATGACGACTATATTCATACCCTGGAATACGCCATGCCTCCCACGGCCGGTGAAGGCATCGGTATTGACCGCCTGATCATGCTTTTTACTGATTCCTCTTCCATTCGCGATGTCATTTTGTTCCCCTTGCTTAAGGAAAAAGCAGGAACAAAAGACAGTATTAAATAATTACCGACTTAAAGTTATTTCCAACTGGGGATACTTATCCAATGCCGTATGAATTTTTCATCAGTAAACGTTATTTAAAAGCAAAACGGAAACAAGTGTTTGTTTCCATTATTACTTTTATATCAATTTTCGGCATTTTTCTGGGAGTGGCGGCTTTAATTATCGTGCTTGCCGTTATGAACGGATTTGAAGAAGACCTGCGCACAAAAATTTTGGGAATAAAATCGCACATTGAATTAACAACTGATCTCTCCGGACCCATGAAGGACTATGAAAAGGTTCGGGAAAAAATCGCCGACACCCCGGGCGTTCTCGCCTCCACTCCTTTTATCTACACCCAGGCTATGATGCGCAATGCCAACGGCGTTACCGGAGTAATCATTCGCGGGCTGGATACCCAAAGCGCCTTCAAAGTTATTAATCTGGGAAAAATCCGGGAAGGAAATATTGAACATGTAAATAAACTGCCTGACGAACTTGCCGACCGCTATAAGAAGGAAGACACCGGTATAAGCGGAATTGTCATCGGCAAGGAAATGGCCAAGAATCTGGGAATTTTTCTCTATGATAGAATCACTATTATTTCACCGGTGGGCGTCTCCACACCCATGGGTATGGTACCCCTCATGAAGAAGTTTGTTGTCGTAGGTATTTTTGAATCCGGATTTTATGAATACGATTCGACACTTGCTTATTTATCATTGAAAAGCTGCCAGGATTTTCTGCAGATGGGAAATACCGTAACGGGAATCGACATCAAAGTAGACGACATTTACAAGGCGGATTCGATTGCCCGTAAAATTCAGAGCAAACTGGGATTTCCTTACTGGGCTCATAACTGGATGCAGATGAATAAAAATCTTTTTGCCGCATTAAAACTGGAAAAACGGGTTATGTTCATCATCCTGAGCCTGATTGTTCTTGTCGCAGCTTTTAATATCATCAGTGCCTTGATCATGATCGTCATGGAAAAAAATAAGGATATTGCCATTCTGAAATCGATGGGGGCAACATCACGCAGCATTATGAAAATTTTTGTCTATCAGGGACTGATCGTCGGAGTTATCGGTACGGTTTTAGGCTGTGCGGCAGGTCTCACGGTAGCATTGAATCTGCAAAAGGTTTCTCAATTTGTGGAAAATATATTTCATTTCAAGTTTTTACCCGGGGATGTTTATTATTTAAGCGAATTGCCTTCAAAGGTTAATTATGATGATGTAGCTATAATTGTGGCGGGCACAATGCTGGTTTGTCTTATCTCCACAATCTATCCTTCATGGAAAGCTTCACGCCTGGATCCGGCGGAAGCATTGAGATACGAATAAAATCAGCTTGAGAAATGCAGGAAAATGATCAAACTGGAAAACTTATCAAAAACCTTTATAAAAGACGGCAATAAAATAGAAGTCTTGCGTAATCTTAATTTCGAGATCAAAAAAGGAGAATCGCTTGCCGTTTTAGGCGTTTCCGGCGCCGGGAAAAGCACCCTGATTCATATTTTAGGGACGCTTGATCATCCGACGGAAGGGCATATTTTCATTAACGGAATCAATGTTTTCGAATGGGAAGAAAGGAAGATAGCCCTGTTTCGCAATTCGACCATCGGCTTTATTTTCCAATTTAATAATTTATTACCGGAATTCGATGCGCTGGAAAACACTATGCTGCCTGCTTTAATCGGCGGCCTGGATAAAAAAGAAGCCCGGGAAAAAGCCCTGCATTTACTTGCGGAAGTCGGACTGGATAACCGCACCCGGCATAAACCAGGGGAATTATCCGGAGGCGAACAGCAACGGGTCGCCATTGCCAGGTCTTTAATAATGGACCCGGAAATATTACTTGCCGACGAACCTACGGGAAATCTTGACACGGAAACAGGAAAAAAGATAGAAGACATTCTCGTTAATTTGAATGAAACAAAAAATATTACTCTGGTAGTTGTAACTCATAACGGACTCCTGGCAGAAAGGATGTCGGCAAGAATAGGTCTGCGCGACGGGAAAATTTATGATTATGAATAAAACCATATATAAAGCATGTCTCGCGCTGTTTTTTCTGGCATTTATCCTGGTTACCCCGGTTTCCGCCCAGGAAACAAAGAAAATAGCCCTTATACCTTTTGAAATTTACAGCAAGACCGACGCCCCGGCTTTAAGAAAGACCGTTTTCCAGAGATTAACGGAAGAGCTGAAAAAAGAAAAAGCCGTACAGCTTTTGCCGACGGACGAACTTCTGGACGGCACGGAAAAAATAACGGAAAAGGCGGTCTTCGAAAAAGGAAAAGCCTGGGGCGCTGATTTCATCATCATGGGCAGTGTGTCGCAATTCGGTGAAACCGTTAATATTGATGCAAAAGTAATTGATGTCCAAACTGCAGGTGTTTTATCCCCCGTTTTCGTACAAAGCAAGGGACTAATCAATCTTACCCAGGCTCTGAACCAGTTAAAGATAGAAATCCTTATCCGTACCGCTCTGATTCAAAAAACAGCCAGAATTGAGATTAAAGGAAACCGCAAGATTGAATCGACGGTAATTATGCAGCAGATTAAAAGCAAGGCGGATAAACCATTTATTGAAACGGACATAACCTCCGACATTAAAGCAATCTTTAAAATGGGCTTTTTCCAGGATGTGTCGGCGGAAGTAACGGAAAGTCCCGAAGGAAAAGTGATTACCTTTACCGTACTGGAAAAAGGGTTGATATCAGATATTCAGATCAACGGCAATAAAGCCCTGGATCGGGACGAGATCCTGGATGTTTTAACGTTTAAAACCAGGCAGACCTTAAACCGGGAAAAAATTAAAGCGGATCTGGAGAAGATTAAAGTTCTCTATGACACCAAAGGATATTACTATGCGGAAATTTCCGACCGCGTGGAGAAAGACGGAGAAAAAGATTTCCGGATAATCATAAACATCAAGGAGAACGAGCGGATTTATGTCCAGTCGATAACTTTTGAAGGCAATGAAGCTTATACGGCAAAAGAGCTCAAAAACATGATGACCACCAATGAATACACTTTTTTGCATTTTTTCACGGATTCGGGGTTACTCAAACGGGATCAGCTCAAACAGGATATAAGCAAATTGAACTCCTATTATTTCAACACAGGATTTATCAATGCTCAGATCGGCGAACCGGAAATAACCCATGATAAAAAAGGAATTTATATTAAAATTGCCATCACGGAAGGAAAACGCTTTAAAGTCGGAAATGTGGCAATATCGGGCGATACTTTGGCGAAACCGAGAGAAGAGATGCTGCAGTCCTTAATTACGAAAACGGGCAACAATTATGATCGTGAGGCAATCGTTAAGGATATTGATACATTAACCCAGAACTGCAACGACGAAGGTTATGCCAATGCCGATGTTAGTCCCAAAGTCAATACCCGGGAACAGGACCAACTGGTTGATGTGGATTTCAGCATAAAAAAAGAAAGCCTGGTCTATTTCAACCGGATTACGATAACCGGCAATACATCGACCAGGGATAAAGTAATCCGCCGCGAATTGGAAATAGTGGAAAAGGACCTTTATTCCAGCAGTAAGCTGAAAGAAAGCTACAGCAAACTGAACCGCCTGCGTTATTTTGAAGAAATAGATTTTCAAACGGAAAAAGGGCCTGATAAAAGTCTCATGGATGTAAATATACGGGTGAAAGAAAAAAACACCGGCATGTTCATGATCGGCGCGGGATACAGTGCAATCGACCAGCTTGTTTTCATGGCATCTGTTACCGAGCAGAATTTTCTGGGAAGAGGTCAGACCCTGGGGCTTAAAGCCTCGCTGGGTTCGACAACCAACATGTATGAATTATCTTTCACGGAACCGTGGCTTTTCGACATTCCGCTCTGGTTTAAATACGATATCTGGAAGTACAAAAAACAATATGATTCTTATAACTGGGATTCCCGGGGAACAGGATTTACTCTCTCTTACCCGCTTTGGGAAAAAATAAGCGGCTCGATCGGTTATAAAATTACCATTGACGAGATACAGGATGTCAACAATGCCACAGCTCAATGGTATATCAAAGGGTGGGTAGGACCGGATGACTCAAGAGTCGTCAATCCCCCGGGACAGGCGGTAACCAGTTCCGTAACCCTGGGATTAGGGCGCGATACCACCGACGACATAGTGTTTCCCACCAAAGGAATGAGAGCAAATGCTTTTGTCCAGCAGTCGGGAGGCTATCTGGGAGGTGGCAACTACTTTACCAAAACCGGTTTCAATGCGGCATTTTTTCACCCGCTGCCCTTGGATCTGGTTTTTGCGGCTAAAGGGCGCATCGGATTTATCGAAGGACATGACACGAATAAAATGTTCCCTTATGACGTGCCGATTTACGAAAGATTTGTTCTGGGAGGATTAACTACTATCCGCGGTCTGGAGTATATGGGCATCCGGAATTCAGGAAGCAGCGACGCTTTGGGTGGCACAACCATGATGGTTTTTAACGTGGAGGTTATTTTCCCGTTCGTCAAAAGCGCCGGTATGAAAGGTGTCGTTTTTTACGATACCGGCAATACCTGGGACGGCGGCTATCAGTTCAACGATATGCGGCAAACCGTGGGGGCCGGCATTCGCTGGTACTCACCTATCGGCCCGCTGAGATTGGAATACGGGCATGTTCTCGACCGGCGGGCAAACGAAGCTGCCGGTCGCTGGGAATTTTCCATAGGCATGATGATGTAAAGAAAATACAAGCTTTCAACTTGATTATACGCCAACAAATAGAGAGGAGATTTTTATGAATAACTTAAAGGTTACACAAAAAAATGTTTATCTGATTGCAGGATTTGTCTTGATGTTTTTTATCTTCACAAATTCCAACGTTTTTGCCAACGACAAAATTGGTTTTATAAATTTGCGGGAGATTATGCAGAATTCCACTAACGGCAAAAAGCTGGGGGATGAATTTAAGAAACTCTATGATAAAAAAAATGAAGCTATAAAAACAACGGAAACCGATCTGAAAAAAATGAAAGACGCTTTGGACAAGCAGGCGGCTTCCGGCCTTCTTACCCCGGCCGCCCGCAAGGAAAAAGAAACAGTCTATCAAAAGAAATTACGCGACTATCAAATATTAATCGACGACACCAATAAGGAACTCAAGGCAAAAGACGAAGAGATTGCCGCAAAGCTTATTCCGGAAATAATGAAAGTGGTCCGTGCTGTTGCCGAGCGGGAAAAATTCACACTGGTTATGGATATAGCCAGCATGCCGGTTCCTTACGCTGCCAAGGAGAACGATATCAGCAAAAAAATAATTGAAGAATACAACAAGCAGCCGCAGCAACAACCACAGCCGCAGCCACCGTCCGGCAATAAAAAATAGGAGTCCCGGGTGAAGTTAACTCTTAAGGAAATTGCGCTTTTTCTGGGTGGAACAATTATTGGTGATGATACCGTCATCATTGAAAATATCCGCCCGATGGACGAAGCAGGCGAGAGGGATATAACCTTTCTCGCCAATAATAAGTACGCAAAACAATTGAAAACGACAGGAGCTTCGGCAATTATCGCGGCGCCCGGAACTGAAGCCGCCGGTAAGAATCTGGTGATCGTTCCCGATCCTTATGCCGCTTTCGGCAGACTGCTCGTTCTCTTTTATCCGCAGGAACACGGCCAATGCGGAATAAGCCCTGATGCTTACATTGAAAAAGACGCAGCCGTATCTCCGGATGCCTGCGTTTTTCCCCGGGCTTTTATAAGCAGGGGAGCAAAAATTGCCAAAGGAGCCGTGATATATCCGGGTGTCTTTATCGGCCGGAATGTTACCATTGGTGAAAATTCCATCCTCTATGCCAATGTTACCGTTTATGCAGGCTCGCAAATAGGTAAAAGGGTGATCCTGCACTCCGGAGTGGTTATAGGCGGTGACGGCTTTGGTTTCGCCGCACCGGGCAAAGACAATTATAAAATCCCCCAGGTGGGTTTTGTACAGATAGACGACGATGTGGAAATCGGAGCCAATTCAACGGTAGACCGGGGCACTTTGGGAAAAACATGGATCGGGCGCAATGTCAAGATTGATAACCTTGTGCAGATAGCCCATAATGTCGTAATCGGCGAGAATTCGGTTATAACGGCGCAGGTCGGTATTTCCGGAAGCGCCAAGCTGGGTAAAAATGTGATTATCGGCGGCCAGACAGGCATAGTCGGTCATATCACCATCGGTGATAATGTCATGATCGCCGCGGGATCCGGAATCCACAAAGAAATAGAATCAGGACAAATAGTTGCCGGCAGGCCGCAACTGCCTTACCGGCAATGGTTGAAAGTCGAGGCCAGCCGGGTAAAACTTCCGGAAATCAAAGCGGCCCTGGAAGAACTGAAAAGAAAAGTAGAGAAACTGCAAGAACATAGAAACGAAGGTTAAAAAAATGAAAATTCATCCATCAGCAATTATTTCTTCCGACGCGCAATTGGGAAAAGATGTCGAAATCGGGGCTTATTCGATAATCGGCGCGGATGTAAAAATCGGAGATAAGACAACCATCGGCCCTCATGTGGTAATTGATGACTTTACCCATATCGGCGAAGGTTGCCGCATCTTCCATTTCGCCTCCATCGGCGCTCCTCCCCAGGATTTGAAATTCGGCGGTGAAAAAACCCGCGTGGTGATTGGTAATTTCAATACCATCCGGGAATTTGTCACGATTCACCGCTCAACATCGGCGGACATCGGCGTTACAATTCTGGGCGATCACAATCTGATTATGGCTTACTGCCATGTCGCCCACAACTGCAAATTGGGAAATCATATCGTCATGTCCAACGGCGCTACCCTGGGCGGTCACACTCATATTGAAGACTATGCCATCATCGGCGGCATGACCGGCATTCACCAATTTTCCCGCATCGGAGCACATTGCATTGTCGGCGGAGCCTCCGGCATAAATAAAGACATTCCCCCTTACACTACGGCTGCCGGAAACCACGCCAAACTATTCGGTCTGAATTTAATCGGCCTCAAAAGACGGGGCTTTTCCGAAGAAACCATTAAAGCACTGAAAAAAGCATATCGTATTATTTTCCGTTCCCAGCTTCTGCTGCATGATGCGATAGAAAAAGTGGGAAAAGAAGTGGAAGATATCCCCGAAGTACGTAATTTTGTTAAGTTTATTAAAGAATCAGAAAGAGGCGTCTGCCGCTGAAAAAAAATAAAATTATGACTATGCATAGAAAAAAAATAAAAATCGGCGTTGTGGGAATCGGGCATCTCGGCAATTATCACCTGCAGAAATATGCCCAACTGGAAAATTGTGAAATCGTCGCCATCGCCGACACCCTGATGGAAAAAACCAGGAAGGCGGCGGATATTTATCATTGCGCCTCCTTTTCCGATCATCGCAACCTGATCGGCCAGGTTGACGCCGTAAGCATTGCCGTACCTACAGGAGAGCACTACCATGTCGCCAAAGATTTTCTGACGGCCGGTGTGGACGTGCTGATTGAAAAACCTATTTGCACCACGCTTGCAGAAGCAGATGAACTAATAGAACTCGCCGGGAAAAAAAATCTGATACTGCAGGTGGGCTTTGTCGAAAGATTTAATCCCGCAATCATGGCTCTGGAAAAAGTCATTGAAAAACCTATGTTTATTGAATCCCACCGCCTGCATCCTTTTTTTGAGCGCGGTACCGACGTTGACGTTATTCTGGATTTGATGATTCACGATCTCGACATTATTATGAAATTCGTAGATTCTCCGCTTGCTTCCGTCGAAGCGGTGGGGATTCCCGTGCTCTCGAGCAAAATCGACATCTCCAACGTACGGCTTTCTTTTGCCACAGGATGCGTTGCCAACGTTACCGCAAGCAGAATCAGCGCCAAGACCATGCAGAAAATCCGCTTCTTCGGCATCGAAGGTTACCATTCGGTTGATTGCCAGAAGCGCGAAATATTATCACTCGGCAAAAGAAAAAACAGCGCAGGCCAGATAGAAATTTATCAAAACAATGTGGAAGTAGGCAGCCATGATCCTCTGGAAGAAGAAATCCGCTCTTTTCTCACCGCCGTAATAAATCGCTCCCGTCCTCTTGTCTCCGGAGAAGACGCCCGCAAGTCGCTTGCTCTGGCCATAGATATAATCCGGAAAATGAAAACTGCAGAGGTGATCTGAAAATGACGATCCCGATGGTGGACTTAAAGAAACAGTATGCCGCCTTAAAAACGGAAATTGATGCAGCCGTCAGTGACGTGCTGGCGCAAACACAATTCATTCTCGGTCCGAATGTCGCAAAACTGGAGGAAGAGATCGCCGCTTATCATCACTTGCCTTATGCCGTAGGAGTAGCCAACGGCACGGATGCCCTGCTTTTGGCGTTACGCGCCTGCGGCATTCAAGCCGGTGATGAAGTAATTACCACTCCCTTCACTTTTATCGCCACGGCGGAAGTGATTGCGCTTTTAGGCGCCGTCCCTGTTTTTGCCGATATCCGACCCGATGATTTCAATATCGACCCCGGCCTGATCGAAAAAAAAATAACCCGGAAAACAAAAGCAATTATCCCTGTTCATTTATTCGGCCATCCGGCCGATATGAACCCGATTATGGAAATTGCGCAGAAACATCACCTCAAGGTAATTGAAGACTGCGCCCAATCCTTTGGCGCCCGCTATCAAAATCAACCGGCAGGCACACTGGGCGATGCCGGCTGTTTCAGTTTTTTCCCCAGTAAAAATCTGGGCGGCTACGGCGACGGCGGCATGGTCATCACGAAAAGCGAAGAGATAGCCGGACAAATCAGAATTCTGCGCAATCACGGAAGTTCGGTGCGCTACCATCATTCGGAACTCGGCTACAACAGCAGGCTCGATGAAATTCAGGCCGCCATCCTCCGGGTAAAGCTAAAATATATAGATCAGTTCAACAGCGCCCGCAGAAAGAATGCCGCGGCCTATTGCGCAGCCATTAACCGGAAAGACACGGTTTTGCCGCGAGTTGCCGCATGCTGCGAACATGTTTTTCACCAGTTTACGATCAGAACACCGAAGCGCGCTGTTATTGCCACAGCGCTTGCGGAAAAGAAAATTGCCTCCGCAGTTTATTATCCCGTTTCCCTCCATCAGCAGGAAGTTTTCCTTAAATTGCAGAATTACTCCGGAAAGCTGCCGGTAAGTGAAATGTGCGCCGCAACAGTTCTTTCTCTGCCCATGTTTCCGGAATTAACAGCTGATGAAATCCGGCTGATTGCCGACGTGATTAACCATGCCTCTTGAAGAAAAAAATCCGCAGGTAAAAGCTAAAACGGTAATGATCGTTGCCGGCGAAGCATCGGGTGATATGCATGGTGCCGCCCTTGTGCGCGAGATGTTGAAAATCAATCCCTCCTTGAATTTTTACGGTATCGGCGGCAACAGACTCGGGGAAATTGGAGTAAAACTGGTGGCTAATGCCGCGGAAATGGCAGTGGTGGGTCTCACTGAAGTATTTTTCAAACTGGGGAAGTTCATAAAAATAATGAACCGGATGAAAAAATCCATGGACAGCCGTAAGCCCGACCTGGTCATTTTAATCGACTATCCCGATTTCAATCTTCCTTTAGCCCGAGCCGCCCGCAAAAGAGGCATCAAGGTTTTTTACTACATCAGCCCCCAGGTATGGGCCTGGCGCAAGGGCAGAATCGAACAGATCAAAAAAACGGTAAACAAAATGGCCGTCATTCTGCCTTTCGAAGTTGACACCTATAAAGAACGGGGCTTCGCTGTTGAATATGTCGGCCATCCCCTTCTGGACTTGGTAAAACCGCATTATTCCCAATCCGAGTCGCGAAAAAAATTCAATCTTTCCGCAGATAAAACTACTGTCGGGCTTCTTCCGGGCAGCAGGCCGTCCGAAACGCAGAAACTACTGCCGGAAATGTTGCAGGCAGCGGAGATCCTGGCGCAAAAGATTCCGGATATCCAGTTTATCCTGCCTTTGGCCGATACGCTGGAAGAAAAAATGATCAGCGAAACAATTGCGGGAGCCGGCATAAAAATAACCGTGGTAAGCGGCAACACCTACGACGTAATTTCCTGCGCTGACCTCGCCATTGTCGCTTCCGGAACGGCGACACTGGAGACGGCGCTTCTGGGAATTCCCATGATCATTATTTACAAAATTTCTCCTTTTTCCTATTTTGTCGGCAAGCTCGCCGTTTCCGTAAAAAATATCGGACTCGTCAATATTATCGCCGGAAAAACAATTGTGCCCGAACTCATTCAGGATAAGGCCGATGCCGGGCACATTGCCCGCGAAGCACTCGCCATTCTGGAAAACAGTGCAAGAAGACGGGAAATAATAAGTGAACTCGCGAAAATCAGGGCAAAACTGGGAAAGCCGGGTGCGGCAATAAGAGCTGCCAAACTGGCCTGCGATATGCTATAGGAAAAGCTATGGAAATATTCAATCGTCTTTTAAAGCTGGCCACACCTTATTATGTGCGTTTTATTCTGGCCATGATCTGCATGCTGATCGCCGGAGCGCTGCAATCATCGCTCGCGGTTTTGGTCAAACCGGCACTTGACGACATATTCCTTGCCAAAAACCCGGCCGCCATGAAATGGATTCCGCTTGCCGTCATCGGCATTTTCCTTATCAAAGGCATCTGTAATTACGGACAGACGATTCTCATGAGCTTTATCGGCTTGCGGATTGTCACCAATCTGCGCAACAAACTCTACGAACAAATCCAGAAGCAATCGCTCGCTTTTTTCACCCAGCATCCGACCGGGATTCTCATGTCCCGCATCACCAATGATGTTGTTTCCATCCAGGCGGCGTCTTCCGAGGCCGTAACCAGCCTGATTAAAGATACAGTCACGCTTATCACACTCATCGGTGTTATTTTTTACACCGACTGGAAACTGGCCATTATTGCCGTCGTTGTTTTTCCGCTGACCATTTATCCCATTTCCCGGCTCGGCAAAAAAATGCGGAAAGTCGCCACCTCGACACAAATCACCATGGGCACATTGAGTTCTCTTTTACAGGAAACGATCTCCGGAACGCGCATTGTCAAGGCCTTCGGTATGGAACCGTATGAGAACGAACGTTTCGCGGCGGAGAGCGAACGCCTCTTCAAACTGAACATGAAAGCGGTTTCCGTGAACGCCATCTCCCATCCGCTCATGGAATTTTTGGGCGGACTGGGCATTGCCGCAGTAATATTTTACGGCGGCTACAATGTTGTTCAGGGCAATTCCACTCCCGGCACCTTCTTTTCGTTTCTCGCGGCACTGCTCATGCTTTACGAACCGGTAAAAAGGCTCACCAATGTCAACAATACCATTCAGCAGGGTATTGCCGGTGCCGAAAGAGTTTTCAGTATCATCGACCGTATACCGGATATCGAAGACAAACCGGGAGCAATAGATCTTCCGCCGATTGCGCGCAGTATCGATATTGAAAATATTACCTTCCGCTATGAAAAAACGGATGTTTTAAAAAACGTATCTCTTTCCGTCCAGGCCGGTGAAGTTGTCGCTTTTGTGGGAATGAGCGGCGGCGGTAAAACATCTCTCGTCAACCTGATACCGCGCTTTTATGATGTGAGCGCCGGCCGTATTCTTATTGACGGACACGATATCCGCGACGTCTCCATAAAATCCCTGCGCAACCAGATTGCCATCGTCACCCAGCAGACGATACTTTTTAACGACACCGTAAAAAACAATATCGCCTACGGAGACATCGACCGGACGGAAGACGATATCGTGAATGCCGCCCGCGCAGCCAACGCCCACGACTTCATCATGAAACTGCCCCAGAAATACGACACCAATATCGGCGAGCTCGGAACAAAACTCTCCGGCGGCGAAAAGCAGAGAATTTCCATCGCCCGGGCGCTTCTGAAAAATGCGCCCATTCTGATCCTGGACGAGGCGACATCATCGCTCGATACGGAAGCGGAAATCGAAGTGCAGGAAGCACTCGATAATCTCATGCACGGCCGGACAACTCTGGTTATCGCGCACCGCCTTTCCACGATCCGCAATGCCGACAGAATCATCGCTCTGGTCAACGGAGAGATAGTTGAAGAAGGCAATCACGAAACGTTGCTTGCGAAAAGAGGCGAGTATTTCCGGCTTTATAACTTACAATTCAAAGATGAAGTAAATAATGCAAAAAACGGACAACTGGCAAAGGATCTGGAATGATGACGGAAGCTCTACCCGTTGCACTCCGGCCAAGACAATATTATATGCATTTTCTTTGCTTTACCGCCTGATTATCAGTTTGCGCAACCGGCTCTACGACCACAAAATCTTTTCGGAAAAAAAACTTGCCTGCCCCGTAATCAGCGTCGGCAACATCACGGTGGGGGGTACCGGCAAAACACCCTGCGTAATCTGGCTTACCCGGATGCTGCAGGAGGAAGGATTCCGGCCGGCGGTTTTAAGCCGCGGGTACGGCGGGAAAAGTGCTGCTCCGGTAAATATTGTTTCCGACGGCGGAAATATCCTGCTTTCTGCTGCTGAAGCCGGGGATGAACCGTATCTGATTGCCCGATCACTTCCGGGAATTCCGGTAATTACCGGTCCCCAAAGAATCCTGACCGGCAATAAAGCCATTGAAAATTTCGGAGCAGACATCCTGATCTGCGACGATGCCTTTCAACACCGGCGGATATTCCGCGATATTAATTTAGCACTCCTCGACAGCGAAAAACCTTTGGGAAACGGCTATCTGCTGCCGCGGGGAGAGCTGCGCGAACCGGTGACGGCCCTTCGCCGCGCCGACGCATTTCTCCTGACGAGAGCTGACGAAGTAAAAAAAATCAGCGCCATACCCGGTAAACTTGCCCAAGCGGAAAATATTCCTGTTTTTTTGAGCACTCATAAAATCGTTGATGTTATTTGCGGAAACGGCGGCAAACATTTATCCCTGGCGGAGCTGAAAGACAAAAAAGTTTGCGCCTTTGCCGGCATAGCCCGGCCGGATTCATTTCAAAGTGCCATTAAGCAGGCAGGTGCAAAGCTTGTATCTTTTGATATCTTCTCCGACCATCATCGCTACAGCCCGGAAGAACTGGAAAAAATTCGCAATAATTTTTTGAGAAACAACGCCGATTTACTGATAACAACGGAAAAGGACGGCATGCGGCTTACGGAATTTCCGGAGTTTTTAGCCGGAATTTATTTATTGCGTGTAAAACTGGCCATTATTCCCAATGAAAATGCCTTAAAAAATTTCATTTTGGGAAAGTTGGGAAATAGGCTGAAGACTAAAGGCTAAAGGCCGATTGCCTCTTGAGGGTAAAAAGTGCAGATAAGCATCGCTCTGAAACTGATAAAAAGCATTCCCCTGAGCCTGCGGAAATTTATAACGCTTGGCCTGGCCGGAGCTTTTTACCACTTATCCCGCAAGCATCGTCTCATTGCCATTCATAATTTAGAGCGATCCTTCCCCGAAAAGCCTATCGAGGAAATCACAAAAATCGCCCGGGATTCTTATGACAGCTTTGCTACGGTTGTCGCGGAATTTGCCGATATTCTTTCCTTAAACAAAAGCAATCTGGAGCAATGGATTACAATTGAGGGACTTTCCAATTACTCTGCAGCCTGCAAAGAAGGCAAGGGAGTGCTTCTCTTCGGCGCTCATTTCGGCAATTGGGAAATAGGCAATGCGGCCCTCGCCATCACCACGGCGCCTTTTGTCTTCATTTACCGGATCCTCGACAGCGCATTTCTCGAAAACAACATCACCATGGTGCGCTCGTCCTACGGCAATATCTCTCTTTCCAAGGAAAACGCCATGCGGCCGATGATTCGCCTGCTTAAAAAAGGCGCCACCATAAATCTGCTGATTGATCAGAATGTCGCCTGGTACGGCGGGGTATTTGTAAATTTTTTCGGACGTACTGCCTGCACGACATCGGGGCTCGCCCTACTTGCCCTGCATACACAAGCGCCGGTGCTCCCCGCCTTCACTCACCGGGAACCCTCCGGCAAATATATTCTGGAGATAGGCAAGCCTGTGGAAATTCTCCACTCCAACGATCACAATAATGATGTCTTGCTGAATACACAAAATTTCACTAAGATTATCGAAGATAAAATTCGCGAGTACCCCGAACAATGGTTCTGGGTGCACCAGCGCTGGAAGACAAAACTCTCGCAGTCCCGACAACGAGGTTAATTTTCGTGCAACTGAAGACCAACAAAAAGCTGCCGCCGTCCGGCATCGACAAAATCCTCATCAGGGGAACAAACTGGATCGGCGATGCGATTATGACCATCCCGGCCGTGAATTCCATCCGGGCAACATACCCCGGTGCGCATATTGCGGTTCTGGTGAAACCATGGGTGGCTGATATTTACAGGTTATTTTCCGCAGCCGATGAAGTAATTCCGTATGAGCAAAAATATGACAATGCCCCCGGAGTTTTGCGACTCGCGCAACTGCTCAAAAAAAGGAAATTTGCCGCGGCAATTCTTTTACAAAATGCCATTGAAGCGGCAATAATGTCGTGGGCCGCCCGCATCCCCATCCGGGCCGGTTACAACTCGGATGGCCGGGGAATTCTGCTTACTCACAGCGTAAAGCGCAGCCCGGAAATTTTTAAACTGCACCAGACTGATTATTATCTGGAAATGGTCAGAGCACTGGGTTGTGTCTCCGTAGGCAAAGAAATGCACCTGGAAACAAAAATCAACCCGGCTGATGCTCAAAGCATTTTGCAGCAATACATACCCGGCGGGAAAAAAGAAATTGTCGGCATTGCTCCCGGCGCCACTTACGGCCCGGCCAAAAGATGGTTTCCGGCACGATTTGCGTATGTCGCGGACAAAATAGCCGCATTGGGCTTCCGGATAATTTTACTGGGGGGTAAATCCGACCGGGATACCGCGGAAGAAGTGCGCGGGCTGGCCAACGCCGATTTAATAAATCTCGCCGGTAAAACGGATTTAAATGAAGCCGCTCATCTGATCTCTCAATGCCGCCTCATGCTTTCCAACGACTCCGGACTTATGCATATCGCCGGAGCATTGCATATTCCGACAATTGCTCTTTTCGGGTCAACCAACCCCGTTACAACATCGCCCGTGGGCAGTCACTCCGTAGTCATCCGCCGGGAAGTATCCTGCAGCCCCTGCCTGAAAGAAACGTGCCCTACCGACTTTCGCTGTATGGATTTGATTGCGGCAGAAGATGTCTGGCAGGTCGCGCAAAAGCTATTAAGAAAAATGCCCTCCGCCGGCGGAGGTGGCGAAGTGACGGAAGTGCCAATCGCCAGGCACGATAAACTCACCGGAGAGTGTTTATGAAAAAAAATGTAGCCGTTTTTCTCGACCGCGACGGAACAATCAATGAGGAAGTGGGTTATCTCACGAGCCTCGATAAGCTCAGAATTATTTCCGCATCCTATCAAGCCGTAAAACTGATCAATTTAAACGGCATGAAAGCCGTTGTCATCAGCAATCAGGCCGGTGTGGCCAGAGGGCTTTTTACCGAGGAATTTGTCCATACGGTTAATAATCTTATTCAGGATGAACTGCAAAAACATGGTGCGGTGATCGATAAATTTTATTATTGCCCCCATCATCCGGAAGAAGGAAAAGGCAAATACCGGCAAGACTGCAATTGCCGCAAACCGGCACCGGGAATGCTGCTTGCCGCCGCTGGGGACTTGAATATTGATCTTACAAAATCCTATTTTATCGGCGACAGATTCAAGGACATGGAAACGGCGAAAAAAGTCGGGGCAAAAGGTATTTTAGTAAAAACCGGCTATGGTGCAGATTTACTGCAGGATGACGGACCGGACAAGGCAACACCGGAGAGCAAACCGGATCACGTTGCCGCCGATATTCTGGAAGCGGTTTTATGGATATTGAAGGATCGGAAACACAGTATATGATACTCTTTCAATTTAAAATGATAACGAGACTTATTATATGCATAAGGAAACTTTTGCATAAGTATGTCAGTCCATCCATTTTGTCATACCGGTGGACGAGACTGTGTCGTCATGTCATTCCGAGGCTTCAGCCGAAGAATCTCTTTGTTATTATTAGATTCTTCACTTCGTTCAGAATGACAATCGGAGCCTGTCCTCGAGCATAGCGAAGGGTTCAGAATGACAAACATGTACATTTAACCATTGCGACACAGCCTCGTAGGCCGGTATCCATTATTTTCAAGTATTTCCTGGATTCCGGTTTTCACCGGAATGACTAAAAAGAATTATGGAAAGCTCTCATATGGTAAGAAAGCCGACGACGCAGCAAACAAAGTTAGCCAAAGAAAGCAAAATAGTATGAACATTTTGATCGTCAAACTAAGCGCTATCGGTGACGTGATTCACACACTCCCCTCTCTTGCGGAGTTGAGAAGGCTTTATCCCGAAGCCCATATCACCTGGGTAGTCGAAGAAGCAGCGGCGGGCCTTATCGAGGGGCATCCTTATCTCAATAAAGTTTTAATCTCGCGGCGCAAAAGCTGGATTAAGTATTTTAAGAGCGGTAAAATCAGCCGCCTCTCCCGGGAAATACGATCATTCATTAAAGAACTGCGCGAGCGTCCCTATGATCTAGTAATCGATTTTCACGGCCTTCTGAAGAGTGCCCTGATTGTTTTATTCGCCGGAGGTAAAAGAAAACTGGGCTACGACTCCCTGCAGGAATTAAGCGGCTTGTTTTACAATGAAAAAATTCCCGAAGATATGAACAAGCACGCCGTCGACCGCTATCGCGATCTTTTGCGTTATCTGGGTGCGAAAACAGAGCCTGCCGAATTTATTTTCCCCCCAGATAGTGATGCGGAAGCAAAAGTCGAGCTTCTCCTGCGAAAGAACGATCTCGCCAATAAAAAGTTTATTGCCGTCAATCCCGTCGCCTACTGGGAAACAAAACTGTGGGATAATGAAAAATTTGCCCGGCTTGCAGACATGATCAAGAAACAGCTGGATGTTGAGGTTGTTTTCACTGGAAGTGAAAAACAGGCAATAGAAAAGATAACTGCACAAATATCGACAAAAGCAGTTAATTTGGCAGGCAAAACAACTCTTCCCGAACTGGCGTCTCTTTACAGGCGAGCTGAACTTCTCATCACGACTGATTCCGGTCCCATGCATCTGGCGGCTGCCGTGGGAAAACCGGTTGTTGCTCTCTTCGGGCCGACCGATCCGCAAAGAACCGGCCCTTACGGTCAAGGCCACAAAATTGTAAGGACGGAACTTTCCTGCAGCCCGTGCTTTTTAAAAAAATGCCCGACGAAAAAATGTATGCAGGATATTACGGCAGAGCAGGTATTCACGGTAGTAAAGGAACGATTAGAAAATTGTAGAGACGTTGCATGCAACGTCTCTACATAACAGGATAACCATTATGCGGAGGAGAAATAAATGGCAATAAACGAAAAACTGCTGGAAGTACTGGCGTGCCCGCAATGTCACGGCACGGTAAGGTGGGATGAAAAACTGGGCGGATTGGTTTGCGATCAGTGCAAATTACTCTACGAAGTAAAAAATGATATTCCGGTAATGCTTATCGAGGAAGCAAAAAAACTTTAAAGACCTTTCGGTTTTAGAACGGATTGAGACGGCGCGAACCGAAACTTTCTTCCAGCCCTACCCGCCAGGCATTATTTTCCCGATAAACTTTTATTACAGAAGGCTTTTCGGATTTTTTATATTGCAGAATAACTTCCGCTTCGCTTTTTTCAATTTTTCCCATTTCCCATTTGCATTGCTGTAAAACGATATCAGGATTGAATACGGATAAATAGCTATCCCAATAACTTTTGGCAAATGGACCTCCTATCTGGAAATCGCTCTCCAGTTTTTGCTTATCAATTTCAGCCCCGGTAGCCTTTTTCTCCGCTTTTTGAACATCCTTGATAATAATTCCCCGCGTTTTGAGGGAAATACCACTCCATATAGAGGCGTAATCCCGAGATTGCATGAACTGAAAGAGATTTTCCGTTGCCGTCAGAATCTCATTCTCCTCGGCCGGATTATTTTTATTCTGGGCCGGAGCAATACCCGCCCAAAGGCAACACAGCGAAACAACTAACAATAAAATTATTCTTTTCATAACACCTTTTAACCATGCAAAAAGGCGAAAACTTAAACCGTTTACAGTTAAGCTTTCGCCTTATAGTTAAAAATATTATCAGTATTAATGATGAGTAGTTGTAGTGGAAGAACTTGCAGTACCAACTGCTACACCAACTGCTGCTGCTACACCAACTCCAACTGCTGCGATTGTTCCGGCGCCAATACCCGCTGCCGCACCAGCTCCGGCCGCCGCACCAGCACCAGCTGCACCAGCTCCAGCCGCGCCTGCTCCTGCTCCTGCACCGGCTCCCGAACCAGCACCAGCTCCGGCACCTGCTCCAACTTGTGCCTGGCAAAATCCTTGTGTCGCCATAAAGGCCATAAAAAATAAAATCGCCGCTAAACTAATAATTTTTTTCATTTTACCCCTCCTGAAACCGATCACCAAAAAATTGTCAATTACATTAATTAATTTTGTTAAATCCTCGGTCATTTTATTTTCTTTGTCAAGCAAATTTTTTTACTTATTAAAGCTAAAACAACTTAATGACAACGCCGGCGGCAACTGCCGTATTCATCAATATCTGAGTTATATCACGAATTTCCCGCAACCAGGCAATCCTTTCGAGTTTTTCCGGGACAACAATTACATCGCCCGGTTCGATATAATTTGCCTCCGCCTCGGAAAAGGCGGAAAACTCCGCACGCTCTTTCTTTTCATTCCAATTAATCACCCCGCGATGAGCACGACGGGCACTGCCGTCAACTTTCAGGATAAATACATTGCCGGTATCGGCATAATTGGAAAAGCCGCCGCTCATAGCGATATAATCCAGATAGTCGGCTTTTTCCGAAAAAATATAGGAACCCTGCCCCATCACGGCACCGTTTACACTGACAACACTGTTTTTCTCCGGAATCAATAAAGTATCCCCGTCTTCCAGCTCGATATCGTATTCGCTTCCTTTCAGCAGTCTTAAATGGGCTAGTTTTATGGTCATTCGTCCGGTTGCCGTGAGTTTTTTCATGTTTTCGATCAGCTGTTTTTTCTGGACTGTTTCGAATTGTTTGGCCTGAATTTCTTCCGTGGAGAAGGCTGTAGAAACCTTACCGGCCGCTTCAATTAGAAGTTCCTTCTCCAGGCGTGTTGTTATTTCTTCCAGACTTTTCTGCTGTAACTGCCGGACACTTTCTCTTTTAAAAACAGCCCCGCGCAGATAAGCCTTGTCCGTGTAGCCGCCGGCACGTTCAATAAGCGAAGATAAGCGATCTCCCTTTTTAATAACATAACGGCCGGCAAAATTAACTTCACCTCCGATTTCGGCAAACTTTATATCTTTCCAATTGGCAATCCGTTTGACCATAAGCCGGTCATATGGCTTTAAGACAATATTATGGGCGGAATTTCCGGCAAGGGCTTCCTGGAGATTTATTTTCCGGTACTCTGTCTTCACGGCTTTACCATCTATCAAAACCTGCGAGGCAAGCTCTGCTTCCTTCAGATAGGCGGATTCCAGAATGCCTGCCTTAAAAATCAGATCGCTCACTTTCATATTATCGGTAAATTGATAAACTCCGGGCCGGGAAACTTCACCGTCGGCATAGACTATTTTTTTCGCATCATATTCCCAATTGGAATGAATTATTATTTTATCTTTGTGCTGCAGGGATAAATTTTCGGCAACGTCGCCCACCAGGGCTTTGGCAACATCAAAATAAAGCGTCGAATATTCCTTTTTATCGTTGACGCGGATGATTTCAGCCTTTTCGAGGTAAGTATTATTGGTGATTCCGCCGGAATTTAAAATAGCATCCCGCACCTTCATACCGTCGGCCAGTTCCAGTTTGCAGCTTTTTTTCAGCTCATCGAGGATTGAATCCAGTTTTTCTACAAGATAAAGGTTGCCCCGTCGCTTGAAATAATCACGTATTTCCAATATATCCCGGACAGGGGCGCTTTCCCCCCTTTTGAGCTCATCAGAAATATTTTTAATTTTAAACAAAATATCCCTGTTGCCTTCCACATTTTTCTTCAGCTCCGCATCTACTTCACCCAGCTTGGTCAGAACACCTGATTTGGGATCAGCTTTATCATTAAAAGAAGCTGAACAAATGCCTCTTATCTCGCCTTCAATACTGATAAATGGTTTATCTTTAAACAACCACTTGGAAAAAATATAGATGTGATCTTCCGGATGCAGCTCCAGATCGGCTTTCTGATCTTTACTTAAAACGACTTTACCCAGGTTAAACGGCACCAGCTCAATGCTGCGCTGGGGAAGGATAAATCGTTTAACCAAGGCGTAATCATAATGAGTTTCATCAAGAAGGTCGGCATTATTTTTGATGAGATCGCTGATCTTCATACCCGTTCTAAATTCATACCGGCCGGGTTTTTTAACGTTTCCTTCCAGATATACGGAATTCTGATCCTTATCCACAATAGTGAATATTTTGATGAGATCGGCATCCTGTAAATTAAACGCCACCTGCTTCTGGAGTTGTTTATCATTCACATCAACAACAATTTGCCGGTCGTTTTTTTGAATCCGGGAAATCTGGATTTGCTGTGTGTAGGCGCTGGGCAGAATCCCACCTGCAAGATCAATGGCGTTTTGCAAAGTAAAATTATCTTTAAGCTCGTATATGGCGGGCCTTTTGACATTGCCCGCAACTCCCACGAGCGTGCCCGATACCGGAACAAAAACAACATCGCCGGCCTGCAGGATATAATCCGCTGATTTATCACCCTTCAGAAGCAGGTTATAAAGATCAAAAGTGGTGACAACCTGATCTTTCCTTTTGAGTTGAATATTGCGCATGGAACCGATTTCAGAAGGTCCGCCGGCCAGTAAAAGAGCATCGGTAATCGTGGCAAAAGAACCGATATTGTAAGCGCCCGGCCTTTTTACATCACCCAGGATAAATACGGGAATAGTCTTCAGCGCTCCCATGGTAATATCGATGTTCGCACCGACTATCTGCGTGGTCTGCTTGATTAAATAAGTGGACATTTGCTCAAAAGTCATACCCGCAACATAAAGCGGCCCGAGCGATGGAACGGTGATACTGCCGTTTCTATCCACCGTAAGATTGTACTGGGCGTTAACACGCCCCCACAGTAATATCTTCACCTCATCACCGGGACCGATAACATATTTTGTGGGAACCGGAATATCTTTTCGTTCCATTAATACCGTCACGGCATCCTTGAAAAAATCATAACCAAAAGGTTTCAAGGCAAGAGGAATATCCTGATATTTGCCGACAAGGCGTGACCTTTCGAAAAGTGATGCCGGAATACTTTCCTCCATCGTTTTTTTCTGCACGGGAGCTGTTTCTGTTTTTATTTCCGGCTTATAGCTTTTCTCCAATAACTCTTTTCCCAGAATAATCTCTTCCTGTTTCAGATCCTTGAATTCAGCACTTCTCTTCAGTACTTCTATCGCATCCGGAGTTAAAGACCCTCCGCTTTTCAATAACTCCGCCTGAACTACTTTTTGCTGCTCCGGAGTTAATTTGTTCAGAATTGCCGTTTTCTGTTCCTGGGTTAAATCCTTCCAGGCAGGCTGCGCATAGGCAATATTCATGGAAAAAAGAAAGAATATTAAAAATATTATTGCTGATATTTTTTTATACAAGTGAACCCCTCCGTAAATTAATTACCGCCGTTGGCTCTCAGTTTTCCCCGACATTCGAGACTGTGTCGCAATGTCATTCTGAGGCTTTAGCCGAAGAATCTCTTTGTTATTATGAGATCCTTCGCGTTGCTCAGGATGACAATGGGAGCCTGTCCTCGAGCATAGCGAATGGTTCAGAATGACAAATATGTACATTTAACCATTACGACATAGTCTCAATCGCCGGGCTTCAAGCCTTCAACCGTCAGCCTTTGGTCTTCAGTCTTTTTACCTTCTCCAGATATTCCAGAAAGAACACAATAAACACAGCGATAAACAATGAGACAATA
The DNA here is from genome assembly GCA_002068015.1 of Smithella sp. PtaU1.Bin162. Taxonomy (GTDB): domain Bacteria; phylum Desulfobacterota; class Syntrophia; order Syntrophales; family Smithellaceae; genus MVRV01. The sequence continues at coordinate 23,999 of MVRV01000123.1, forward strand.
AAGCTGAGAATCACCATTTGAGTTCTTTTTGGTTTTATCCTCTGATCAGGCACTTTGGGTGGATCAATAATCTTGAAAGAAAAATTTTCTTTCACTTCCGCCATCATCGCCGTTTCGATCTGCTGAGCGATCATGTTATAAATCTTTTGCTTGATTAAAGGATCAGCCGTTTCCTGTAACTGCTCCTCCAGATATTTTTTGTTGATGGCTGCTACCCTTTTCGCCTCACTGCTCATGTGATTATTAAGTGCCGCCAGAAAATAATTGGCAATGTTCGCGGCAATAACAGGATCATCAAATTCCGCCGTAATGGTTATCGATTTATCTTTTATATTGTTACTTATTTTAACCAGACCATTGAGCGCACGCAAGCCATCCCAGACATCGGGAATTCCCGGATCTTTCTTGACGGCTTTTTTATCGGCGGGCTTTACTAACGCAAACAGTTTGGAAATCAATGTCAGCGGATTAAGGCTGAATCCCCAACCCGTCCCTTTCTTCCAGGCTTTTTTCTCCTCATCCCATTGATCGCTGAACAAGACAGGCAATAGAGTATAATCTCTGATAATTTTTTCGCGCAGAACATTGGATTTTAAAAGCAGCATAATTTCCGCTGCTGATGCCGAATCCGGCAGGCCAATACCGGCCAGCCCTCCCATCTGCTGCATCAGCGCAGCCGCCATTCCGCCGCCTCCACCGGTATTTTTAGATTCCACCGGCGTGATAACGGCTTTCGCCTCATAAATATTCGTCATGACGAGTGAGACTATCACCGTCAAGAGGACAATTACACCGACAATCCAGGCAACAAACCTGCGCCGCTTCCAGATCACCTGCCACAATTCGAAAAGATTAATTTCATCTTCTTTTTCTCTTTCGCTGCGGCAAATTTCTTTTGCTTCGACCTTGTCCCGTTCTTCGGACATAATATTAAATCCCCGTCTTTTTAATTGATCAGATGTTTAAAGGTCTATACCACAAACTGCCTCTTTAACTAAACAAATTTCGTACTTCCCCTCTTCCGGAATCCATGATTTGTTAGCTATCAGCTGTTTTTTAAACATAGAACGTTGAACATTTTTCCACCCACTATCAACTATTTTCCCATCACCTATACTCTCCCGACCAGAGAGAAGAAAGAAACTCAGCATAGGGAACAACTTTGATTCCGTCCACCTCACGCTCCCGATGTTCGAGACAGACGCAAATAAATTTTTTGATCTTTTTTTCTTCCCGCAAGGCGCGCAGGGCTTTTACATCCTGGACGGAAACATTTTCTTTTGCTTTAACCTCAACTGCCATATGATCGCCGATAATGAAATCCACTTCATAGCCGCTGGTTGATCTCCAGAAGCATAGCGGATCGCCGGAAACGTAATCGCTGTAACAAACCAACTCATGCATGATAAACGTTTCAAAAGCCTCTCCAAACTCAGGTGTTCCGGGAAGAAACGGCCGCCCCTGCAGGGCGGATACAACGCCTACATCAAAAAAATAATACTTTGAGGAAGCCAGCGGTTTTCTTTTAACTGTTTTGCGCCATGACGGCAGTTCACGGAGAATCAAAGTGTCTTTCAAAATATCATAGTACTCATAGACCGTCGTACGGGCCACCTGAGCGTCACTGGCAATATTGGTAAAATTCACAATGCATCCGTTGTTATGCGCCGCTATTTTCAGAAAACGGCTGAACGCCGGAATATTTCTTGTCGCGCCTTCAGCCATAATTTCCTGCTGCAAATATAGCCCGCAATAGGACTCAAGATCTGCTTTCGGATCATCGGAAAAATAAATGGAAGGCAACAAGCCACGCGCCATGGCAGTGCGAAGATCGAATTGATCACCTAACTCATTTGACGTCAGCGGATGCAAATAATTAACTCGCGCCCTTCCGCCCAACAGATTAATGCCGCCGCGACGAAGTTTACGCGCGCTGGATCCTGTCAGGAGAAAATGAACTTTTCTGCTTTCTATTAAGCGTTGAACCTCGTTGAGCAATAAAGGCAGTCTCTGAATTTCATCGATCACAACACGCTTCACGGAGGCACCAACTTCTTCCACCAGACGACCAGGTTCACGACTCAATGTAAGATAGGTTGAACTGTCCAGAAGATCATAATAACGGACATCCGGCACACTATTTTGAATCAGAGACGTCTTTCCCGTCTGCCGCGGCCCTAAAAGGAACAGAGATTTTTTATCCAAAAGGTTTGGCAGATCAAGTCGACGATTTATGAATAAATCTGTCATATTGAAGAATCCTGCGCAAGAACGGCGCTTATTTCGTCATTTGACATCTCATATGACGAAATATATGTCAAGATATTTTAGAGAGCTTTGAGGTTTTGTCGGGTATCCACACACAGCTGTCATGCCCGATATTTTTTGTCGGGTATCCACACACAGTTGTCATGCCCGATATTTTTTGTCGGGCATCCATGCCTTTTCTGGATTCCCGCCAGGAAATTGCGGGAATGACAACCCCATAGTGTCATGCCCGATGTTTTCAGTCGGGCATCCAGCGCTTTTAAATCAACTCTGTATATAAATCCCGCCATTCAGAATTATTCTTCTCTATCAAGCGAATCTTCCATGCCCGGTTCCATTTCTTGAGCTGTTTCTCACGGGCAATCGCGCTTTCTACCGACTCCGTAGTCTCAAAATATACAAGATTGTGAACAGCATATTCTTTGGTAAATCCATCAACCAAGTCATTTTTGTGTTCATAAATCCTCTTAACAAGATTGGAGGTTACACCAATATAAAGAGTTCCTTTTTTCTTGCTCGCCAAAATGTAAACGTAATATTGCATGTAAACCCTCTATGATGGATTCCCGCCTGGGGATTGCGGGAATGACCTCCTTTGTCATGCCCGAGATTGTCTGTCGGGCAGCCATGCCTTTTCTGGATTCCCGCCTGGAAACTGCGGGAATGACCTCCTTTATTATACCCGAGGTTGTCTGTCGGGTATCCATGTCTTTTCTGGATTCCCACCAGAAAATTGTGGGAATGACAGGGGTGGAAACTGCGGGAATGACAACCCTACAGTGTCATACCCGAGATTGTTTGTCGGGTATCCACACGGCCGTCATGCCCGATGTTTTCAGTCGGGCATCCATGCCTTTTCTGGATTCCCGCCTGGTAATTGCGGGAATGACCTCCTTTGTCATGCCCGATGTTTTTAGTCGGGCATCCATGCCTTTTCTGGATTCCCGCCAGGTAATTGCGGGAATGACCTCCTTTGTCATGCCCGAGATTGTCTGTCGGGCATCCATGCCTTTTCTGGATTCCCACCAGAAAATTGTGGGAATGACAGGGGTGGAAACTGCGGGAATGACAACCCCATAGTGTCATACCCGAGATTGTTTGTCGGGTATCCACACGGCCGTCATACTCTATTTTTTCTGTTAACATAGAACGTTGAACCTAGAACATTCTTTCTATTTTTCCTATCACTTGTAACAATATACCAGCTTTCGCAGCCCGCCAATTTGTAATTGCTTTTAAAATTGATTAAGTCTATTATAAATCCATGCCTACGGTAATGAAATTGGGATCATTCAGATATCATTTTTACTCTGATGAAGGGAAGGAACCACCTCATATCCATGTAGAAACGCCGGATGGCGAATGCAAATTCTGGCTTGATCCTGTCCGATTGGCGCGTAACAAAGGTGTTCCACCGCAAAACATACGGCAAATCGAAAGGACAATCTTCGAATACCGTAACTTTTTGGAGGATAAATTTTATGAATACTTTAGCCATGAAAAATGAATCCGTCGAACCGACCGCTATCAGAACATGGGTAGAAAAGAGAATAATCTACATCGAGCTCACCGATGGACGGATCATTGGTTTTCCGGCCAGTCGTTTTAAGCTGCTTGCCAATGCCCCGGAAGAAAAATTAAAAGAAGTAACTTTACGCCTGAATGGTTATGCCTTGCGCTGGGAATCTCTTGACGAAGACCTTACTGTGCCTGGAATAGTCGCAGGAAATTTTCAATTACCCTATAATATCAATTCTTAGCATCAGTTGTCGATTATCCATTCCTTCATTCTTCAACCTTAAGACCATGCTTTTTTCTTGTATCTATAACATCTGTCATACCTGAATTTTTCCATCGAATATCCACACCTCTGTCATACCCGAGGTTGTCTGTCGGGTATCCATAACCTTTGTCATGCCCGAGATTGTTTGTCGGGCATCCATGTCTTTTCTGGATTCCCGCCAGGAAACTGCGGGAATGACCTCCTTTGTCATACCCGAGATTATTTGTCGGGTATCCATGCCTTTTCTGGATTCTCGCCTGGGGATTGCGGGAATGACAACCCCATAGTGTCATGCCCGAGGTTGTCTGTCGGGCATCCACACGGCCGTCATACTCTATTTTTTCTGTTAACATAGAACGTCTTTTCCCCAACCTAGAACGTAAAACATATTTTAATCTTCATTAATACCGT
>MVRV01000124.1 GCA_002068015.1 Smithella sp. PtaU1.Bin162
TGCAATCATCCCCCGACGGTTTACGGGTTTACAAGCAGGCTGGGTTTAAGGAATATTGTAAAGCTGACGTATACAGCCTGACATCTCAGTAACATCATCTCTGGTGTGGTATGTTTAACAGTTTTTTACATTAAATCATAGCCTGCTAATATATCTCTTTTGTGCTCAGAATCCTTTTACGACCTTGCCGCCCCTCACTTCACTTTCCAGGCAAAACTAGCGCTTCGGCGCTCAAACAATTGCCTTGGCGGTCGTTGTGCTGCGAGGGCATGGTACCCGTAAAAAGCTTCAATTCGCATTTTCCGAGCAATTAGCAGGAAAGTTATTAATGAAAATTGCACCGGCTCAAAACGCTGTTTTTAAGTTTTCGATGGGGGCAGATAATCCTGTCGCGCCGGTGAAAAAACTTCCACCGCCACGGAGTCGACGATGATTTTAGCGTTATGCTCAACGTTACCGGGTACAGACCAGCTGTCGCCGGGGCTTACGGCAAATGTTTCTTCGCCGATGGTCAGCTCGATTTTCCCGGATACGAGATAACCGGTCTGCTCATAAATATGGGCATGACGGGGCAGGGTATGGCCGGCTATCAGCTTGAACTCCGTAAGAAGGGATTTATCTCCGTAAACCAGTGTTTTCATCCAGACGCCGGGGACTAGTTGACGATAACCGGTATCCTCTTTCTTATAAAACATAATTCCTCCCGACAATTATGTAAAAGTCGTGTACTGCTTATTTCCTTCAGGTGACGTTGTTCTGCATGCCTCGTCATTGCGGCATACACCTGAAAGTCCACCTCTGTGGCGGCGGTTTAGCTTTCCGTTTCTTCCGGTTTACTGGTATCGCTGACCGGTTTTGTTTCCGGCTGCGGCGGTTCGGGTTCTTTCGGTTTTGCCGGTGTTATAATAAGTGGTGTAAATTCAGCGGGCGGAGTTTGTGTGAACGATGCATCCGCAGCAGAAGGAGGTACCGTCGCCGGAATATTTTCCGCTGAAACTGCCGCAGGCAAAGCACTACCCGGCAAGTTGGTTTCCGGCTTTACATCAGTGTGTTTGCGGCGATGGCCGCGGCCGCGGCGATGCTTCTTTTTGGGCGGCTTTTCCCCGCCTGCCGGAATTTTTTGTTCCGGAATAACGGCTGTTGCTTCCTGAGGTTTCGTCGTTACTTCTTCGACCATGGCCGGTTCCGTCAAATCCTTTTCTTTGATGGTCGGCTGAATTTCCAGTTTATCCCAGGGCATTTCCCCGCTGCCGTCAATGTGCAAAACAAGGCCGGATGAGGATTCGATGCTCAAAAGTTCCGCTCTTTTCTGATTGAGGATATAACCGGCTATTTCGTGCGGCAGAGTTACCTTAAGTTCGGAATAAAGTCCTTTGACTGCCTCCGATTCAATTTTACGGAATGCACCTAAAGCCGCATATTCCAGAGAAGGCCGTAATCCGCTACCCTTGCAATAAGGACAGGTTGTATAGCTGATTTCCTGTATCGTGGATTGCTTTTTCTGCCGGGACAGTTCGAGAAGACCGAATTTGGAAATGCGTGATAGTTGAATTCTGGCCCGATCCAGGCTCAGAGCCTTCTTGAATGCTTTTTCCACTTCAGCATTGTTTTTCTTTTCCATCATATCGATAAAATCGATCACAATCAGTCCGCCCAGGTCGCGCAGGCGTAATTGCCGGGCGATCTCTTCGCAAGCCTCGATATTTGTTTTATAAGCGGTTTCCTCAATGTTGCGTTTATTCGAGCCGCGCCCGGAATTTACATCTATTGTAATCATGGCTTCCGTCGGATTGATGATGATGTAACCGCCGGATTTGAGGTCAACCCGTTCCTGATAAATGATCCTTATCTGTTCTTCGAGATGAAAACGTTCAAAGATGGGAGTTTTTTCTTTGTAGTGGATGATCATTTTTACATGGCGGGGAGACACGGCTTTCATGTATGCACGCATTTTGCGGAAAGTATCGCAATCATCAACAAATATTTCTTCAATTTCCGAGGTCAGATAGTCCCGCAGGCTGCGTACGCCGAAATCGGTTTCCTGATATAGGAAAAAAGGTGCATTAGTCTGGCTGAATTTCTTTTTAATTTCTTTCCAGAGGCGCAGCAGATGCTGATAATCACGGTAAATCTCCTGCTTGGTCCGGTTGATTCCGGCTGTCCGCACAATAAAACCCATATTTTCCGGGACTTTTATCTGCCCCATCAGATTCTTGATCTTTTGCCGTTCTTCATCACTGTCGATTTTGCGGGATATGCCTCCTCCGGGCTTATTGGGCAGTAAAACAAGATATCTGCCGGGAAGAGAAATGTAGGAAGTGAGCAGCGCCCCTTTGTTGCCGGTTACTTCCCGGACAGCCTGGACAATGACTTCCTGACCGGTTTTGAGCACCGGCTTGCCGTTGCCCTGTCCGTTTTCCTGTTCGATCAGATATTCGGGGCTTACATCACGCAAGGGGAGAAAACCGTCTTTGCCGCCGCCGAAGTCGACAAAGGCGGCCTGCAGGCCGCGTTCAACTTTAAGTACCTTTCCTTTGTAAATGTTCCCGGTGATGGGATCTTTCATCGACATTTCAATGTTGAATTCGATGAGTTTGCCTTTTTCGTCAACGGTGGCCATCCGTTTCTGTTCTTTGTGAACAGCATTGAGAAGCATAGTGTGTTTCATAAATGTCCTTTTTGGCCGACTGCAATCAGGTACGCTTTTATACGCGCAGATTCTTTTGCAGATACTGTTCTTCCAATATACAGAGGGCCGATTTTATTTATATAAAGGCGCTAACGTCGCCTTTTCCAATTCTTATAACTTCAATGTTATCATCGACGAGACTGATCACAGTTGAAGGCTCGGGAATAATGTTGCCGCCGTCGATAATCAGATCAACCAGTTTTCCCCAGTATTCCTTTATTTCATAAGGGTTGCCCAAATCTTCACCTTCCGCCGTTTTCACACTTGTGCTGATGATGGGTTGCCCCAGTTCCCGAACGAGCGCCAGACAGATGTTGTTGTCCGGCACGCGAATGCCCGTTGTCGGCCGTTTTGGTAAGATCATTTTTGGCACCAGACGGGACGCTTCCAGAATAAAAGTGTAGGAACCGGGTAAAAGACGTCTCATCGTTTTGTAGGCATAATCGGTAACTTTGGCATACTGGCTGATGTGCTTCAGATCAGAGCAGATAAAACTCAGCGGCTGTTTTTTGCTTCTTCTTTTAATTTCGTAAATTTTTTCGATGCCTTTTTTATTAAATAAATCACAGCCTAATCCGTAAACCGTATCAGTGGGATAAATAATAATCCCGCCGTCCCTCAATACGTCAACGGCTTTTTTAATCAGCCGCATTTGCGGATTCTGACTGTTAATTGATAACATATGATAATTCCCGATATTTCCGACAATCGCCGATAAATTTTAACAAAAATATATATCAGGAATCAGTGCGTTTGGCAATCGAAGCTTATGGCCGTGAAATTCAGTAAATTTTTTTTGATGAATTCCTTCTGGTTTTGTCTTTGCTGAGTTTATATTCGATACTGTCCACTAAAGCCTGCCAGCTTGCTTCGATAATATTTTCAGAAACCCCTATGGTGCTCCAGACTTCTTCACTGTCGGTGGAGTCAATAAGGACACGTACACCTGCGGCCGTTCCTTCCGACCCCTCCAGTGTGCGCACTTTAAAATCAACCAGGTGCATTTCCCTGATTTGCGGGTAGAATTTTGTTAATGCTTTGCGCAAAGCATGATCCAGCGCATTTATCGGGCCGTTTCCTTCAGCAGCGGTTAATTCTTCTTCACCGTCGACTGATATTTTAATTGTCGCCTGGGAAAGACAGGGGTTGTTTTCCGTTCGGGAGGTAACCACGCTGAAGCATTCCAGAGTAAACGGATCAATAAATTCGCCGATGGCTTTTTTAATTAATAAGGAAAGGGAACCATCGGCGGCGTCAAACTGGAATCCCCGGTCTTCCATTAACTTGACTTCATGGACGATTTTTTTACTCAAGGAAGCATTTTTGGCCAGATCGATACCCAGTTCCCTTGCTTTATATTCGACATTGCTCCGACCAGCCAGATCGGAAACCAGAACACGACGGTGATTACCGACAAGCTCCGGCTGCATATGTTCATAGGCAGAGGAATTTTTTACTACCGCATGGACATGCATTCCGCCTTTGTGAGCGAAAGCGCTGCGTCCGACAAAAGGGCGCGAATTTATGGGCGGAATATTGGCCACGTCGCTCACATAGTGGGAAAGGTTGGTCAGCTGCCGGATTGATTCAGCCGGCAGGCAATGCATACCCATTTTTAACTGCAAATTGCCGATAAGCACGATCAAATCGGCATTGCCGCATCTTTCACCGTAACCGTTGATGGTGCCCTGAACCATGCGGACACCTCCCTGCACGGCGGCGAGCGAGTTGGCTGCCGCAAGCCCACAGTCGTTATGGGCATGAATACCCATTACATTCAAAGGGATAGAAGAGGAAATTTTGTTTATGACGGATGCGACTTCGTAGGGCATAGATCCACCATTGGTATCGCAAAGAACAATTCTATCCGCCCCGGCCGTAAGGGCGGTCTTAATAACTTTTGCGGCATAACGGGGGTTGTTTTTATAACCGTCGAAGAAATGTTCGGCGTCAAAGAGCACTTCTTTGCCCATTGCTTTAAGATACTTGATGGAATCGCCGATCATCTGCAGATTTTCTTTAAGATCGATTTTCAGAATTTCGTGAACATGGAGATCCCACGATTTGCCGACAATAGCTACCGCGGGAGTTCCCGCCTTTACCAGAGCTTTTAAATTCGGGCAGGCTGAAGGCTTGATGTGTGGTTTGCGGGTGCTGCCGAATGCCGTGAGCCGTGAATTCTTGAAATTAATGTCTTTGGCCATTTCGAAAAAGCGGAGATCTTTGGGATTAGAGCCCGGCCAGCCACCTTCGATGTAATGAAAATGAGCTTCATCAAAGCGTTGAGCAATGCGCAATTTTTCTTCCGCTGAAAAATTGATCTGTTCGCCTTGTGTTCCGTCACGCAGAGTCGTATCGTAGATTAGAATTTGGTCTTTTGTCATTATATCCTCTCTTTCACAACCACGGGTATTTGCAATACCCTCCGCCTATGGCGGGATAATGAAACTTACCAATTTCAGTGTATTACACTTCTGAAATCGTAGTTTCATAAAAAAACCGCTGCCGGATTTTCCTGGCAGCGGTTTCAAATTTCCTGTGATACGAATTTTGGCTATTCCACGACCAGGCCTCCTATGGGGAAGCTGATTATAATGTTGCTAATTATAATGGGTCGTATTGTAGTTATGTTCATAGCACCAACAAATATCGAATTTTTCTGCATACTAAGATGTTCAATTTTATTTGTCAACAGAAAAAAATTAGATGTCCGGCCAATTTAGAAATGTCCTGTTTATGTTAATAAGCATTTGTTTCTTTATGCAGTGTAGAAATATGGGGAGCATTGTTGGTCTGCGAGTGCGTTAGTGCGGTCGGTCTATTTGTTGACCGCCTTTAATGCCTGTGTTATAGTAAAAACAATAAAGAATTTTTTCTGGAAAGGAGGGGGTTTAGGTGTTCCAGATTGCAGCTTATGAGAAATATAAAGACGGGCAGGTAATTTTTAAGGAAGGAACGCACGGGGACTGGCTTTATGTGGTTGAAGAAGGGGCTGTGGAAATTTCGCGGATAGTGAATAATAAAAAGATAACGATCGCTACCTTTAAAGAAGGAGAAATTTTTGGAGAAGTGGCTTACATTGCCAAGGTTGAACGTTCGGCCATGGCCACGGCGCTGGGAGATACAACGGTCGGAGTCATTGATCGTGATTTTTTTGATAAGGAATTCAATAAATTATCCGCTAATTTTCAGCTTATTCTTCGTACGCTGGCTTTGCGTCTCAAAAAAACGACGGATACGCTTGTGGCGATACAGAAATAGACCGGATTCGTTTTCTCGGTAGGCTTTGATTGAATCCCGTATGAAAATATCAATTAAAGCAGAGAATTTACCTGTAAATTGCGCTTGACAGTCCCTTTTAATTGGGCTAAACAATGCCGCCTTATTAATAATGAAACTACAATATTAGGAGGAATCTTTTGGCAACACATAAATCAGCAGAAAAACGTGACCGTCAAAGCAAAAAACGCCGTGAGCGCAATATTGCTGACAAGTCTACGATCAAAACAAAAGTAAAATCAGTGCTCAATGCTGTAGAAAGCAAGAATAAAGAAGCATCAATCCAAGCGCTCAAAGACGTTATCCCGGCGCTGGATAAGGCTGCCGTGAAAGGTGTTATTCACAGGAAAAATGCTTCACGTAAAATTTCCCGGCTGACTAAAAAAATAAACGCTTTTCAAAGCTAACAAATCTCATCATGAAGCCGTCCGGTTTTTTAAACGAACGGCTTCAAAAACCTTGTTATTAATCTGAAAAAAAATATTTATTTACTGTGTTGGTGATCAATTACCGCTGTGTGGTGTGTAGAGGGGTTGCTATGCAATGCGGTTGTTGTTTCCTGTATAGTTCAGGATTACTTTTCCGGGCAGGGTGGTGTTTTTCTGCCGGGATCATTTTACGCCGGTTCAATCTGTTTTTCATTTTTTACGACCGTATTTTATTCCATAATTCCTCAGAATGTATCTTTCTGTTGATATTCATCCACGTTTCAGTTATCTTATGCCGCTTTCTTGCCTCCGATATGGGATTGCTTAATCTGATTATGGATATCGATGGCTGAACAATTATCAAAAAATTGCTTATAAATTTGAATCCGGAAACTTTATTAAATCGTGAAAATCAGAAAAATTGAATTTTAAAATCTGCAGTAAGACTGCCTGTAAAAATGCCCGGCAGTTTGCGCAAGATTTTTGTGCGGCTTTGATAAATAACGAAAAATACCAAGGAGGAATTTTCATGAAATATAAGCACTCCCTTATTATATTACCCATATTTTTTATTTTGTTTTTATTTGCCGGTTGTGTCGGTGTATCGCCGCAGATAAAACCTTTTGCCCTGCAACCTCTGAAAGTGGAAAAAGGATCGCCGGAGAAAAGTTTCTGGCATGACCAGGTAAACTATCCTTTTCCCGTAAAATACGCCAGGGCCAGAGATAGTAAGGGAGAGGAATGGGAAGTCGCCTATATGGATGAGTATTACGGCGTGGAGGCTAAGCCCGGCGTGCTGGTCTTGATCCACGGGAAGGGAAGCTTTGGCGGTTATTTTGGTTATGTTATGAAAGTTGCTCTGGAAAACGGCTTGCGGGTAATAGTGCCCGATTTGCCCCACTGCGGCAAATCCATTCCGGGCAATTTAAACAAACCGCTTTCCCGCAGTCTGCAGGATACGAGGGAAGTTCTGCACGATATTATCGTAAGACAATTGGGTGTGAAAAGGGCAACCTATATGGGCCATTCGATGGGCGGCCAGTGGGTCCTTGGTTATGCGTTAACTTATCCGGCTGCGGTGGGAAAAATAATACTGGAGAGTTCAGCAGGACTTGAGGAGTATCCGGTAAAAATTAAAGCCGGCAACAAAGAAATTCTCATGTTTGATGATTCGCAGAAAGACATGAAGTCCTGGAAAATTGTTTGGGGGACTCGTTTAAAAGAGGGATTACTGCAGGATGAAGAATACCTGCGGAATTTTTATTATTTCAAGTATAAAAATCCTCAGACCGGCAGAATTGAACCATCCAGGACGGGATTTTTCATCAATGACACGGAATATGCACGATACTTTACCGAAGTGCGTATTGCCTTAAATCAGGCTAATAAAAGGGAGCATTACAATTTCTGCGCGGAGGATGCGCGGGATATTTATTCTCTGGGCATCGAAGTACGGAAGGATGATCCGCAAAGCATCTATAAAAAAATCAAAAATATTTCAGTACCCATTTTTCTGACATTCGGAGACAAGGATCCGCTCATACCAACACCGCTGAGCGGTAAGAGCAATTTACAATGGGATATAATCAAGCCCGTTTACGAAGTTTTGAAGAAAGCGGGAAATACTCCTCTCGTCAAGGTATATGACGGTGCCGGACATTTCATTCACACCGATTTCCCGGAGCATTACGCCCGGGATGTTGTCAGCTTTGTTCTGGAATCAAAGGTCGGCCAGCTTGATGATATTGCCGAATACAGGGCGCCTGAAATCGAATTCCCGGAAACCGTACGGCCTTTCTTTGAGCAATATCGTCGGGATATTTTGACCTATGATATGAAAAAAATCAGTGTTCATTACGCTGCGAATTTCAGACAGGACGGTTGCGCCCGTGATGCTTTTCTCAAAATGTTGAATAATAACATCAGATTTGTGAACAGTTATGAAATTAAATTAACGAAATTTGAACCGGATATAAATAACCCCCATATTGTGTTTATTGACGGGTCGGTTGATCTGGGGCCGGTTACGGTGCCTTTCGCCGATCGTTCCATGATTATTAAGGAGAATGGGGTGTGGAAGTGGTACGGTAATCAGAAGTAACGGTCTTGAAATAAATCATCATGACACAAGCAAAAAACTTTCAGTTTAACTTTTCTCATTTTCGAAAGCAATTTCGACACAGCAGTTTGCCTGCGGGTGATCTTATCTGTGCAATCGGCGGTTATTTTCTGGGAACGCCTTATGAAACGGGTATTCTGGAGACCGGCCGGAAAGAAAGATTGATTGTAAATTTTGAAAAGTTTGATTGTTTCACTTTTGTGGAGACGTTGCTCGTTCTGACCAGGTGCGTTACCGGGAATAAAATTTCCGCGCGGGAGTTTCGGCGGCAGCTGCAATTTATCCGTTACAGGAAGGGGATAATTGACGGGTATTCCTCGCGTCTGCATTACTTTACCGATTGGCTCACGGATAATGAAAAGAAGAAAATATTAAAAGATGTCTCACATTTTTCGGCGGGTGAACCGCAATGCAAGAAGATCAATTTCATGACCGTTCATCGCACATCCTATCCTGCTTTGAAAAGTGAAGAGGAATTTCAAAAGATGCTATCGGCGGAAAAAAATCTTTCCCGCAAAGTATTTCATATTATCGGCAGCGATAAAGTGATCCGGCAAAAAGCGAAAATTAAAAACGGCGATATTATCGCCTTTGCCGCGGATCAGGACGGTTTGGATGTCTCCCATGTCGGCTTTGCCTTCCGGCGGAGGGGGAATTTATATCTTCTGCATGCCTCGAGTAAAGAAGGCGCGGTGGTCATCTCAAAGACGACACTTGTTGCTTATCTGAAATCAAACAAAAAATTTACCGGGATTCTTGTTGCCCGGATTTTGTAAAATTTCAGCAAGTCATTACCCTGCTCCTGGCATGCGCCGGTTCTTGAAGTCCGGCATTCGCCGGATTCCGTCCCGCGTTTGCGGGACTCCACCTTCAGTCTTCAGCCTTCAGTCCAATTATCCCTCTCAGGGCTTTTCGAAATGATGATAATCCTTGAACTGGTCGAAATTGCCGCCCCAGTGCCAGCCACGTTTTAAGAATTCTCCGACAACCGGATGTTTTGTATCAAACGTACCCGCCCGGGATGGAACATATTTTGCCCCTTCCGGAGCGACAACACCATTAGGATAGATGACCGGATTCAGCGCCGGATTTATATCCACGGCGCGTCCGAAAGAATGAAGAGACATTTTTGTGGTTCCTTCAATGACACGGAAGTTGAAGGAGGAAGAATTATTTTCGGCCATGGATTTGTGGTCGTCCCACTGGTAAATAACAATAGGGATGGCTTTGGCGACGGGAAATTTCAGTTTTTCGATTAATGCAAATATTGTATAGACGTCGTCCTCCAGCTCATTGTTTACGAGAATTTGTCCAGTATGTCTCTTGCCGTCGAAGGAATAGTACAAAACATCAACAAGCGATAAATCGTCCAGGATTTGTTCCGGGGCGATTGTTCCTTCGATAGATTCGGCAAAGCCCATGGCGCTGTCGACAATTATTTCTTCAATAGCCGTCATCGGTTACCTCCCTTACAAGGCATTAATTATTTTGGCGGTTATATCTTCAGGAAGAGATACTTCCCGATAGATAGAACGAACTGCTTCACCGGTGAGCCGGTTAAAGTCCGTTTCCTGCGTTGTTATGATCATTCCGGCCATGTCCACCGCTCCCGGAGACACAAAAATACGTCTTTCCCCGGAAGCGAAATAAGCCGCCGGCCGATGTTTCGCCCGCAGAAAAACAGCCAGCCGCAAATAACCGCAGGCGGCCGTACAGAGAAGGTTGATCATCGGCTCGCGGTTTATGTCCAGTATCTTTTGGATTATTGTAAAAAGGCGCAGAAATTCTCGGGCTGCCGCCTCGGAATTTTGGGATTCCAAAAGGATAATGGAGCGGTCAATCTGTTGACCTTGGTAAAAACGAACGGAGGAAAGCTCTTTTACAGGCGGCAAAAAAGACAACGTCTTCAGAAAAGGAAGGTTTTCCGCCGGACAGGCCTGAAAATGCAAATGATCGGGGGCTGATGCCCCGCAGGCCGGACCGTTGTAAAAGACGGCATAACCGGGGGACAAATCCCAGGCCAGCTGCAAAAGCCGGTTGAGCGATGAGGTAATTTCCTGCGGTTTATGCTTTACTGAGGCAATAGTGAAATGGTGGTCGAAAATCGGTGCCGGATTACACAGAAGCAGATATTCTCCGCGGTAAAACACAGCCTGCTGTTCAGGCGGGAGATTGTCCGTACATAAAAAGCAGGGTCGAAGGCGAATTGATTCCTCGTCAACGGCGGCGGTGCTGTTTGTCGTGCGACGCGGGTTGAATTGTGCCGTAATGCTGTAATTGCCGCAGGGGATCAATCGTTTGCGGGCAGCGCTTATTTCTTCATATGCAGAGGCTAGTCCGGGCCAGCTTTTTTTTGTGCGGCCAATAAATTGTGACAAAGTGCGGGAAGCGATATGTTTTCTTTTCCGTCAAATTCGGCGAATATTTTCAATTAGCTTGCCTTTCCTTTAATGCCGTTGGAAATTTATACAGGTTATTTTGCAATCTTCATGGTTAATATGATGGTCACTGGTATTTATTAAAAACATTATACTGAAATTTCTAACTGGATTGATTCATTGTTTTTCTTGCGGCAATTTCCATGCTCCGCAATCTGTCTTTATAAAAATCATTGTGGTTTAGTTTTTCCACGGAAGGTGAAGCATCGGTATTGTCCTTCCAGCGGCGACACAGATAAAGACTTTCATAGATGCGACCGATCCGGTATTCGCGCGTTATCCTCAGGACAACCGCATAATCTTCTCCGTAACCGACATCAGGAAATCCTATCCGGCGCAAGATCTGCGTGTCGAAGGCGCGGGGAGCTCCCAGACCGTTGACCCGCAAAACGTTGTTATGACCGTTTCTGTTTGTCCATTCACGGTGATCAATGAGTCCCGGTGGAATTTTGCGCAGATGCTCATCGACTATCGTATAGGAGCCGACAACCATTGCATACTTTCCTCTCTCCAGAGTGTGAACGAGTTTTTGCAATGTTAAGGAAGACGAATAAAGATCGTCGGAGTCAAGCTGCACGGCAAATCTTCCGCACAACGGCGAGTAGATCGCTTCATTCCAGCAGCCGCCGATGCTGAGATCAAGGCGGTGCGGCAGGAGGTGTTTTATTTGCGAATGCCGGCCGGCGAGCTTCTGAATTATTTGTGTTGTGCCATCGGTGGAATGATTGTCGATAACAAGGATATTGAAATCAAAAGATGTTCGCTGGTTAAGAGCGCTGTGCAGCGCATCGGCAATGGTTCTTTTGCGGTTTAGTACGGGAATGACAATGCTTGCCCGTACAGGGAAAATATTTTTGCTGATTTCCGCTTTTTTAGTGCGGGCCGTGAGATAAGCGCCGCTTAATCGCAAATAGTTTGTGGCCAGTTTTTCAAGATTCTTCTGCCTTGCCGTGTTGGCGGCGGCATAAATAAAGGAAGATGCGTTTTTTCTGCTCTTGTTTTTTGCCGATTCTTTTTTGTCCGTAACGGAATAAAGAAATTCCGGGATGTGAAAGATCGGATGATCGAGGGAAATTTTAAGTCGCAGATCGTAGAGAGCAAGATCGGGATCGCCAGGCGGTGCACCGTATTTTTTGAAGGCTGCTGCCGCTGCTGCGGTTCGCAAAAGGAAGACATGGCCGAAATGGAAATTGTCACGAATGCTCCCCGGCTGATAATCAATAAGCGGATGCGGTATGAATCCGTTTTCCGTATTGCTGAAATAATCGGAGTAAATCATACCCGCCTGAGTATCCTCGGCTGCGGCGAGCAGGCGGCGGACGGTGTGTTCATTAAGACTGATTTTTTTCCCGGCCGTTGTGACAAGCAGGAAGCGTTTCTTGTTTTTTTGCAGGAAAGAAAATAAATTTACGGTACTCTCCATCCGGCATCCCGGTTTTGTTCTCAAAGAGATTTGCTGCCGGTTGTCAAGAGCAGAAAGGAGAAAGCTGCCGAATTTAAAGGTTTCAGAATTCATGGTTACTTCTAGATAATTTATTAAAAGCCGGACATCATCTGATTAAAGATCTTTTCCGCAGTGTCGCCGGCCAGTTTGATGAAGGCGGTTTTTCTTGTTGCCGGCAGCAGATTGATGTTGCTTTCAATAGTGTAATCAATCGTTCCGGATATGCCAGGCGACATCCAGATGTTTTTGCCGCTTTCTTTATCCCGGAAAGTCAGCTCCAGTGTCATTGTTGCCCTCTCTTCCGCCACCATTGCGTTACTGCGGTAAGAAAGAGGCGACGTGCTGAGATTAAGAATGCTGCCCTTGACTACTGCATCGGCAAGTTCCACGCTTTCGACGATCTTAAAACGCTTGGTCTGGATGAACTGGTCGATAAAGGCGGTACGGACGTAATTTTCCACTTCGGCCTGAGCGGTTTTGTTCACAATCTGCTCCACATAGATGTTCTTAATACGCTTGTCGATATGCTCGCCCTGCGGAGCAAAAGAGTAACCGCAGGCGCAGACAA
>MVRV01000125.1 GCA_002068015.1 Smithella sp. PtaU1.Bin162
TGCATTAATGGCTAATTCGTAATCAGATAAATGAATTTTTAGCTTATTGATGTCATTTTCATATGTTTCGTCAAAGTAATTAAGGATATTATCAACGAGCGTTTTAGTAATAGTTTGTCCCTGGCAAAAAGGGCAGAGCGCACCTTCATTACCAATTTCACTAGGAAGGTATTCCAAACCTTTTTTAACCCAATCTGAATTTTCAAGTCTTTTTATCAGTCCTGCAACAGAACTATTTTCGTTCCCAATGATTGCTTTTCGAAAGATTTGATCCAATTCTATATTTTGAGCAGTGAAATCTAATGTGGATAGCATGCGGTGCTTTTGAGCTGTCGCGCCTTGAATTGCTTCCACTTCTTTTTTAAGCTGTTCAATCGTTTTATCAGGTCTTTGTGATGGTTTAGTAATACCAGAAAGATAGTTGAATAAGACTTCTTTTTTGCCCATTAAACCAATGAGGCAATACTCTAAGACTCGATCACCACCTGCATAGTTAGTTTTTATTTCCCATGTTTTATTTTCAGCAGTTGTTTTTTTTGCTGTCAATTCGCTGTTATGAATATCGATTATATCGTTTCTTTTTTTCTTTTCATCATCATACTTTGTTATTTCTTGTTCTGCGGTTCTAACCTTTTCTTCTGCTTCTTTATTTTCTTTTGAAAGAGTAAAGATACCTTTCAAATTATCAGGTTCATAAAAATAATCTCTTATGAAACTCTGATTATAAACAATAATGTCTTCATCACTAGAACATTCGAGTGAGCAACTAGAATAAGCTGAGTTAGACTTATTATATAAATAATCAGAAAGTACACTCTTGCCAGTTCCATTAAGACCATAAATGAGATTAACTTTTTTATCTGTCTCTAACGAAGCAAGGCTTTTATAACATGCAACATTACTAAGATTTATTTTAGTAATCATGATACGTCTCTTATCATTCTAGTAAACATAACGAAAAGCTCCACCCGGAGCGACAGGTCATGTTTTTTTATACTGATCAATTGTGAATCTTAATCTACTTATCAAGTCATCATATGTTATGATGTCCATAATATTTTTGTACTTCCGTTTAATAACTTCAAAATCTTCTTTCTGCGCGGTGGAAATGTTGTTATCTCTTCCCATGACAATTATTCCAGTAGGATTTATAATTTTTATCTTAAAATTAGTCGGCAACTTGTCTTTATATTTACGGGTAAGCATCTCCTCGCCCTTTTTGCCCCATTTGTTAAGGTAGTAAATATATTTTTCAATTTGCATAACAGTTCCGGAAAGCTCTCTTAATGGTATGTAGTTGTCTCTATACATTGCCTTTGTAACGATACAGTTATCAAATGGTTTCTTTATTTCAAGAATATCAGTATTGCCCGATGAATCCACGAGCAGTAGATCAATCTTTTTATTTTTATCATGATAGGTATCTTTCACGGGAGCTTCCGGAAAAACACATATGTATTTGGGATACAAAAGTAGGATGATTTGAAGAATTTCAGCTTGCCACTGTTTTTCATTGTACGATTCTTCGCTATCCAACATCTTTTCCAATTTATGTAATATTGCCTCGTACTTTTCTAATTCTTGGTACTTGTACTTTTCTGATAGATTCAGGCCTTTCTGGCTGATCTTTTTGTTCATGTACGTGTTGTATTTTTCTTCTCCATCGATAATTGAGTCGACATAATTCTTCAAGACAGCACTGATGCGTGCCTCTGCATACTTCTGTAGCTCATATGTATTGGGGAAATTTTTAATTAGCTTTCTAAACTCGGCTTCAGGTAATGCATTTGCATTGCTTCCGCCAATAAATATGTCTTCCGTGAGCACCGCACTAATTTTCTTGAAAACAGGTATGCTTTTTACGGCTATAAAAAATTTAATTGAAACTTTAATTGATTTATAAAGAAATATAGAGATAGTGGTGCCCATTATTCTACCATCTATCTTGTAATATTCGCCGCGCAAGCGTCCAAGAACGAATTCGATTGGCGTGTCGGGATCATCTTCTAAGGGGCCTGGTCTAAATAGGTCATTCTTAGAAAAACGAAAAGTATTTTTGAGAATGACGCTTTCATCATTATTAAGATTTTCGATTAGCCAGCCGTTATCCGGCTCCGATAGATATTTCAATATAAGGCAATCTTTTTTAATTTCGAATTCAATCATCTTTGCTTTGTCCTATTCGAAACATAACGAAAAAATCAGCCGGAGCGTAGCGATCGGCTGCATTGCTTTTGTTGGAATATTTTTTAGTACCGTCTCGCTAATCATTTTGTTCTCTTTTTTGAACCTTTGGCTTTTCGCTTTTCGGTTTCCTCCTTTGAACTCAATCTACACTTTATTTTGCACATACTTTCCGATAGTTCTTCAATTTTACATTCATAATGCAACTCCTTTAACAAATGAAAGAAAATTGTATCTCTGTGTTCTGGTGGAACAATACCAAGACATCCTCCCGGTCCACTTTTGTGATAAATGTAAACTTTGTCTAATATTTTTACACCATCGTCATCTTTCGGAGCCCAAAGATTTAAAGACTCTCCTACATGAGAAAACTCTTTAAACTCTTTTTGGAGACTATCAACATAAAAAGTAAGACAACCTGATTCGTTTGAGTCCAGTTGATTACTTATTACAGGAATAACTACTAGCGAAGGTTCTATAGGGTTAGATTTTTTATTTTGTTTTCCAAATAGCCGACTTAGCATTCCCATAAGAGTTCCTCATCAATTCCAACGGTGGCGGTAAGGAGCTGGCGGATTTATGGCAACCAATGTCATGCAAGGGTAAAGGCTACGAAGGCTTTTGAATTCGATTCAGCATGATGCCAGCCAGTCACCTTGACTGCATGGTTAAAAGCAGTTTTCGCCTGCTATTTACCGACTATTTATTTTTGATAACCAGCTATTATTACGACTTAATTTTCATTTTTATTTTTTTATTTAGGAATTATGGCAATTTGCCTTTTTTCCTGAATAGGATTTATTCACCCGGATTTTTATTTTTATACTGCTATTTGGGGATTTTGGCAATATTGCTGATTTCCCCAAATACCATATTTCCGCTACAAAATTTCAGCTTTTAACAGAGTAATAAGTGGAAAATGTTCCACCATAACAACCCATATAGATGGACAAAAATTCCACTTATTGTGATATTAAACTATAAAATATGGAAAACCGGCTCCACGATTTTCCGCTTATTACAAATTACGTTTTCATTTTCCACTTATTATGATATTAAGATACAAAACATGGAAAATGAAGCTTTCCCCGTACTTCGCCTGCGGCACCACATTTTGTTGTATTTGAATTATAAAATTTAACTATATTTGTCTTTATTAAAATGGATCAGTCCAACAAACCGAAGTTTCACCCCAATCCTAAGCTCAAGTTAATGGACCAGGTTCGCGAGGTCCTTCGATATCATCATTATTCTTATCGCACGGAGCAAACCTATTGTCAATGGATTCTTCGTTATATCCGCTACTTCGGCGGCAAAACCCATCCAAAAAATCTCGGGGCGAAAAACATAGAAGCTTTTCTTTCCCATCTGGCGACTGAAGGGCAGGTGACCGCTTCAACACAAAGGCAAGCGCTCAACGCTATCGTTTTCCTGTATAAAAATGTCTTGGATATTCACCTGGAAGACAAGATCACTCCGGCACGCAGCAAGCGTACGGCAAGTCCACCCACTGTAATGACTCCATCCGAGGTTCAACGCCTTTTTGCCGCCATGGAGGGAAAACCGGCGCTCATGGCAAAACTGATATACGGCAGTGGAATGAGATTGATGGAATGCATCCGTCTGCGTGTTCAGGATATTGATTTTGGCCAGAATCTGATTTTCATCAGAGGCGGCAAGGGCGGAAAGGATCGGACAACCATACTGCCTCAAAATCTGCGTGATGAGATGTTCCGGCAAATTGAGGCAGTAAAGTCTCTGCACCATAATGATTTAGAAGAGGGCTTCGGAGATGTTTATATTCCGGAAGCGCTGGCCAGAAAATATCCCAAAGCGTCGAGGTCAACAGGCTGGCAGTGGGTTTTCCCCGCAAAATTGAGATCTGTTGATCCGCGATCCGGCAAGGAAATGCGCCATCACGTTCTGGAATCCGTTTTACAAAAAGCGGTGAAGCGGGCCTCCGAGCAAGCGGCCATAGACAAAAAAGTAGGCTGCCACACACTGCGCCACAGCTTTGCCACGCATATGCTGGAAAATGGGGTAAATATACGTGTCCTTCAGGAGTTGCTGGGCCATGCAGATGTTAAAACAACGGAGATTTATACCCATGTAATGGCCCGGGATGTCCGTGCATTGCGCAGTCCTTTGGATTTACTTTTAAAAAAGGTGTGAAGATGCTCAGAGATGACGATTACATGAGGATGGCGCTGGCGGAGGCACGAAAAGCTCTGGAAAAAGAGGAGGTGCCGATAGGGGCGGTGCTGGTAAATGACGGCCGGGTTTTGGCACAGGCGCACAATTCGCCGATTACCGCAAATGATCCTTCGGCTCATGCGGAAATACTGGTGCTGCGTCAGGCTGCTCAGACAATGGGCAACTATCGTCTGACCGGTGCGGTCCTTTATGTTACGCTGGAGCCATGTATCATGTGTGCCGGAGCGATTGTTCATGCCCGGTTGGCGCGGGTGGTTTTCGGAGCCAGAGATCCGAAGGCGGGCGCAGTTGTTTCTTTATATGAGATTTTAAAGGATAAACGATTAAATCATCAGGTTGATATAACAGAAGGAATATTGAAAGAAGAATGCGGGGAAATTTTGAGTAGATTTTTTCGGAAAAAGAGGGTAATAGCCGCTTCGGCTAAGTGATCAAACGCGGAGAGATACCGAAGTGGTCGTAACGGGATCGACTCGCCCGGGCATTCGCCGGGCGTCCGGCGAATGAGATTGCGTCGTGATGCTTAAATATGCATTTTTGTCATTCTGAACGAAGTGAAGAATCTAATATAAACAGAGCATTGGAATATAGAGATTCTTCGCCTAAAGGCTCAGAATGACATTGCAACACTGCCTTGCATGCCGGACGAAATCGAAAGTTGCATAGGCAACTTTGATCTTGGGATAATGGTTTTTTAAATAATATAGCGGAGAGATACCGAAGTGGTCGTAACGGGATCGACTCGAAATCGATTTGGGGGCCACAAGCTCCCACGGGGGTTCGAATCCCCCTCTCTCCGCCAATTACGCAAGATAAGCATGATGGAAAAGCGGTGAAGGGTTCGCCCGGCATACGCCGGGCGCCCAGCGCATGCTGGGCGAATCCCCCTCTCTCCGCCAGAAAAGAATTGATTGTTGAGGCATTGCATGCTACGTCTCAACCGGTAACAACAGGTAATAAGTATCGTATTAAACGGAGAGATGTCCGAGCGGCTGAAGGAGCACGACTGGAAATCGTGTGTATGCCCACAAAGGTGTACCGCGGGTTCAAATCCCGCTCTCTCCGCCAGTAAATTAAGCGTAAGCGCTGAAATATGCCGGTGTTTAAAGAAGGGAGACCTTTGCACAACCACATAAAATCCACCATTTTGTCATAACCTTTCAGGTCACGCATGCCCTGAGTGTCCCTGTCGGGCATCCACACCATTTTGTCATACCCGAAGTTTTTTGTCGGGTATCCATGTTTTTTTCCTGGATTCCCGCCAGGGAAATGCGGGAATGACAGAGTTGGAAGCGAGAATTACAACATTGTTGGTTTTTGCCATTTTGCAAAGCTCTCGAAGGAATATTCGCCTTCTCTCAATGTCATTACAGAGGCAGGCGGTGTTGGGATGTCTGCATTGCAATGATCAGTGAAAACAGCAAGATTGCTTGTCCGAAATCACCATTAAAAATTTGAGTTGATTCCTGCTCGTTTATCAATTAAAAGCCACGGTGAAGATGATTTTAAATATGTGGCCGGGTCCCGTACAACAAAGGCTTGTGAACCCCGTCAGGTCCGGAAGGAAGCAGCGGTAACAATGTCCGATGTGTGTTGCGGTAAACCTGGCCACCAGTTATTACACCTTAAAAAGTCCCCGGCAGGCTCCGGGCTCGGCATATGCGGAGTGATGTGTTTCGCCCTTCGGCGTTGCGACGTATATAAAAAATACGTCTCCCTTCTCCTGCCTTGCACGCCTTGTCTTTGGAACTTTTTACGAATTAATAAAGCAACTGTAGCCGCCGTGCTATCGTCTTGGTTTAGAATGTTTTAAGTTTTTGGAGGAATTTTGGAATATCAGGTTTTAGCCCGCAAGTTCCGTCCGCAGAAGTTTGAAGATGTTGCCGGACAGGAGCATGTCGTCAAAACCCTGTGCAATGCCATAGGGAAGGGGCGGGTGGCCCATGCTTTTCTTTTCAGCGGGCCGCGTGGTGTGGGCAAAACTTCCGTAGCCAGGATTCTGGCCAAGGCGCTTAACTGCGAAAAAGGTCCTGCTGCCGTTCCCTGTAATGTTTGTGCAAATTGCCGTGAAATTACCGACGGATCATCACTGGATGTGCGGGAAATCGACGGCGCTTCCAACCGGGGTATTGATGAAATTCGCGAACTGCGCGAAAATGTTAAATTCGCCCCGGCCTCTTCCCGTTATAAAATATATATTATTGATGAAGTACACATGTTGACCCGTGAAGCTTTCAACGCGCTTTTAAAAACTCTGGAAGAGCCACCGGCGCATGTAATATTTATTTTTGCCACGACGGAGAATCATAAAGTTCCGGCAACAATTCTTTCCCGGTGCCAGTGTTACGACTTCCGCCGGATTGCGCTTACCGAGATTGCCGGAAATCTGGGAAAAGTGGCCACGGCCGAAAAAATCCGCATAAGCGAAGCAGCTCTATCCTGGATTGCCGAAGCAGGTGACGGGAGCATGCGCGATGCCCAGAGCATTTTTGATCAGGTTATTTCTTATGCCGGTATGGATATCGCTGATAATGATGTTGAGGGGATTTTGGGGCTTACCGACAGGAAATATCTTTTCCGTCTTTCGGAAGCAGTGTTGCAGAAAAATGCCGGCGCCTGCCTCATCATTCTCGAGGAAGCCTATCTTGCCGGCCTGGATATGAAGCATTTTTACTCGATGCTGCTCAAGCATTTTCGTAATCTGCTTTTGGTCAAGATTACCGCCGGCAGCAGCTCTTCCTTTGATATTGTTCCGGAACATATTGCCGCACTGCAAAGCCAGGTAAAGAACACGACCCGGGAAACGTTGCAGCGGTATATGGAAATTTTAATTGCGGAAGAAGAAAGCTTTCGCCGCAGCCAGGAGACGCGTTTAAAACTGGAGACAATCTTAGTACGGATGGCTTATCTGGAGGAGGTAATACCGATTGGTGAAATTATTTCGACGCTGGAAGCAATCGAGCAAAAGCTTCTGGCCGGATCGGCCGCCGGAGAAAATATTTCCAGACCGGGCTCAGTTGTAAAAATGCCGCCGGCGCCTGAAAAATCAGTTTCAGAAAAGAACAGTCTATCTTCAGCGGAAAAACCGGCCAATACTATTGTTAATGATACTGAAACAACGGCTTCCGGCGAACTTGGCGATCAATTCAAAAAATTTATTAAAAAAGAAAACCCGGTTTTAGGGGCGAAAATTGTTTCGGCGGAAGCGATCAGTTTGGCGGATGGAAAATTAACCTTGAGTTTTCCCAAAGGCTATATCTTCCTGGAAAACATCAGTGAAAAATCACAAATAGAACAGCTGGCAGAAATTGCGAAAAAATTTTTTCACACGGATGTAGTCGTCAGGATAGCTACGGTTGAAGTGGATAAAAACACCGGAAATAACGGCAATGGCAGAAGTAAATTGAGCAGCGTGAACGATATTAAGCGGGAAGCGATGAACAGTCCTATTTTACAGAAGATCATGAATGAATTTTCCGGTGCGGAAATAGTGGAAATCAAAACAAGAAGCGAGAAAAAACAGGAGGGATAGATAACGTGAATAATCTGGGCAATATCATGAAACAGGCAAAAAAAATGCAGGAACGGATCGGCCAGCTTCAGCAGGAGCTGGAAACAAGAACTATTGAGGCACAGGCCGGCGGCGGTATGGTAAAAGTTGTGGTTAACGGCAAATTTGAAATTGTCTCCCTGAAAATTGAAAAAGATGTGGTAAATCCCGAAGATGTGGAAATGCTGCAGGATTTGATTTCTGCCGCTGTCAATGAAGGAATCCGCAAAGCGCAGGAAATGGCCTCCGCCGAAATGGCAAAAATTACCGGTGGATTGAACATTCCCGGAATGTGATAAAGGTTTTTATGAAAGCATACGCACAACCGATTAAACGCCTGATTGCGGAACTTGCCAAGCTTCCCGGTATCGGTGAAAAAACTGCTGCCAGATTATCTAATTATATCCTGAGAGCCACCGAAGATGATGTCCGCAAGCTTGCCGAAAGCATCATCGAGGTGAAGCGCAGGATAAAACTGTGCCGGATTTGTCTGAATCCGACGGAAGACGATACCTGTTACATTTGTCAGGATAAAACCCGCGATCAGGAAATAATCTGCGTCGTGGAAGAGCCCGATGCCCTGGCCGCAATTGAAGAAAGCGGAGTCTACCACGGAACTTATCATGTCTTGCATGGAGCATTGGCTCCGCTCGATGGTATCGGACCGGAAAATTTACGCCTCAATGAACTTCTTTTAAGAATCGGGAGCGGGCTCATCAAAGAAATAATTCTGGCCACCAATCCCAATGTTCACGGTGAGGCTACCGCTTTGTTGATTACCCGGATGCTTCAGGAAAAGAATATTAAGATAACCCGTATTGCCATGGGCGTGCCCATGGGCGGCGATTTGAAATATATTGATAAGATGACGATATCGAAATCGCTGGAGTTTCGGCGGGGCATGTGAAACACGTTGATACTATTAATTCAAGGCACTTTTTGTTCTTTATCTGTTCTTTTAAGGCGGCGCCACAGCGTAGAGCGGTGAACACCGAGGATTTTTGCCGCCTGGTCGATTTTGCCGCCTGATTTTGCCAGAGCGTTTTTGATTCGTTCGTCGCGGGAAAATTTCGGCGCGACAGGTAATGTTCCGGCCTGATCGAGGAGGCGCCGGACGAAGGATTCGTCCCATATTTTTTCACGGGAACCAACCGTTAACCGTTCACAGAAATTTTTCAGTTCCCGCACGTTTCCGGGCCAGGGATATATCGTTAAAAAATCTAAAGCCTCTTTCGTAAAATTGCTGAATCCGGCTACTTCCTGGGTCAATCCCTGCAAAAATGATTCTATAAGAAATCGAATGTCACCCTGACGTTCACGCAGCGGCGGCACGTTCAGACTAAGCACGTTCAAACGCCAGTAAAGATCATTGCGGAATTTTCCTTCTTCGACCAGCTTCTCCATCTGACGGTTTGTTGCGCACAGTACACGCACATCAACCGGAATAACACGGTCATGGCCCAGGCGCACCACTTCACGTTCCTGGAGGACACGGAGAAGCCTTCCCTGGAGGCTCAGCGGAATTTCGGAAACTTCATCCAGAAAAATTGTTCCGTGGTGAGCCAGTTCGAAAAGCCCCGGTTTTCCCTGGCGCCGTGCACCTGTAAAGGCGCCTTCCACGTATCCGAACAGTTCACTTTCCAGGAGGGTCTCCGGGAGCGCCGCGCAGTTAATTGCCACAAAAGGCTGGCCGCTTCTGCGAATGCTGTGCCGGTGAATGCCCTGCGCGAAAAGTTCTTTTCCCGCTCCGGTTTCTCCGTGAATCAAAACTGTTGAATCGACTTCGGCATAACTCTTTGCCGTTTCGATGGTTTCCTGAAGTGCCGGGCTGCGGCCTAAAATATCCTGAAAAGAAAACTTTGCCACATGACCCTGGCTGTATATCTCCTTGCGTATCCGCGCCTCCATGGATTGAATCCGTGTAATATTCTGGAATGTGGCGATGGCTCCCACGATCTGCCCTTGCACGCGGACGGGAATCCGGTTCATCATGACTTTAGACTGGCCGCAGTCGGTTATCTGCCCGATGTCTTCAATACCGCTTTTCAGAATTTCCTCAAAATGAAGAAAAGGGACTTTTTCTTGTGCAGGACGGCCCAGTGCTTCGCTTGCCTGAACACCGGTGACTGTTTCCGCGGCCGGATTAAAAACCGTAATCCAGTCCTTGCTATTGACGGCGATTATGCCTTCGTGAGCATATTCCAGCATGGCCTTAAGTTCACTGCTGCGAGTTGCTTCCAGCCTGCGCGCATAGACAATCCGCTGCGCTTCTTCATAGGCGGTACGGATAGCGGATTCGCCGGAACGCATTAAAACGGCGGGAAAGCCGAACTCCCCGGCAATTTTTACCGTGATGGCTCCACCCAATATTATCTGAGCTCCCTGGGCAATCGCCGTACGGATAACCGAGGGTGCTTCTTCCTCCGAGTTGAAGGTATGGAAGCTTAATCGAACGTTAAGAAACGGCAGAAAATCAAATAAATTTTTAATCATATTTTCATAAGCCACGACCGCAATAAACGGATCTTCAAAATGACAGATGCTTTTTGCTTCTTCCAGGGCCTGAACGATGTCACTGCTTGTTAAATGAATTTCTACAATAGGGCTTTTTATACCCGCCTGGCGTAGAAACATTGCGGAACCGCCGCGGGCAACAAAAACCTCAGCTCCCTGTTCCTCCAGACGCTGAACATCGGGGATAGCCTGATTCAGTGAAGATTCAATCACCAGCACATTTTCCTGATTGTCCGGTAAAATGTGCCGGTAGCTGTTTCCGATTTCTTTGTTGCGTGCAATGAAAACAATGCTCATGATACCAACCTCACCACAGTCATGCTTTTGTGTCAAAAGCAGCCAAATTATTAATAACCAGCGGCATAGAAGAATTTGCCCAAAGCAGGTTGCACGTATTGCATAAGTTGCGCAACATTGCAACTATTTGCAACGTCTCTTGGTGGATAAATTTCTTGTTTGATAATAAAATAAATAATGTTCGATGTTTATAGATTATTTTTTTCTTCAAATCCTGGCATGATTGTTGTATTCTTAATTAATAATATCCGATAGCAGCCTGCAAAAAACAGCGAAGGTCTTTTTGTTAAATGTGCTTTACGGGAAGGCCTGCAATAATTTAGTGAAAGGATGAAATTCGATGAATAAAGTGTCCGAGGGTAAATTTATCGCCACGGCGGTGCAAGCGTCTCCGGTATTGCCGCTGAGCCGCCAAAAAACAACAGAGAAGATTATGGATCTGATGTCGAAGGCGGCGAAAGAGGGTAGCCGTTTAATTGTGTTCCCTGAAACGTTCATCCCAACCTATCCGAATTTTTCAATTGATCTCCAACGGCCGACTGAATGGCAGCAAAATCTCCGGTATCTCCTCTCGGAATCGGTTTTTGTTCCAGGACCGGAAATAGATATGATCGCGAAGCATGCCAAAGACCTTTGCCTTCACGTATCCCTTGGCATTAACGAACGGGTGAGGGAATACAGTGCTCGCCTGTATAATACGCAGGTATTTATCAATGCCGATGGGAAAATTATCGGTGTGCGCCGTAAACTTTTACCGACGAACAGAGAGAAGGTTTTCTGGACGGCCGGAGACGGAACTGATTTACAGGTCTATGACACGGAACTGGGAAAAATCGGCGGACTTATTTGTTACGAAAATCTCCAGCCGCTGTTCAAATATGCACTTATGGCTATGGGTGAAGAGATTCACTGCGCCTGCTGGCCGGGATGGCCCGAATATAAAACAGGCCGGAGCAATAGACATGTCATCGATGTTGCCATCCGTCAGTATGCCCTCGAAGGTCAGTGCTTTGTCGTCAATTCCTGCATGTATATTGATAACAGTACCGTGCCTCCAGACTTCTTCGGGAATGCGGCATGGGTATATTTCGGCGGCAGCGGGATAGTGAACCCCATGGGGGAATACGTGGCAGGACCAGTTTATGACAAAGAAGCCATGGTGCATGGGGAAATTGATCTGTCTCTTAATCTTCTGCGCAAATCTCTTTTTGACATTATGGGCAAGGAACAAAGGTGGGATGTAATTCAGCTTGCCTGGAACAAGAAAAGTTACGGGCCTTTTTATCAGGAGACACACGGTCAGAGCAACAACGACAGTCACAAATTACTGGAAGAAAAAATCGCAGCGCTGAAGGATGAAATTACTGATCTTAAAAATATTGTAAAACAAAAGCTTTCGAAGGAAAAGTAACAGCGTTTCAGGTGTGGGGTTGCTTGAACTGAACATCAGAAGGCGCCATCGTTTCAAGCTTAACCAAACAGAATTGTGCGAATGCCGCGCTTTTTCCGCGGGATTATCGTTCGGCATTCAAAATTGCCGGGGAAACTTGTGTTCCCCGGGGAGGGGGTTTATTGCGCCAAATTCACCCTGTGCGATAAGGCCGGGATAAACAACAAAAACATATTATTTCAGATATTTTATAAGGAGAAAATTATGAAAAGAAAAAAAATAGCCATATTTGCCGTCGCCATAGTAACAATTTTCTGCATCAGCTGGGGGGTTGCTTTTGCGGCGGAACAGCCGATCAAGTGGAGATTGGTTTCCACCTGGACACCCACCATTAACCTGATTGAAGGTGATCGGAATTTTGCCAAGCTGGTTAATGAAATGAGCAAAGGTCGCCTGCAAATTACTGTTTCGCCGGCCGGTGAATTGGTTCCGGCGACTTCCGTCTTTGACGCTGTCGCCAAAGGGTCAGTAGAGTGCGGAGGTGACTGGCCCAGTTACTGGGCCGGCAAAAACAGCGCCTTTGATCTTCTCGGTTCTTTTCCCATGGGGTTGGGCCAGTACGATGCCATCAACTGGTATTTACACTATGGCGGGAAAAAGATTTTTGATGATCTGTTCGGAAAGTATAATATGGTATATTTTCTCAAATCAGTCACCCCGATGGAATCAGGTATCCGCTCACGCGTACCGATTAAAACTCTTGCCGATTACAAAGGCAAAAAACTCAGAATGTCCGGAAGGGCGCAGGGATATATCCTGAAAAAGCTTGGTGCCGCACAAGTTATGATTTCCGGCGGTGAAATATACCAGGCCCTGCAGATGGGGACCATCGACGGTGCCGAATTTTCCAGCCCTTCGATCGACTGGAAAATGGGATTCAGCGAAGTCACCAAGTACTGTATTGCTCCCGGCTGGCATCAACCATCATCAACCAATGGTGTCATGATTAATAAAAAGGTGTGGGACAGTCTTCCCGATGATCTGAAAATTATCGTGGAGAAAGCGGCGCTGGCCAATATTGCCTATATGTCCAGCAGCTATGAAACCGGCAATATAGAAGCCATCGAGCTTTTCAAAAAAGCGGGTACACAGACATTCAAACTTTCCCCGGCGGAACTCAAAAAGATCGAAGAGTATGCCTGGGAATATCTGGTTGATGAATCGGCAAAGAATCCCGATTTTCACAAAGCAGCCCTTTCGATGTTTCAATACTTGAAAGATTTCCAGGAAGCCAGGAGTTTTCAGGAACCGTTTTCGCAGGGTCGCCTGCTTTATTCATGGCCGAAACTTCCCGGTTTAAAGTGAAAATTCCGAAGTTAAAGGAGCATCCTTACGCCTAAGGATGCTCCTTATAGAAATTCATTTTATGGAGGCTTTTGAAATGAATGTATGGATTCGTTTATCCAAAACAATTGATTTATGCATCCGCTGGACCGGCCTTGTTTGCAGTTATTTGCTGGTGCCGCTGACGCTGCTGGTTGTCTATGAAGTGATCAGCCGATCATTAAAACATCCGACCATCTGGACTTTTGAAATGAGCATATTCTTCTACGGGGCGCATTTTATGCTTGTCGCGGCGTATGGCCTTCTCTGCAAGTCACATGTATCGATCGATCTCGTCAGCAGCCGCTTTTCTAAAAGGACCAATGCCGTACTGTCCCTTATTTGTTACCTGTTAATGTATTTCCCGTTTATCTTCGTTCTAACTTATTTCGGCGTTTCTTATTCCGTTAATTCCTGGAGCATGCTGGAAACATCCTGGAGCATCTGGGGACCACCTCTTTATCCGATCAAAACAGTTATTCCGCTAACCGCGATAATGCTTCTTTTGCAGGGAATATCCGAAGTAATCAAGAATATAGATATTTTAGTGCGTGAAAGGAGTGCAAAGTAATGAGTCCTGAAATTGCGGCAGTCGGTATGTTCATCGCTCTTATAATATTCCTGTTTATGGGACACCCTCTGGCGTTTGTGCTGGGTGGAGTTGGAGTTTTGTTTGGGGCTGTTTTCATCGGCCCCCAGTTTTTCGGAATTTTTATGGATAGAATTTACGGCACAATGGATAACTTTGTTCTGGTTGCCATCAGCCTGTTTATTCTTATGGGGAATTTTTTGACAATGTCCGGCGTAGCGGACGAATTATTCAAAGCTCTGCGCATTCTTCTCGGTCCTATCCGCGGCGGCTTGGGATTCGCAGTAATCGGAGTCTGTATCATTTTTGCGGCCTGCACGGGAATAATCGGCGCGTCTGTGGTGACCATGGGGCTGCTGGCCGGCCCGATGTTGCTGCGTTACGGCTATCAGAAAGAGATAACAATGGGAATGATTGCCGCCGGAGGGAGTCTGGGGATTTTAATTCCGCCGAGTGTCATGCTCATTATGATGGCCGATCAAGGGGCTCTTTCCGCCGGAAAACTCCTTATGGCCGGTGTTGTGCCCGGCGTGACACTGGGAATCTTGTACATGATCTATATTGGCTTACGGTGCTTTATGGATCCGAAGATAGGACCACCTGTCCCCGCTGAGGAGCTGGCTATGATTCCAATGAAAAAAAGAATAAAAGACGCTGCTCAGTACTCTGTTCCGCCGCTGTTGTTGATTTTTTGTGTCTTGGGAGCAATCTTTTTCGGGATTGCCACACCGACGGAGGCGGCCGGTGTCGGATCATTTGCTGCTTTTATCATGGTAATCGTCTATGGAAAATTCAGTTGGAAAAATTTTACCGATTGTCTCTACCAAACATCACGAACAATAACAATGGTGATCATTATTATTGTCGGAGCGACCTGCTTTACCGGTGTTTTCCTGGGGCTGGGGGGAGGTACGGCCATGGTCAATGCTATTATGGGATTGGGCCTCGGGAAATGGGGCACGTATATTATGATCATGATCATTTATGTTATCCTCGGCTGTTTTATCGACTGGATCGGGATTATCATGATTACCTTCCCGATTTTTTTGCCCGTTGCCCAGCAGTTGGGTTTCGATCCGCTCTGGTTTGTCTCCATGCTTGCCATTAATCTGCAGATGTCCTTCCTGTCTCCACCATTCGGCTATGCCCTCTTCTATCTGTCGGGACTGGGACTCGAAGGAGTAAAATTGAATCATATTTATCGGGGTGTTGTGCCGTTTTTAATTCTCCAGTTCATCGGCATTATAATTTGTACGATTTATCCGGAAATCGTCGTTTGGTTGCCTAATGTGATGATTGGGAAATAAGAGAGCCGTATTTTCTATATCGCTAATTATTATCTGCTTATACGGAAATGTTTTTCTATACCGATTTTTTGCTTCAGGAAGCCGTTGTCAAGAATATTTGGTCGTGCTTATATATGGAATTGTGATAATTGAGGTGTGAATCTGCTGTTTGAAGTGTAATAGTTTTCTTAAATGGATATTTACGTAAAAGATTAATGAAGGGAGAATAATATGAATAGCTATAATATAGCCATAATACCGGGAGACGGGGTGGGTAATGAAATATCCAGGGAAGCTCTCAAAATTCTGAAGGCAGTTGCAGATAAATATGGTTTCGGAATTAAAACCGAAACATACGAATGGGGATGCGATTATTATTTAAAAAACGGGAAAATGAATCCGGATAATATGCTGGATATATTAAGGAAATTTGATGCAATCTTTCTCGGCTGTATCGGTGATGCCAATAAAGTTCCGGATTATATTTCCTTGATGTTGCTGCTCGAAATCCGGTATGGTTTTGAACAGTATGTAAATCTTCGCCCCATCAAATTATTTCCGGGAGTTGATTCGCTTATAAAGACAGCAACTCCGGATACGGTCGATCTGGTAGTGATCAGGGAAAACAGCGAGGGAGAATATTCCCGAGCCGGCGGTTTTTTCAAGTTGGGGACTCCGGATGCTTTTGCCCTGCAGACCGGAATTTTTACCCGCAAAGGGTGTGAAAGAGTCATGCGGTATTCATTTGATCTTGCCCGTAAGCGAAAAAAATTCGGGGATAAAGACCAGGTCGGCATGGTAACAAATTGCACGAAATCGAACGCACTTAATTATTCGATGGTATTTTGGGATTCTGTTTACGATGATGTAGCCAAAAATTATCCTGATATTAAAACGGATAAAGCATTGGTAGATGCAACAACAATGTGGATGATTAAAAAGCCCGATTTTTTTGACGTTATAGTGGCATCAAATCTTTTTGGAGACATCATTACGGATTTGGGATCCATGCTGCAGGGAGGAATGGGATTCGCCGCCGGTGGAAATATCAACCCGGAAAAAAAATACCCGTCCATGTTCGAACCTATTCACGGTTCGGCACCTAAATATACAGGGAAGGAAATTGTCAATCCCATTGCATCTATTGAATCGATCCGGATGATGCTGGAACATCTGGGCGAAAACGAAGCCGCTGCGGATATATATAATGCAATTAGTAGCACACTTTCCTCCCGAAAGATAAAAACTGCGGATATGGGTGGAAAGCACAAGACTTTTGAGATGGGTGATAAAATTAAAGAAGCGATTTTGACGGAATAGATTGTCCGGTACATAATTGACATATCGTTGCAGGAGCAGCAAAATTTTTGTATCAGTGCCGGTGTCTCCAACACCGGCAAAAAAAT
>MVRV01000126.1 GCA_002068015.1 Smithella sp. PtaU1.Bin162
AGGATATAATAGGATAGGAAATGGCTCCTATTCCGAAAACACAGACGTATTGTGAACTTTTAATCTGTGCCTTTATCTTGTCGATACTGAATTCTTTTCTTTCCATCACTTCGTCCAGATAATCGGCAATCTCTTTTTTATAATCTCGCATAAATTCTTTCTTATTCACTTTTTGTCATTGGAAAACAGTAATAATCACCAGCAGCTTCTGCCGCCGTCCACTATCAGGTTTGCGCCGGTCATATAAGAAGAAGCATCAGAACATAAAAACAGGATAGCACCCTGATATTCATTGAGACGGGCCATCCGTCCCAGGGGAATCAGATTATTCAACTTATTAACAAATTCATCGGGTTGTCCGTTGTAAACGCCGCCGGGTGAAATAGCATTAACCCGCACGCCGCAATCTGCCCAGTAGGTGGCAAGATAGCGGGTTAATCCGATCAGACCGGTTTTCACGATGGAATAGGTAATGGGTTTTACCGGTTGGTGTTCTTCGGGTAGACCATCCCGGCGATACAGGCGCTGATCCGGTGCAATCAGAGCTAAATCGGAAGCTACGTTGATGATGACTCCTTTTTTGCGGCGAGCCATTTCACTTCCGATAATCTGGCTGCAAAGAAATGAACCGGTCAGGCCTACCGCCAAATCGGATTCCCATTGCGTTAACGGAAAGAACTCCAGACGGGAAAATTCCTTTTCTGACTTATCTTCCATTTTCGGGTTATTGGCGGCATTGTTGATAAGAATATCAATGCGGTTATATCGATTGAGCACGTGAGCGAGCAATGCTCGGACAGACTTCGGTTGAGTAATGTCAACTTGAATAGCGCATGCTGATTTGCCGAAGCGTTCATTCCATTCGCTCTTTGCAGGGAGATTGCCATTGAGAGAGATATCCGCCAAAACAGGAATCCCACCGGCACTTGCAATAGCTTCGGCATGCTGTTTTCCTAATAGCCCGGTGCCGCCGGTTATAATTGCCACTTGCCCGGTTAAATCAAATAAATTTTGTTTTAAATTCTTCATAATTCATGCTCCATTTCAACCACCTGACCGGAGGCGAGGGATTTTTTAGCGGCAAGCGCCATCTGCAGACTCTGAGCTCCATCGTGCACCGTTACGTGAGGGGTTTGTTTCCTTTGCAGGCATTCCAGAAAATGGTTCAATTCATCCAAAAATAGCTGGTTGCGTTGAAAGCCTTCAAAACAGTTGATTTCAGAAAACTCTCCCTGACTGTTAAAAACATTCACAGTCAGGGCACGAAGATCAACCAGAATTTTTCCTTCATTACCAATAACCTGGCAAGTACGGCTGGCCGGGCGTTGGGTAAAATCCTGCTGCAGATGTACCGGTACGGTTTTGCCTTCAATACGATATTCCATTAAGATACTGGCGGTATCTTCAGCATCTATTTCCAGATTGCTCAGATGGCCGCCTACCGCAAAGACACGCTTCGGAAGGCCGAAAAGCCAGTATAGATAATCGAGCTCATGAATTTGTGAAATAACTACACCGCCGCCGCGAGCCTGATGTGATTCATGCATATGCCTGTAATCCTCATAGGGATGGAAGCCGGGAAGATACTCACCAAGTTCGGCCCTTACCGATAAAATAGTTCCGATAGCCTTTGCTTTAATTAACGATTCCAGTTTCCTGAGACAAGGATGAAAACGCATCTGGTAGCCGACAAGAGCTACAAGGTTTCGCTGTTCGATAAGTTTTATCAATTCATCTACATGTTCGTATGTATGGGAAAGCGGTTTTTCAATAAAAAGGTTCAATCCATTTTGGGCGGCTTTTAAGGCTGTGGACACATGCAGATCGGGAGGATTGCAGATAAAAACGGCGTCCGGTTTTTGACCCATGGCCTCATCAATGTTTTCGTGTAGTTGAATATTGTATTTTTCTTCCAAATTACTTCCCTGTTCGATGACGGCCTGCTCCGTAAGCACATAGGGGCGCTTGC
The DNA here is from genome assembly GCA_002068015.1 of Smithella sp. PtaU1.Bin162. GTDB lineage: Bacteria > Desulfobacterota > Syntrophia > Syntrophales > Smithellaceae > MVRV01. The sequence goes on from MVRV01000126.1 coordinate 1,970, forward strand.
GGGAACGGTACGCCGTAATTTCAACATTTTCACCAAGAAGCTGCCGTAAATTACGGACATGACGCTGCCCGATACTGCCCAGGCCTATCATAAGGATTTTCAGGGTGTTCTTTCCCAAGCTATCTCCTCAGGTTATATTTTTTGTCTGCTGTTCAATAAAATAAGCTATTCTTCCAGTAACGGTATAATCATGTTATCCGCTAATTCTTTCCGGTCTAAAAACGGCCATTGATCTTCCAGCGGTTTGGAGATCATTGTGCCGTCTTCTTTTCTTTGCGAAGCGACCTTCGGCGAGACTTTAAAGCCGGGGATAACCATGACATCGCAGATGGTCGGTCCGGGGAAATCAAGTGCCTCTCGAATTTTTGATTCCAGTTCGCCTACATCAGTAATTCTGATGGCTTTTATTTTATAAGCCGTGGCCACGCTGATTATATCGGGCAGTGTCAATCCCGAAGCAGGGTCATTGCCTACGTGATGTCCGTTGAAATGAGTTTCCTGCATCGTTCTGATGGACGAATAGCCGTTGTTGTTCATTATAAATATTTTTACCGGTAAATCCAGTCTGCGCAATGTCTCCAGTTCCTGAATGTTCAACTGCAATCCGCCGTCGCCGGCTATGCAGATTGTTCGTTTTCCGTTAT
>MVRV01000127.1 GCA_002068015.1 Smithella sp. PtaU1.Bin162
AATCCCGTCCATCTTGATGCTGAATACGCCCAAAGTACGATGTTCGGCGGGAGGATAGCTCACGGCATGCATACTGCATCTTTTTTCACTACCCTGATCGCCACCCGCCTGATCGGTATCCGGGCAATTTACATATCGCAGGAAATTAAATTCTTAAAACCGGTACGGATTGGCGATACTATTGACGTCCGGGCCGTTGTCACGGGAAAAAATGACGAGAAGCGTCGGGTAAATATCAAAACAACCGTCTATAATCAGCATGGCGAAATAGTTGTTGACGGTAATGCCGTTATTGCCGTGCTGAAACAGGATATAAAACAATAAGGAATGATAAAAATGCCTAAGTGGGGGAAAATATTGTTGCTGATAATTGTCTGTACTCTGATTGCATCATGTGCGTCAGTTAATTCCTTTTTTACTGAAAACTGGGGGAAGATGAGGCCCGATGGTGCGGCCAAAGAATCTTTTGAAACTTATCAGGTCAGACCGGATTATAATTATTATATCAGTGGTTCCGATGTCTATCCCTTTGCGATATTGGGACTGCACAAAACATGCATGCTGGAGTCTGACCTGTGGAAAAAGATTTCTCCGACACCGGAAAAAATGAAAGAACTGGTTTTGGATATGCAATCAAAGGCTCTGGATATGGGACAAAAACAATTCGGATTTGCCGTGTTCGACAATAAGGAAAAGCAAATTGGTATCTGGTACTCGATACTTTCCGCCACCGCGCCTGTGGAAATGAAGGGAGAAGGCAAAGTTACAATTTATACGCCGGATCCCGATACCTATGATAAAGATGAACTGAAAATGGGTACAAAGAAACATTAATTTATTCAAGAAAGACGGCGATTTTATCAACCCATCCGGCGACAGGTCGATTGACAAAAACGGTTGCGAATTGTATGAACTGACACCGAAAGAAATCACTATCATGGGAAAACAATATGCCTGTTTATTTACAAATCATTTTGCTGGTTGCCGCTTTTGTTCTATTTGTCGTAATCGCCCTTTTTGCGGGGGGCTGGGGTGTGCGCAGGATGTGTTTCAAGATCATTGCGGAAATGGAAGCGGCCGGAGCATTCAGCGCAGGCAAGGCCGTTCACCTGCAGGACGAACGGAAAAATTTCTTCCGCGTGGGTACGGGCAATCTGCGGCCGAAAGCACTCAATATCCTCACAGCCGATGGTCTTGTTTTTAAAACTCCCAACGGCAAATATTATCTGGACAGAGATAAACTCCAAGAGATGAAAAGAAGCCTTAATAAGTAAAAACTCACCATTTTCCGGCTATCAGTTTGGGGGCGTTATTCCGGTATCATTCCGACGCACCGGCGATCGAATCGGCAGCCGAAAACAGTTTAATATTCCCGGGCATTACATATTGGGAATATTACCCGGTATATCTGATGTTTCCCGGTTTTATCTGCAGAATACATATGATATTTTGCGGCTGAAATTTGTTTTGCCGGAAAGTTGCTTTTTGATGCAAATGACTTGCTTGTTCTTCTTGACAGCAAAGGGAAAATACCCTAGATTGGCGCAGTTTTTCCGACGAGGAGTTTGGATTTTATGGCTACAAAAAGACAGCGTCGCTCCGACGAAATAAAAGATAAAAAGAAAAAGAAATCAACGAAGGTTCTTTATTTTTCTCTGATCCTGGCGGGAGTAATTGCTCTTTTGGTATTTTTCTTTGTTACGTTATTTAATGCCTTGTTTCCTCCGGTGGATATGGATGCCCTGAAAAAGAGAGAAAAACATCTGGCCGTGGTTTATTTTTCCGATCCGCAGGAACGGTTTTTAGTGCCGGAAAAACGTTATATCTACATTGAAAATGATTCCGCTCACCAGGCGAAGGAGATCACAAAAACATTGCTCGATGGCTCCAAAAGCGGCCTTGTCAACACGTTTCCTGCTGGTGTCAGTGTAAAAGATGTGAAAGTTGATGATGCGGGGACGGCTTCCATTAATTTTACCAAAAGTTTGACCAAGCTTCATCCGGGCGGGTCCACAGCCGAGATGGCTACAATATATTCTTTGACTAATTCCGTGACGGAAAACGTCTCCAGCATAAAAAAAGTTAGAATACTGGTTGATGGTAAGGAGTTACCGTCGATTAAGGGTCACATCTCCACCAGGAAGGCTTTTTTTCTGAACCGGGAGCTTTATGTTCCTTCACAAGAGGGGAACAGTTGATTTTCTTATGGCGGCAAAATCAAAAATATCCCGTATCCGTAATATCGGCATAGTTGCCCACATTGATGCGGGAAAAACAACGGTTACGGAAAGAGTTCTTTATTACACCGGCAAATCCTATAAAATGGGCGAAGTTCATGACGGCGAGGCGGTTATGGATTGGATGCCTCAGGAACAGGAAAGAGGCATTACCATTACTTCCGCGGTAACAACCTGCGCCTGGAAAAATTACGAAATTCATGTCATCGATACTCCCGGCCATGTTGATTTTACCATTGAAGTCGAACGGTCTCTGCGTGTTCTTGATGGTGCGGTTGTTGTGTTTTGCGCCGTAGGAGGCGTTGAACCGCAATCGGAAACCGTCTGGCGCCAGGCCGATAAGTATGGTGTGCCCAAGATTGCCTTTATCAATAAAATGGACAGGGTAGGTGCTGATTTCTTTGGCGTTGTGGAGCTGATGCGGGAGCGTTTTAATTCCATACCTCTGCCCGTGCAAATTCCTGCCGGAAGTGAAGATAATTTTCGGGGCGCGATTGATTTAATTCAGCAAAAAATTCTGACCTGGGACGATGGAAGCCAGGGCATGGATTATACGGTTGAGGAAGTACCGGAGGAATTTGCCGAACAACTGAAAGTTCAAAGAGAAAAATTAATTGAAACACTGGCTGATCTTGATGACGCTCTGGCGGAAAAATATCTGGGCGGCGAGGAAATTACAGAAGCGGAAATAGTGGCAGCTTTGAGAAAGGTTACTATTTCGCTAAAGGCTGTTCCTGTGCTCTGCGGAGCGGCCCTGCGTAATAAAGGTATTCAGCCGGTTCTCGATGCTGTAATTAATTATCTGCCGTCGCCGGATGATATTCCACCGGTTAAAGGGATCAATCCGGTTACAAAAGCGGAAGAGGTAAGGCACAGTTCTGATAAAGAACCGCTTGCGGCGTTGGCTTTCAAGATTATGATGGACGAAGGCCGGAAGCTGACTTATTTACGGATTTATTCCGGCCAGATTACCGCCGGTGACGAAGTTTACAATGTCGTCAAAAAAAGGAAAGAAAAAGTTGCCCGCCTGTTACGCATGCATGCCAATAAAAGAGAAAGAATTGATAAGGCCTCCGCGGGAGAATTGGTGGCTGTCCTGGGGCTTAAAGACACAACGACCGGAGATACGCTCTGTGATGAAAAACATCCGATTATGCTCGAGCAAATCGAATTTTACGAACCTGTCATCAGCCAGGCGATCGAAGCCAAGACACCGGCTGATCAGGAAAAACTGACGTTATCGCTGGATAAACTGGTGGAAGAAGATCCCACCCTGCGTGTGAAATATGACGATGAGACCGCCCAGACCATTATTTCCGGCATGGGAGAACTGCATCTGGAAATTATTGTGGACCGCCTGAAACGCGAATTCAATGCCCATGTAAATGTCGGCAAGCCGCGGGTTGTCTATCGTGAGACGATTCAAAAGTACGTGGAAAGTGAAGGCCTTTTTGAAAAGGAACTGGGAGAAAAAAAACATTTCGGGCATGTCCGCTTATCGCTTACGCCGCTCAAGCGCGGTTCCGGTAATACTATTGTCAACGAGTTGGATGAAGCGATAATTCCCGTGGATTATCACGGCGCAATTATTGAGGGTGTTCAGGAAGCTTTGATGAGCGGGATACTCAGCAGTTATCCGGTAATCGATGTCGGAGTGAAAATAATCGGTGGCTCCTACAAAGAGGGCGATGCTTCTTTGCAGGGTTATAAAATAGCGGCGGCGACGGCTTTGCGCGACGGATGCAGCGGAGCCGATCCGGTTATCCTGGAGCCGATCATGTTGGTTGACATTATTACCCCCAGTGAGTTTATGGGCGACGTTATTGGTGATATCAATGCCCGGAGGGGTGAGATTCAAGCGGTTAATCCTAAAAATATGGTCAGTGAAGTCAAAGCAAAAGTGCCGCTCAAAGCCATGTTCGGCTATTCCACCGATTTACGTTCCGCTACTCAGGGACGTGCCGTATTTTCCATGATTTTTGCGGAATACGATAAGGCGTGACACTGCCGTAAGGTGTTTACGTGTCTCCTTTGATATTTGCTGCGGTTTAGATTCTCCTGATGCGACTTCTGCCTGTGTTCATCATGAAAAATGCCCGTCACACACGGTGCAGGTATCCGGGTCAACCGGCGGAATATTTTGTTTTGCCGTTATTTGTCGTATTTATCATTGAATAATGGAAGGCGAGGGGAATGCTGAAAACAAAACGTCTGATAATATTTCTGATTTTATCCACGGCCTGTTTTCTGCTCCTGCCGCTCACGGCACTGGCGAAAACTCCGGCCTTCAAATCCGAAATCGGTCTTGTTGCGGCAATTGGTCTTGCTGTCATTTCAGCGTCCGTTCTTTCCGTTATATTTCATAAATTGAAGCAGCCGGCCCTGCTTGCCTATATCGTCTCCGGACTGGTTATTCACGGCCTTTTTTACGATGCCATCAGCAGTTCCGTTCATGTCATGGAACAGGTTTCCCATCTGGGATTGGTATTCCTTCTGTTTATTATAGGTCTTGAGATGGATTTGGGGGGAATCTTCAATCTGGGAAAGAAAACGGCTGCCGCCATACTTCTCCAGACGCCGCTGACCGTAATCGTTATTATCGCCGTACAGTGGGGAGCGGATAAAATCGGCATTACACTGCCCGGGCTTGGCTCCGGATCCGCGAGCTGGTTCTATTATGCCGTAGTAATAGCATTAAGCAGTACCGCCGTTGTAGTTAAATTGCTTGCGGACAAATTTGATCTTGGTTCTCAAGCGGGCCGTGTAACGATATTGACTCTGATCGGCCAGGATGTCTGGGCCATTATGGCTCTTTCCTTCGTGTCAGCCCAGGGGGCATTCGGCGGTACAAAATTGTTGATCATGCTTGGCGGGGCAACTGCGGCCACTGTCGCGGCAGTTGGTCTCTCCCGGTGGGTTCTTATGCCGGTAATGTCAATGCTGGCCCGTTCACCGGATTTAATTGCTCTGGTTTCCATGGGCTGGTGTTTTTTACTGGCCGAATGTTTTTCGCAGATAGGTTTGTCTGCTGAAATGGGAGCGCTTATTGCCGGATTGACAATCGGCCGTTTGCCCATTCATACTGAAATCCTCTCCAAGGTAATCAGCCTGCGCGATTTCTTCATGGCTCTTTTCTTTATTTCGCTGGGCATATCCCTGCCTCCTCCTTCTTTGTCGGTTATCGGTGACGCGCTTTGGCTTGTTTTGTTTGTTTTTGCGGCACGGCTCATTATTTTTACACCATCACTTCTTGCGGCCGGCCAGGGGCCGATTGTCGCTTTTGCCTCGTCCATCAATCTGGCACAAATCAGTGAGTTTTCGCTTTTGCTGTTGCCTATAGGCATTGCCCATCATGTATTGGAAATAAGAGATATATCCGTTATCTCTTATGCCATGATGCTGTCGGTACTTTTAACAACATATGCCATCAAGTATAATTATCCTCTTTCGATATTCTGCGAACGGATATTGAGACTTCAGAAACTGTCTTGTAGCTGTGGAGAAGATGTTAAAAAGCCTGTGCGGGCGGGACACGGAGACACAGCGGATATTATTCTGGCCGGTTACCATCATAATGCCGAAGCCCTGATTCATTATGTTTCCGCCAATGATCCGGAATTGTTAAGTCATCTGGAGGTTGTCGATTTTAATTTAAAAAATCATTCTAAAATCAGCGCTGCCGGGGTCAAGGTTATTTACGGAGACATCAGTAACCCCGAAACATTGAGATGCACAGGGGTTGCCGATGCCAGAATAGTTATCTCATCGATCAGCGACATGTTTCTCCGCAATACTTCCAATAAGGATTTGTTGAACGCCGTAAAAATGGTTAATCCCAACGTGCTTTTCATAGCCACTGCCGATAATATTCAAGATGCGCAGGAACTCGAAGAATCGGGCGCATTTGCCTGTATATCCCCGCAGGTGGAAGCATCGCCGGCTTATTTTGCCGCCGTGAAAAAAGCATTAGGGAAATAAAAGCATATAAAAGACTAATGAAGATATCGTATTAAACAGAGAATGAAAATATTCAACATCGGTATGGAGATTATTTGATGCCGTTTGTTGTTTGCGACCAGGAATTATTATGCAACCGGATAATATTGAAGTAAATCAATCTTCTTCTTTGCTGAACAGAGATAAACTCATCCAGAGTATTTTTCGTATCAGTACGCTGCTCGGGGCTCCTGTAAATCTTGAAGAAATCTTGAAAACGATTTTGGATGAAGCTGTCGATACGATTAATTTCGATCGGGGTATTATTCGGTTGTTTGACGAAACCAAACAATATCTGGAAACTAAAGTAGTCAAGAATTATCCGCCGGATGAAGAGGCCAGGGCTTTTCAAGTTGCGCTGAATATCAATGAACACGATTGTATTTCCACGAAAGTTGCCATAAGCGGCGAGCCGCTTATTTTTGAAGATACGAAAACAGATCCGCGGATAACTCCCACAGATTTATGGTTGACCAAAATTGATGAACAGGGATCGATTTTTTCCGCTCCTTTGAAGATTGAGTCTGATGTTATCGGCATTTTTGCCGTCTGGTGTCACAAAAAAATAAAATATTCTCCTGAAGATGTTAATCTGTTTCTGACCTTTGCCGGCCAGATAAGTATTATTATTCACAATAAACGACTTCTCGAAGCCAATACAAAAAAAATCAGCCAGTTAATGATTTTGCAGGAAGCCGTTGCTTCCATGAATTCCACGTATATGCTGGGCCATAAAATCAGTGATATTTTAATTCAGAGTGCACGTAAAATTTCTCCTGTAGACAAAGCACTGGCCTGTTTTCACGATATCCAGAAGGAAGAATGTGTAGTTAATGACGGCCAACGAATATTTATTAATAAACCGGAATTATTGCAAAATACTCCGGAAATGGCGCAGCTTAAAGAATCCATAAATACAGGTGAAATAATAATCGGGCATTTCGATGTACAGACAAGTGGCAGCGGTAAGGTTAGTGGTGATTTTTCCTCCGAGATAGCCATTCCTCTGAAAATTAAAGATAAACTTCAGGGTGCGCTTTATTTAGCGAAGAAAAAGGGGCTTTTTTCTCCGGATGAAATCAATGTTCTTGATATTCTGGTGAAAAACGCGGCGGTTGCTTATGACAATGCAAGAATGCATGCACTTTTATCCCAGGAGGCCCAGACACTGAAGACTGAAGTTGAAATGCTCAAGGAACGGGAAGGAATACTTTTGGGCAGCCATGAAATGCTGGGTAAATCAAAAAAAATTCGCAATCTTTTTCATGTAATTGAGGAAGTAGCCAAGCACAGTACCAGCATCCTTCTCCAAGGGGAAAGCGGGACAGGTAAGGGGCTTGCCGCCCGTGCCATCCATAAGCAGAGCAATCGCAGCGGCAAGCCGTTTATTGAGGTAAATTGTGCGGCTATTCCCGGAACTCTTCTGGAGAGCGAATTGTTCGGTTATGAAGCCGGTGCCTTTACTGATGCCAAGAAAAGAAAGATCGGCCTGATGGAAGCAGCAAATGGTGGAACATTACTGCTCGATGAGATCGGCGATATGGATTTCCGTCTGCAGGCGAAATTTTTACGGGTTCTGGAAGATGGCTATATCCGCCGTATTGGCGGTACGGAAAATATTACCATTGATGTACGGTATGTTTTTTCAACAAATAAAGATTTAAATAAAATGGTTGCTGAAGGGACATTTCGGGAGGACCTTTTTTATCGAATCAGTATTGTTCCCATAACTATTCCGCCACTTCGGGAAAGAAGAGAAGATATAGATCTGATTGCATTGTATTATGTTGATGAATTCAATAAAAAATTGAAGAAAAAAGTTAAAAACATAAGCAAAGAAGCGGAGATTATTTTAAAAAATTATCTCTGGCCGGGAAATATCCGCGAGTTGAAAAATATAATTGAACGCGTCATGATTTTGCAGAATATCGGCAGTACAATTACTCCTGAAAATTTGCCGGCGGAGATAAAAGGCGCCATGCGCCATGTCGCGGGTGATATAAATTTAAACACGATAATGCCTCAATTTACCGCCGAAAAAATTGATTACGCGGAGGTAACGGATAAAATCATTGCTAATATCAAGAGAGAAATACTAAGCAATGCATTGCAGGAGAGTGTGGGCAACAAGACAAAAGCAGCAAAACGTTTAGGAATATCACGCTATAAATTTATTCGTGAGGAAAAAAAGACAAATAATACAATTACATAGAAAAGAAGAAGCTGTTCGCTATTAGCACATTTGCCGTGCGATAAATGAACATATCAGTATTTATGGGATTCCCGAGAAAGGATTACAGGCAAATAACCGTGCGCTTTTAGCACTATTTGTAAATGGTTTATATTCATAATTTCTGCAAGGAAGTTAACCCTGGCTGTAAATCAATTTTTCGCTTTAGTAAGTATCAGTAATTATAAAATAAATATTACAGGTGAACGTTTGTGTAAATTATAATTAAATAATCTTGTCTATGGCATGATATGTGCAAATTGATAAAATCAATTATAAAACTTTTTATGTTTATTTTGTAAATCGGCGGATGGTTAATTAACGCCCTCCATTCCATCCGCCGAACCCCCTAGGTTCCAACCTGAAGAAGCAGTTAATTCTTCAGTAAATATATAAAGGCGGATTAGCAATAATCCGCCGTTTTTATTTATAGAACCCGGTATATTTTCCTTTTTTTCTTCAGAAACTAAAACGTGAACTGTATTTTTCAGATGAATTTTTGCAAAAAAAAGCGCCTCAAAAATGAGGCGCTTTTAGTTAGGTGAAAATGGAGATTTACATCTTATTTATCTCCGGCAAGTTTTTCCGCGGAAATCCGCATACCGTAGAACGAGCGGTAAACGAAAATCAAGGCGATTACAAAGAAGATTGCGGACAGTGCATATTTCAAACTGACATTAGTCATGGTGACCGCAATTTCCGTTGCCAGTAATCCAAAGAGGGTCGTGAATTTGATGACTGGGTTCAAGGATACGGAAGAGGTATCTTTGAACGGATCGCCGACAGTGTCGCCTACAACACTGGCTTCATGCAGCGGAGTATTTTTCATCTTCAGGTCCACTTCAACAATCTTTTTGCCGTTATCCCAGCAACCGCCGGCATTAGCCATGAAGATCGCCTGGAACAGACCAAAAAAGGCGATACCGATCAGATAACCGATGAAGAAATAGGGGTTGAAGAAGGCAAATGCCAGACACATGAAGAAAATCACGATGAAGATGTTGATCATACCTTTTTGAGCATACTGGGTACAAATCTTGACGACTTCCTTGGAGTCTTCAATCGAAGCTTCCTTCTTGTCAAGATTGATGTTCTGCTTGATATACACGACGGCCTGGTAGGCGCCTGTGGTTACGGCCTGGATGGATGCGCCGGTAAACCAGTAAATAACCGCACCGCCCAGGATCAAGCCCAGAATGATTTCCGGCTGTACCAGAGAAAGTTTAGCAACGACATTGCCGAAAAGGCCTTCAAGCAGAATAATGATACCAAACACCATTGTGGTTGCACCGACAACGGCGGTACCGATCAACACGGGCTTGGCTGTTGCTTTAAAGGTGTTTCCTGCGCCGTCGGCAGATTCCAGAAAGTGCTTGGCTAATTCGAAATTGGGTTCAATACCGTATTCTTTTTTGACAACTTCTTTTGCGTCCGGACGCGATTCAATCATGGAGAGTTCGTAGATGGACTGTGCGTTATCCGATACCGGGCCAAAGCTGTCCACCGCGATGGTAACAGGACCCATACCGAGGAAACCGAAAGCCACCAGACCAAAGGCAAAAACCGGCGCGGCAAAGGTAAAGGCCGCAGGCATCAGAGCCATAATGGCTGCATTTTTTGACACCATGTAAGCGATGAACATCAAGAAGGCGATAACCAGGCCCAGCCAGAAACCGGAGAAATTACCGGCAACCAGACCGGAAAGAATGTTCAGTGAAGGACCACCCTGCTTGGAGGCATTGACAACTTCCTCGCAATGACGGGATGATGTGCTCGTGAATATCTTGGTGAATTCCGGGATCAGAGCGCCGGCGATGGTACCGCAGCTGATGATGATCGCCAAAGCCCACCACAGTCCCACATATTTATCGGTCAGATCGCCCAAAAGAACATAGCTTGCTACAAATGTTACTACAATGGATACGATGGATGTGATCCAGACGAGATATGTTAACGGATGTTCAAAGTTAAAATCTTTTTTGCCGGCAAAAGAAGCCTTGCTGATACCGTCATTGATAAAGTAAGAAACAAGCGAGGTCAGGATCATGAGGATTCTCATAGCAAAAATCCAAACAATCAATTTGCCGCCCATTTCCGGATTTCCTGCCAATGCCAGAGCTAAAAAGGCAATCAAGGCGACACCGGTAACGCCGTAGGTTTCGAAACCGTCGGCGGTAGGACCGACGCTGTCACCGGCGTTGTCACCCGTACAGTCAGCGATAACACCGGGGTTTTTCGGATCATCTTCGGGAAGATGGAAGACGATTTTCATGAGGTCGGAACCGATGTCGGCAATCTTGGTGAAAATACCACCGCAGATACGCAGAGCGGAAGCGCCCAGAGATTCACCGATGGCGAAACCGATAAAGCAGGGGCCGGCCAGTTCTTTGGGAATATAGGCCAGAATGATGATCATGAAGAATAGTTCGATGCTGACGAGCAGAAGACCAACGCTCATGCCGGAACGCAGGCAGATGTTGACTATATTCAGAGGATCACCAGAAAGTGAGGCAAAGGCGGCGCGGGAGTTGGCTACCGTATTGATACGGATACCGAACCAGGCTACAATATAAGAGCCGAGAATACCCACAATCGAGCAGATCAGGATAATTAAGACCCCGGATGCATGAGCTCCCTGCAATGCGCCGAAATAATAAATAATACAAATAGCGATTAAAATCCACAGACCGATGAGGAATTTGCCCTGCTGAAAAAGATATGTTTTGCAGGTTTCCCAAATGGTCTGGGAAACATCCAACATGGCCTTGTGGGCCGGTAGATTTTTTGTTTGTACATATTGAAGTACGCCAAAAATCATGCCGATGATGCAGATAACAAGACCGATATTAAGAATGGTCAAGCCTTTTAAGCTACCGCCCAGAAAGGAAATGGTGGTCAAATCGGGCAGCTTGATATCAGCCTCGCCGGCGAAAGCTGTACCGGCAAGCAACAATAAAATGGTGCTGCTTAATAAAAATGTCCAGATACTTCTTTTATTGTGTAACATTATTCATCCTCCTTCTCTAATAAATTACAAATATATTTTTTATGGTACTTGGCCATTGCTTTTTCCATGCCATATAAAATAATTTCAGAAACAGCCCCTGCCGCAGTATTAATAATTTCCGGCAACCTGGGTAGTTCCTCATCTGATTTAAAGGGTTCCAATACATAACCTTCGACACGGGATTTATCGGCTGGTTTGCCAATACCCAATCGCACCCGCATGAAGTCGGAAGAACCTAAATCATTTGTTATTGATGCTAATCCTTTATGCCCGGCATTACCTCCTCCAAACTTAAGGCGAACAATGCCGAAAGATAAATCGAGATCATCATGAATAACAATTAAATTTTTTATATCCGCTTTAAAAAAAGCAATTAACTGCCTAACTGCAGTACCACTTAAATTCATGTAAGTCTGGGGCATGGATAGAATTACATTATTACCGCTTACCTTTCCTTTGCCCCACAGGGAATCGAAACTTTTCTGTGTTAATTCCAATTCCAGTTGACTTGCCAGTTTGTTGATTACCATGAATCCGGCGTTATGTCTTGTGAACTTGTAACGGCTGCCGGGATTTCCCAGACCGACGATCAAGTACATTAGTGTTTTTCCCCTCTGTTCATGGTGTCAAAAAAATCAAAATTGAGGGATAGTCTTCCTCCAGCCCAATTGCAATTACAAAGTTTATTTTTCTTTACCTTTATCTGCGGTTTCACCTTCTGCCGCCGCAGGTGTTCCTTCCGTGGCGGCAGTCTCCGCTGCTGCGGCTGCTTCTTCGGCAGCTGTCGCCTTGACAACTTTAACTGCGTTGACTGCAACTACCGCCGCATCCGCAGGGTCCAGAAGCGTTATTCCATCCGCCAGTTTCATTTCCCTGATTTTTATGGAATCACCGATATCAAGAGCGCTGATATCGACTTCAATATGATCGGGGAGGTTTTCCGGAAGACAGGAAACTTTCACGGTACGTTTGATATGCTGCAATTCTCCGCCGTTTTCTACGCCGACAGCTTTACCGATACATTTCAGAGAAACTTCAAATGTAAGTTTCGCTTTCATATCCACTTCATAAAAGTCGGCATGGTAGAATTTTCCCGTTAAAGGCTGGACTTGCAGTTCTTTAATTAAAGAGAGCTTCTCTATTTTCTTTTTACCGCCGTCATCAATAATTAGTTTGATAAAAGCATGATCTTTTTTTTCTTTGTGTAGTTTGACCAGTTCGTCATTTCTTACCGCCAGTAAAATATTTTCAGCAGACCGGCCGTAAAATATAGCAGGGATAAATCCTTCTTGCCTGAGCCTCCGAGCTGGTCCTTTCTTTTGTTCTTTACGGACTTGAGCCGCTAAATCAGTTACCTCCATTTATTCCTCCTATATAAATAATGAACTTACAGAATCGTTGTAATAAATTCGTCGTACAGCTTCGCTTAAAAGCCCGGATACCGATAATACCTTAATTTTAGGGCAACCGGCAGCGCGTTCAGAAAGCGGTATGGTGTCCGTGACAACAACTTCTTTAATATCCGACCCTTCAATGCGATCGAGTGCCGGACCGGATAAAACCGGATGTGTGCAGCAGACGGATACTTCTATGGCGCCGGCATTTTTGAGAGCATTGGCGGCTTGAACAACGGTGCCTGCCGTATCAACCATATCATCAAGCAGAATAACCCTTTTGCCTTCAATATTACCGATAATATTCATTACCTGCGCTTCATTGGGGCCTTCCCGTCTTTTATCGATAATCGCCAAGCTGGCACCTAATCTTTTACCGAAAGCACGGGCGCGTTCCACGCCCCCGGTGTCGGGGGAAACAACCACAGTATTGTCTAAATAATTTTTTTTCATATATTCCAGCAGAACCGGTGTGGCAAAAAGATTATCAACCGGAATATTAAAAAATCCCTGAATCTGGCCGGCGTGCAGATCGATGGAAAGGACACGGTTGGCACCGGCGGCGGTAATCAAATCGGCCAATAATTTTGCCGAAATCGGGGCGCGTGGGGCAACTTTTCTGTCTTGACGGGAATATCCGTAATAAGGAATGACTGCTGTAATGCGATCGGCAGAAGCTCTTTTTAATGCATCAATCATGATCAGCAGTTCCATGCAGGTAACATTTACGGGAGAACAGGTTGATTGAATAATAAAAACATCCATTCCCCGTACATTCTCATTTATTTCTACACGGGTTTCTCCGTCACTGAATGTTGATACATTGGCTTTGCCCAGCGGTACTCCCAAATTATCGCAAATCTTCTTGGCAAGTGCAACATTGGCATTGCCGGAAAATATTCTAATTCTCTCTAACATGGAAAACCCTTCCCTTAAAATATTATGGCTGGGGCGGGAGGATTCGAACCTCCGGATGCAAGAACCAAAATCTTGTGTCTTACCGCTTGACGACGCCCCATCAAGTTTACTAAAATTAGTATAGCGTTAAGTCGATAAGGTAGCGTAATTACAACGACTGGGCAAAAAAGACAAGCCATTGAGGAGAATCTTTTCTTATTTCCTCGGCAGCTTTTTTTGCCGTAATTTCATCTGTAAAAATGCCAAAGACCGTAGGGCCGCTACCAGACATCATCGCACCCAGAGCACCATTCCGGAGCAATAATTGCTTGATATCAACCAGTTCCGGATGCATTCTCAGCGATACGGTTTCTAAATCATTGTGCATTTCCCTAAGAATGTCACTTACTGTGGAAAAGCGCGGAATGCTATAATTAATTCGTTTCTTTGTCAATCTTAAATTGAGGCTTTCGTAAACTGTTTTTGTGGAGAGAGAAAAGCATGGATTAATGAGGACAATATGGAGTTTTGGTAAATCTTCCCATATCTTAAGCTTGTCGCCGATGCCGGAGGCCAAAGCGCTGTTGCCGAAAATAAAAAAGGGGACATCAGCTCCGAGCTTTGTTCCTAATTGCATAAGTTCCTCTTTTTTTAAATTTATACCGCATATCTCGTTTAAAGTTAGTAATGTTGTCGCTGCGTCGGAACTTCCTCCGCCTAAACCTGCGGCCAGCGGTATGTTTTTCAGAAGACTTATTTCTATCCCGGATGAATAATTGGTTTGGGAAAAAAGAGCCTGCGCCGCACGAAAAACCAGGTTGTTTTCAGATACCGGTAAATCACTGTTGGGACACAAAACAGTGATACCAGCAGTGCGCGGCACAAAAGTTAACTCATCGTAAATATTTATTTTCTGCATGAAGGAAGCGATATCATGGTAACCGTCGGGACGCTTTCTCAGAACGTGTAAAAAAAGATTTATTTTTGCCGGTGCCAGTTTCTTAATTTCAGCCATTTTCTTTAACGTAGCGTAATTTTAATTCGTAAAGGACTCCCCGAATTAAATTATTTTCCTGTTCACTGAGATTTCCCTGCGTTTTTTCATTGAGCATATCCAGTATATCGATGGTTTGTTTCGCGGCGGACAGATTTTTTTGCGCTGGGCCGCCGGTCTCGTTGGAAAAATCACCAAAATGGAAAAGGGCTGAAGTACTGAGAGATAAAACAAAATTGGTAAAGTTGATTGGCGGATAATTTGAATCATCACTTGTATTCCGGCTTTGGATATTTTCCTGGATTTTAGGATCTTCTTCTGCAATCGGTGTTGTTTTTTCTTTTTCAGAAACTTCATTTCCTTCAGCAAATATCCGCTTATCTTTAACTACAAATCCTGAATCCTTTTTTTCTTCAGCCATATAAATATCTCCTTTAGCGCGCTAAGATATCAAAATTAATATGGTCTCATGCTTCTTAAACGGGCAATTCTCTCTTCCAGCGGCGGGTGTGTGCTGAAAAGATTCATAAGTGATTTTCCCGTGAGAGGATTGACGATGAATAGGTGTGCAGTCGATGGCGTCGCATTCATCGGAATAATTTGTGAAGCTTTTGTTAATTTTTCCAGTGCGGCGGCCAATCCATAGGGGTTATGAGTTATTCCCGCACCACTCGCGTCAGCAAGATATTCCCGGGAGCGGGAGATTGACATCTGGATGACAGCCGCGGCAATAGGAGCAATAATAGCCATGGCGATAAGCCCGATGATTCCGCCGCCGTTATCTTCGTCTTCACTGTTGCGGCCGCCGCCGAAAATAGCGGCCCACTGAGCCATTGAAGCCAGCATGCTGATTGCACCGGCAATAGTTGCGGCAATTGAGCTGATCAACATATCTTTGTTTTTGATATGAGAAAGCTCATGAGCAATAACACCTTCCAATTCTTCTCTGTTTAAAATCCTCATTATACCCTGTGTTACGGCTACAACGGCATGATTTTCGTTGCGACCGGTAGCAAAAGCATTAGGTGTTTCCTCCGGAATGATGAATAAACGCGGCATGGGCAGGTGTGCTTTAAGTGCCAGATTACGGACAAGATTATAAAAATCAGGTGCGGATACTTCCGATACTTCCTCCGCTTTATACATTTTCAGCACGATTTTATCGGAAAACCAGTAACTGCCGAAGTTCATTATCAGCGCCAGAATAAATGCGATATAAACTCCTCCTTTTCCGCCGATCAGACCGCCGATCAACATGAGCAGGCCGGTTAAAGCTCCCAGCAAAAGAGCAGTTTTTATAGTATTTCCCATTGTTTTACCCCTTAATTTTTCTAAATGTTATTGTTCCCTGCGAAGAGAGACCGATCTTTATATGGTCACCTTCCGTGTACTTGCCCGACAAAATTTCCAGCGACAAAGGATCGAGAATATACTTCTGCAATGAGCGTTTAAGTGGCCGGGCTCCGTATATCGGGCTGTAACCGACAGAAGCTATATATTTTTTTGTCTCCGGTGTCAATTCAATGGTCAGTTTTCGATCTTTTAGTCTTTTGTCGATTAAGTCCAGTTGAATATCAACTATTCTGTTGATGTCTTCCAGTGATAATGCCCGGAAAGTGATAATGTCGTCGATGCGGTTCAAAAATTCAGGTTTAAAAGTGGTGCGCAATGCCTCCATGGTCCGGTTGCGTTTTTCTTCTTCGCTAAGATCGGCGTCTTGAATCCATTGTCCGCCGACGTTGGAAGTCATTATTACCACCGTGTTTTTAAAATCTACCGTGCGGCCATGTCCGTCAGTCAGACGGCCATCGTCAAGTATCTGCAGGAGTATATTAAATACGTCCGGATGAGCTTTTTCAATCTCATCAAAGAGCAGCACACAATATGGCTTGCGCCGGACGGCCTCGGTTAAATGTCCTCCTTCATCATAGCCTACGTAACCCGGCGGGGCGCCGATCAATCTGGCGACGGCGTGTTTTTCCATATATTCCGACATGTCGATCCGCACCATGGCCTGTTCATTGTCAAACATGAATTCCGCCAAAGCCCTGGCCAGTTCGGTTTTACCTACACCGGTGGGACCAAGGAAGATAAATGAACCGATAGGGCGATTGGGATCCTGCAGACCGGAACGTGCCCGGCGCAGTGCGGCGGAAACCGCTCCGATACCTTCATCCTGGCCGATCACGCGCATTTTTAGGCGTTCATCCATATGGATCAGTTTCTGAACATCGCTTTCCAGCATGCGGGCAAGCGGAATGCCTGTCCATTTGGATACCACTTCAGCCACATCTTCGGCGTCAACTTCTTCTTTGAGCATCTGGTTGTTTTTCTGAATTTCCGTAAGCTTGGCCTGGTCGGCTTCCAGCTCTTTATTCAGCGCAACCAGCTGTCCATAGCGGATTTCCGCGGCGCGGGCCAGATTGCCTTCGCGCTGGGCGTTTGCTTCTTCTGTTTTTAATGCTTCTGTCCGGCTCTTGATCTGCTGGATTTTTTTAATAATGTCTTTCTCCGCGGACCAGTGCGTTTTCATCCGTTCCATACTTGATCTGAGCTCGGCAAGTTCTTTTTCGATCTTTTCACGTCTTTCCTTGGTGGTCTTATCTGTGTCGTTTTTGAGGGACTGAAGTTCAATTTCCAGTTGAATTACTTTCCGATCAATTGCATCGATTTCCGACGGCATAGAGTCGAGTTCAATTCTCAGACGTGATGCCGCCTCATCAATCAAATCAACAGCTTTGTCCGGCAAAAATCTATCGGCAATATAGCGATGGGAAAGGGTGGCGGCGGCAATAATGGCTGAATCCTTGACACGTACACCGTGATGCACTTCATAGCGTTCTTTGAGGCCACGCAGAATGGCAATGGTATCTTCCACTGTCGGTTCTTTGACCAGAATCGGCTGAAAACGTCTCTCCAGAGCTGCGTCTTTTTCAATGTATTTGCGGTATTCATTAAGCGTTGTTGCACCGACACAGCGCAATTCACCACGGGCCAGTGCTGGTTTGAGCATGTTGGAGGCATCCATTGATCCTTCCGCTGCACCTGCTCCTACGACGGTATGAATTTCATCGATAAATAGGATAATTTCGCCTGCCGAACCGATTACTTCTTTTAAAACGGCTTTCAGGCGCTCTTCGAATTCACCGCGGTATTTTGCTCCGGCAATTAAGGCGCCGACATCGAGGCCGATTACACGCTTGTTTTTGAGATTTTCCGGCACGTCACCGTTGACGATACGTTGCGCCAGTCCTTCCACGATGGCCGTTTTACCGACACCCGGTTCACCGATGAGCACCGGATTATTTTTTGTCCTTCTTGATAATACCTGCATGATCCGCCGGATTTCTTCATCACGGCCGATCACAGGATCAAAGGTGCCCTTGCGTGCCAGTTCATTAAAATCCCTGGCATAACGTTCCAGAGCTTGGTATTTGCCTTCGGGATTTGGATCGGTTACGCGCTGATTGCCGCGGATATCCACCAGAACCTTGAATATGCTGTCCCTGGTTACACCGGCTTGCCGAAGAAGTTTTCCTGCCTGACCCTCTTTTTCCTCGGTCATAACGATGAGCACATGCTCTGCACTTACATACTCATCTTTGAGCTGGGCTGCTTCGGCGAGAGCCTTGTCGAATATCTGATTGAGCCTGCCTCCCAGATAAACTTGTCCGGTTCCGGCTCCCTGAACGCTCGGCTGCTTTTTTAGGTAGCTACTCAATCCCTGTTCGATTTTTTGGGGTGAAGCGTTAAGTTTCTTTAAAATGGCACCCGTAATTCCTTCTTCCTGCCGCAGAAAGCATATCAGAAGATGTTCTGGTTCAATTGTCTGGTGGCCGGCGGAAGAGGCAAGAGATTGCGCTTCCTGAAGGGCTTCCTGTACTTTTAATGTAAATTTATCAAAACGCATAATATTATATCCTCATTTATTCTACTGGCTTTTCAATTGTTACAAACAATTTGCCGTTTTTAAATACGCTGACATTTCCGGATGACTCGGAAATAACAATTGCTACAGCTTTGGTTACATTAGTAATCCCGGCGGCGGCAATGTGCCTGCTTCCCAGACCGGCCGGAAAATCACGGCTGTCCAGGGCTGCATTGAGATGCCTTCCTGCGGTAACAATGGCGCCGTTTTCTTTGATGATAAAGGCGCCGTCAATTGCAGAAAATTCCTTGATAGTTTCATGCAGCTCCGGGTTCAAAAGATTGCGTTGATCCTCCGTGTATCCTAAAAAAGGGTTAATAATCATCTGCCGGGAGAGCTGTAGTACCTTTTCATTGTCACCCAGAACAAATATTGTACCTATTTTTTTATTTTCTCTTCCCTGCGCGGCTATCTCGCAGGCAATATTCAAAGTAGCATTGAAAACCTCCGGCCGAACACTTTCAATAATGTCATTGATATAGTCGGAGGTTAAAATTTCAAATTCTTTTCCGACATCTATTACAAAAATGCTGTCGCTATAGCCAAACTTGGGAACGCCGCCTAAACAAACTATTTTGTCTCCTTTTTTAAAGAATCCCGACACTATGCCTTTGGCGATCGCAATTTTGATTGTTCCCACACGGGTCAGGTTGACGTTGGGAATATCAAGCTTTTGTGCATATTTTTGCACTTCATCAGGTAATTGCTCGTTCTCTTTTACAACGATTATGATGTTTAAAGCTTTCTTTGTTTCTTCCGGCAAAGCGGCGATGTCTTTCATTACGTCAATACAAACAAGAAGGGCGTCAGCCTTTACTTCCTGTATAATCTTAACCGAGTAATCGATCATCACTTTGTTGATGGATTGCATTTAATTACCTCGATATTATTTGCCAATAGAATAAACATCGATAATAAGCCTGTCAAGAAGTGATAACTTTGAGGTAAAATTATCTTGACCGAAAAAAATTGGTAGTGTAAAATAATTTGTGTAAAATTTAAGGAGCGAAGAGAGAGGTAGAAAAAAAGGTGCTTTTCCTTTAGAAGGGTTTCGCCAAGAAACTTTAAATAAAGGAGAAAGCACCATGAAACTGGAAGTTACCGTAGCGGAAATTGGAGAGATAATCAAGAGCATTCAGAAGGAACCGGAGCAGTTGTTCGAAATGATCCGGACAGACATAAAAGAAAGTGTTGGCCGTTACTTAACGGCATTGATGGAAGCAGAACTTACCCAATTCATAGGTCGCGAGCCCTATGAAAGAATAATGGGTAATGAGAAGCAGCGTAACGGTTATTATGATCGTTCATTCACAATCAAGAATATAGGCGAAGTACCGGTAAAAGTTCCACGAGACCGGGCGGGAGAATATAAGACGGAGATTCTTCCCCGGAGCA
This sequence comes from Smithella sp. PtaU1.Bin162, assembly GCA_002068015.1. GTDB lineage: Bacteria > Desulfobacterota > Syntrophia > Syntrophales > Smithellaceae > MVRV01. The sequence continues at coordinate 20,079 of MVRV01000127.1, forward strand.
AACAATACGAGGCGGAGATCAGTCGAGACCTGGGATTATTGTTTTTAAGTGGCGTCAGCACCAGGACACTCTCCATGATATCAGAGAGATTGATAGGGCGAAGGATATCGTCTACAGAGATCAGCAGCGCGAACAAGGAATTGACGGAAGCTGTTTTAAAGTGGCAGAAGCGGGATTTATCAAAGGAAGAGATCAAATACCTTTTCATTGATGGTGTTAATTTTCACATGCGTTTGGCGAAGAGTGTCGAGATCGTTCCGGTGCTTGTAGCCATTGGCGTAACCCAGTCAGGGCAGAAGCTGGTGTTGAGTTTGCAGTCTGGAGACAAGGAATCTGCGTTATCATGGCGAGAATTTTTCAAAGATTTGAAGTTACGGGGACTGGAGGGCAGGAAGGTTATCTTGGGCATTATGGACGGATTACCGGGACTGGAAACCGTTTTCAGAGAAGAGTTTCCACAGGCCAGTACACAACGTTGCCAGGTTCATGTAGCGAGGAATGTTTTGGCCAAAGTACCGAAGAAATTGAAAGATGAGGTTGCGGCAGATATACGCTCTATTTTTTATGCTGATAACAGAATAAAGGCTGATGAATATTTTACTGATTTCAAGCAAAAGTGGCAAAATGTTATACCTTCGGCGGTGGAATGTTTGAAACGTAATATTGATTCCTGTTTAACCTTTTTCAATTTTCCTGCTGATGAGTGGATATCGTTAAGAACGACTAATATTATTGAGAGGCTCAACAAGGAATTCAGAAGAAGGACGAGACCGATGGAGATACTGGCCGGAGAACAAGCTTGTTACCGAATATTGGCTTTTATCTGTATCAAAATGGAATTACATTGGCGGTCAAACCCTGTAGGGAGAGTACGTAAAAATCTGCCTTTCTTCAAAGAACTGGCTCATAAAAATTTTACACAAAAAAATTGACAGTACCAAAAAATTTGTTGGGTAAAAAAATAGTCATTAGGAGGACGAATAATTGAAACTGCCAGTAGTAACCGGCACTCTTGATTTATATATTACGGAAATAAACCGTTTTCCACTGCTTACTCCGGAAGAGGAATTCAAGCTGGCCGTTCGTTTGAAAAAATATAACGATATGGACGCAGCAGAAAAACTGATTGTTTCCAATTTGCGTTTTGTGGTGAAGATTGCCCACGAATACCGCAATTACGGTTTTAAATTGGCCGATTTGATTCAGGAAGGCAATATCGGGCTGATTCATGCAGTAAAAAAGTTCGACCCTTACAAAGGCTACCGGCTGATATCTTATGCCGTGTGGTGGATCCGGGCCTACATTCAAAATTACCTCATTAAGTCCTGGAGTATTGTTAAAATAGGCACTACGCAGGCTCAACGAAAGTTGTTTTTTAAATTAAGCCAGGCGAAGAAACAGCTGGAAACTATTTCCAGAAAAAATCCGGAATTTGCCGAAATCGCCGAATCTCTTGGAGTAAAAGGTTCTGAAGTTGCCGAAATGGATCTACGCATGGGTTCACGGGATGTTTCTCTGCATGAGTTTATAGGTGATGAGGGCGAGTCCTCTCATATTGATTTTCTTGCTTTTGAAGGGGATAATCAGGAAATAGCGCTTATTAAAAACGAGGAACGAAGCCTGGTTCAACGCGATATCGCCGGAGCTCTGGCCAATCTCAATGAAAGGGAAAGTTACATTATCCGGCATCGGGTCATGGCGGATAACCCGGAAACGCTTCAGGAGATCGGTGACAAATACAATATCACGCGGGAACGTGCCCGCCAGATTGAGAAGCAGGCGCTGAAAAAAGTACAACTGGCATTGCCATATCTCAAGCCGGATAATTAGCAGGCTGCTGAAAAAGACTCATATGCCGAATTACGCTTCGTTTCTCACTGCCTACGTACATCTGAAAATACGCTTTGCTCTCCGGTCTTTGCAATACCTTGTTGCTGAAACTTTTGAGCAACCTGTTGGAATAGCTTCGAAAAAGCCGTTTTAAAACGGATAAAATTATGCGGTGCTGTCGGTGCGGGCAAGATTTTCGAAGCTGGTGAATTTTTCCAGAAAGGCAAGTTTCACGGTACCGGTCGGGCCGTTGCGCTGCTTGCCGATAATGATTTCTGCAATTCCTTTTTCCGGATTATCTTCCGATTTGTTATAGACTTCGTCGCGATAGATGAAGGCGATAACATCGGCATCCTGTTCAATGGCGCCGGATTCCCGCAAATCGGCCATTTGCGGGCGGCGGTTGGTGCGATCTTCCACTTTACGGTTTAATTGCGAGAGGGCGATTACCGGCACTTTCAATTCCTTGGCCAGAGCTTTTAAAGATCGGCTTATTTCCGATATTTCCTGTTCACGGGAATCCCGGAAACCACTTGACCGCATCAGCTGAATGTAATCTACGACAATAAGCCCCAAACCGGTATCAGCTTTCAAGCGGCGTGACTTTGCCTTCATCTCCAACACCGTAATTGCCGGCGTATCATCAATGAAAAGAGGTGCTTCGGAAAGACGTCCGGCGGCAGTAGTCAGTTTCGGCCAATCTGTTTCACCTAAAAAACCCTTACGCAAACGCTGGGAATCTACCTTGGCTTCCGAGGCAAGCAGACGAAAGGCTAATTGCTCCTTGGACATTTCAAGGGAAAAAATGGCAACCGGAGTTTGACCTTCAAGCGCAGCAAATTGAGCGATGTTAAGAGCAAACGCAGTTTTTCCCATGCTGGGTCGTCCGGCAATGATGATCAAATCCGAATTTTGCAGTCCGGAAGTCAAGTCATCGATTTTTTCGAAACCGGTAGGCACACCGGTAATCAATTCTTTGCGGGCATAAAGATCTTCAATGGAACGGAAACTATCTTTGACGATTTCTCGGATCGGATAAAAAGAAGGACGAACTTTATTTTCGGAAATTTCAAAAATACTGTGTTCAGCCTGATCGAGAACCTGGTCGACATCAGTACCAGTTTCGTAGCAACTGGTAATAATTTCCGTAGCTGAACCTATTAATCCGCGCAGTATCGCTTTCTCTTTTACAATCCGGGCATAATTGGCGACATTGGCTGCCGAGGGTACGTTGTCGACGAGTGATGCGAGATAAGCAGTGCCTCCGATCATGTCCAGCATGTTTTTGTTCCGGAGAGCATTGCTCAATGTGATCAAGTCAACCGGCTCATTTCTTTCGGAAAGTTCGACCATGACGCCGAAAATTTTCCGGTGCGCTTCATTATAGAAATCCCCTTTAGTCAGGACTTCAAGTACACTGTTGATGGCGTTATTTTCCAGCAAAATACTGCCGAGTATTGATTGTTCGGCTTCCAGATTTTGCGGTGGCACCTTATATAATGATGGATCAATGTCTTTCATCGTTACTCGCCGATAACATTTAGTTTAATTTCTGCTTCTATACCGCTGTGGAGTTTTATTTTTACTTGAAATTCTCCCAGTGATTTTATTTGCTCATCATGAATAATCATTTTTTTGTCAATAGCAAAACCTTTTTCCTGAAGCGCCAGTTCGATATCTTTGGAAGTTACGGAACCGAAAATCTTATCCTGATCACCGATTTTACGGGCAATGGTCAGAGAGACGGCGGAAAGCCGTGCTGCCATATCCTGGGCTGCTTTTTGTTCTTTTTCCGCCTTTTGCAGGATATTCTTTTTCTCGTGTTCGAAAGTTTTGATATTTTTTTCATTAGCTTCAATGGCGAGACCTTTGGGAATCAGTAAATTACGGGCATAGCCATCATTTACTTTGACTAAATCACCGGCTTTGCCCAGAGAAGGAACATTTTGCTTTAATATAACTTTCATAAAAATTCTCCTTATAAAATCATTATTAAATACTTTTAAATGGAAGCTTGATTCTTGCGGAAAAATTTCCGGAAATCAACCCAAATATCAAATAATCCGACAGCGGCTATAGGTATCATAAGAAATTGCTGAGCGGCAATTAAAAAATAAAAAAGATAACGGAAAATAAGCGGTATGCTCTTACTCTGGAAAAAAAAGCTCGTGATGGCGAAGCCTTGCAGTAAATAAATGAAGCAGATTATAAGCAAGAGGTTCAGGTTGAAAAACCGTATGTGCTCATCTGGTATCAGAAGCAGTCCGCCCGCAATGATAAAAATCCAGATAATAAAATCAGGGGCTTTCCACTGACATAATCTATCGAGCTTTGATGCCGGCATTGCCGTCCTGCGGAGCATTTCCCGCCCGGTTAAAACATTGATCCAGACGACGGCGATGGATAAGATAACTGCCAGAGCGGGGAAAATGCCGGTAAAAACGCCGACAAAAATCTGTTTGTTATCTTTTAACAAGTTTATGTCTTCTTTATCCAGAGGTAATTGACTGTATATACTTATATTTTGTTCAATTGTCTGGCTGACAAATTGTTGTACCAGGCTCCATGGATTTACGGATAGCTCAAAACCTGAATAGATGAAATAGATACAAATTGCACCTATGACTATCAATGACGGATAAATTATTGTTTTTTCAATTGAACTGCCTTTTTCAGTTTCAGCGGAAATAATAAATCCAGCCATTCCCATTGTTAGCATTACCAGATAAGGTGTGTTGAATTGCGATAATCGGGAAAGGAGGATAAGCAGCATCACAGGAATGAAAAAGGCTGCTGCCGTTTTAATTTTCCCGACAAAAGTGCTGTAAAAAAACGTAAGCAAAGGAATAAAAATAAGAAAAAATAAGCCGAAAACAGGAATAAAAGTTGCGGCCAGAAGAAAAAAAGATATGATTAATAATATCCGCAAGAAAGAATTATGAATGATTCGAATGCCAAATATTTCCAATGCTTATAACCTGCCTGATACCAAAATGTTTTTTCTGGGTTTTATCCGCCGGCTTGTATTGAATTGGATCATCAATATGTTTTCTTTACGTCTTTAAGCCGCTTTTCTTTGAATTTCTCCTGGTATATTAATAGGGGAAAAGAGCATAATTCAGGGAAATCACGTCCGTGTGGCGGGCAAAAGCCGCAATACAGAATGGCATAAACAATTATTCAGGGGGAAAAGAAAACTTGCCGGCGTTTTCCTCGGGAAAAGAAGCCGGCAAGCAATTTGTCCAACCTTTACCTTCCTTCAGAAGCGACAAAAGGCATAATAGCAATCGAACGGGCCCGCTTTATTGCCGTGGTCAGTTCTCTTTGATGATTGGCACAGTTACCGGTAATTCTACGTGGCATGATTTTGCCTCTTTCGGTAACAAAACTGTTGAGAATAGCCAGATTTTTATAGTCAATCTTTATATTGGAATCCGTGCAGAAACGGCAAAACTTTTTTCTGTGGAAAAATTTCTTCTGGGGCTGACGTGCCGGTTTATCTCCATTAGATGTGGCCATGATTTATTCCCCCTTTACAGTTTGTTCTTCTTTATTGTAGATTTTTTTAACGAATGGTCGCCGGGTCTTTATATCACCTGCGGCTCTGACTACCTGCTGAGCGGGTCTTTCTTCGGAAGAAGCTGAAGAATCGGTTTCAATGCGGATTTGTGTTCGCTTGACTTCTGCAGCAGCAACTTCCTGATCCATGCCTTCCCGGGTAACGGCGCCTTCTTTTTTCACGGTCATGAATTTCAAAATACGATCATCGATTTTGAAATTTCTTTCAATTTCCGCGACAATGGCTCCATTACCGGCAAAATCGATCAGGAAATAAAAACCGTCTTTTTGTTTGTTGATTTCGTAAGCCAGGCGTCTTTTGCCCCACTTGTCGACTTTAGCAATAACACCCTTACGGTCGGTGATAATGGTCTGACTGCGTTCAATTATGGCGGTTACATCTTCTTCTGCCAGATCGGCTTTTACAATAGTTACAACTTCATACCTTTTCAAGATTTCCTCCTTTCGGCTCTTAAGCCCATAGTTCAAGCTACAGGCAAGGAGTCTTTAAAAAATTTTACAGGTGTGCGTTCTATACCAGACCAAAATAGAAATCAAGATTTATTATTAGTGCTGAAAAAAAATAATAGGGAGAAACAACATCATGGATAAGCAAACTATTCCCGTCTTAGGCAAGAAGCTCATTTTTATATGGTATTAATTACCGGATGCGGAGTGGTAAATTTCGGTTTCAATCTTATGTGTCCAGTCGATAATTGCAGCCTGGGCAGTTTCCGAAAGTTCATCAAAACTCAATCCGACGAAATACCGGTCGTTGATTTTACGGGCGTGACGAACAGTGGCTTTGACATCACTTAAGTGTTTTAAATTTTTATCCGTAACATGTAACTGCAGCTGGGATCCTGCTCCCAGAGGTGTGGGTGCATCAATCGCGCATCCGCCGGAGCTTAAATTCTTTATTGTGCATGAATTAACTTCATCGGCAAGACCTGTAAGATTGTAAGTGGCTTCAATATGAACGTCTCGACGCATTGTTCCCCGGGAAACGCCTGAAACGGCTGCGGCTTCAAAAATGTCAATCGGCTTTTCCTTGCCTTTCACTTTGATCGAGTCCAGTTTATGGAGAGTTGCCGCTTTACCGACGGCATCTGCGGTGGCTTTACTGATAACTACTTGTCCGGCTGCTGCTGCACTGCACAGGCGGGACGTTAAATTAATATTATCACCGATAACGGTATAATTCATCTGCTCCTGAGAGCCCATATTGCCCATGACTACATCGCCGCTGTTCAACCCGATACCTACGTTCATCTGTTTTTTGCCGAGCTTTGCCCGTGCCCAGTTCAGGGTGCGACAGAATTTCTGTATTTCTATAGCTGCGCGGACGGCATTAATTTCCTGTCCTTTTCCCTCGAAAATCGCCACTATTTCATCTCCCACATATTTATCAACAACGCCTCCCCGGTTGCGGACGATTTTAGCCTGCAAATTAAGGTAAGTATTCAGAACTTCAAGTATTTCTTCCGGACTCATTTTTTCGGACATTTCAGTAAAATTTCTGACGTCGGAAAAAAGCGCAGTCACATATTTTCTTTCCCCGCCCAGTTTTAATTCGGACATATCCCGTGATTTGCGGATACTCTTCAAGGTGGAGTGAGAAAGGTATTTTTCCATGTGCAGTTTTTCCCGCAGGCTTAACACCATTTGGTTAAATGATTCGGTAAGCTTGCCGATTTCATCCTTATAGGTTACTTTTACTTGTTGATTCAGATCTCCCTGAGCAACTATCTGCATGCCAACAGCCAGAGTGTAGATCGGACCTGTGAGTACTTTGGCCAGAGCATACGCGATTAAGAGGCCAATAGTCACAAAAACGATCGAAATCCAGAAAAACGTCAGTTTCTGTTTGGCGATGGCGTCTTGCAGTTCTTTTTCAGAAATTCCGATTCTGGCTGTACCAATCCGGATATTTTTGGATTGATAAAGGACTGAAATAGGCAGAGCGGCATCCATGACCGGCTCATTGTTAAAAGATGTTTTCTGGAAAAGAAGTTGTTCCGTCTTCAGAGTATTTTGATCGATGGGATTGGAAAGAGCTTTCCCCTTTTCCGATAGAATATTATGCACAAAAATGGCACCATTATTATCCAGAACCATTGCATAGACGACACCCACATGTTTTTGAATGTCTTTAATTGATGAAAAAACAGAGAGGTCGTCTTTGGTCATCAGACCTTCTTTGCCGATACCGGCAAGCTGGTGAACAAGCACTCCTGCTCTTTTTTTAACCTCTTCTTCAAGAATGCTTTTCTGGCGGGAAAAAGTCACCATTCCAAGTGCGGCAATTGCCAGAATAAGGACAAGGACAAGAGCGCCGGCAATTTTATAGCGAATACTCATGGAAGAAACAAAAAAAGAAAATTTTGTATAGGCATGTAATGGTGGTGTCGAGGTGCTTTGTTTGACGGTTGTCAATACCGTGGCAGCGGGGTTACCTGATTTTATCTGGCTTTCCGGTACTTTTTTTTCAGGGGGTAAAACATCTATAATATCTTTGTTCCCGACTTTGGCCGTTTCATTTTTCATTTTCCACTTATTTCCTTAAGTGTCTTTAAAATTTGGTCGGTTTTTTTTATGTTTTCCCGGGCTTTATTAGCCAGAGCAGTTTTTTTGCCCAATTTTATGACCATCTGCCAGGCTTTCTTGGCTTCTTCATACTGCTCCTGTGAGTAATATTTCATTCCCAGGTTGTAGTATTTTTGCTGTGACTGTTTACCGGAAATTCCAATATCTTGTTGAACAGGCGGTTTGGGAACTGCTTTATGCTGATGGTGTGTTTCGGGTTTCTCGATAGTCTTTTTAGGCTGTTCTTTGATTTCTTGAGGAGTTTCCTTGATCTGCTGTTGCGTCTCTGCGGGGGCGGGAGCAGGGGCAGGGGGTGTTTCCTTTACTTCCTTTTTTGTCTGTTGGTCGATAAGGGAGCAGGAAGAAAGAAAAAACAGACCAAGGGCAATCAAAAAAAATGCGGTAAATGTTTTTTTTATTCTTTTCATATTCTCAATGATAGTGCTTATTTTTAATCGAGTAGATCGGTCTTACCCGATGCCACAGGTTCTGCTTCACTTGTTTATTATCAGATCACAACGGCGCTTTAATCTCTTACAATTAAAATGTTTAAGCCGTTTGCTCTGTTAAAAAACGTTATACTTACCGTCAATGTAGAGTATAAGAAGGACGGAATAATATGTCAATAAAAATAATCATTTAATTAGTATAAATCAGTAAAAATGGTGTAGAATTATGTTCCCTGTTTGTAAATTGTTAAAAATAAAAGAAAATTTATTGGTGGGCGATGCGCGACTCGAACGCGCGGCACCTGGCTTCGGAGTGCAAAAAGATGAAAAATAGCCCATCCCACAAAACACTTGCAAAATCATGTATATGTGCAAAATTACTATTTAAAAGATTTATATTCTATGTTCATTTATGTTTAATTACGTGGAGTCTTATAACATAATGACAATTACAAAATCAATTACAATCCGGGTCTAGGCATGCAACCAAAAGCAACGAAGCCACAAGTCTATGCGTGAAATTTGTTTCTAGTATTCTTGACAAAACTCAGGCAGAATCAACCCCGGATGCAATCGTAACATTAATGAAAAAGATCAGAAGGAATAAGAAAAAAGCTTAACCTGTTTTTAAATCTCATACAGAAACCACTTTTTGAGAATTAACTAAAAATCTGTTTCGGAATGGCAGAGGAGATAATACGCTATTGACTGCCGGTATAAAGCCCCGGGGATGGGTCTGATTCTGGAAAAAAGAATAGTTGCGGCACCCCTGTTT
>MVRV01000128.1 GCA_002068015.1 Smithella sp. PtaU1.Bin162
ATGGAATATCTGCTGGTAAATTTTCCGGAGGAGAGAGGAGTATTAATCGACAAAGTTGTTCAGGGGTACACAGGCGAAATTCTTGAAGCGGAAAAAGGCACCCACATCATTTCTCTGAAAGCGCCGCCGAAAAATTTCCGTCCGAAAAAAAAGAAAATCGTTCTTTCCGCCACATCGCCTCTTCGGCCGCGGGAGGTGACCTTTGAAAAAATTTAAATTCCACCTGATAACGGCCCTTTTTATTGCGGCGGCAACCTTTACCGGCTGTGCCCACTATCCGCAAAACCAACCGCTTACATCGGCTCAATGCAACGACACTTATAATTTCAGTAAAATTCATTCTCCGGAGGGAAGCGATGAAACATTTATCGTTCTTACCTTTTCCGGCGGCGGAACACGCGCCGCCGCACTAGCCTATGGAGTGCTCAATAAACTCCGGGAAATGCCTCTGGATAAATCCGGAAAAACAATACTGGAAGAAGTCGATGTAATTTCCACCGTCTCCGGCGGATCGTTTACCGGTGCTTATTATGCACTTTTCGGAAACAGAATTTTTACCGATTTTAAAGACAAATTCCTCTACCGCAACATGGAAGGGGAGATTCTGCGGGAGCTTTTCAATCCGGTCAACTGGTGGCGGCTGGCTTCCCCTTATTTCAGCCGCATTGATCTTGCCGCCGAAATTTACGACGAAATTATTTTCGACAAAAAAACTTACGGAGCGCTCGCCGGGCAGGGGAAAAAGCCGTTTTTGATTGTGAATGCCACCAATCTTTATCAGGGTGCTCGCTTCGAATTCACCGGAAGGCAATTCTGCTATCTGGGCTCCGACATTCGCTCCTATCCCGTTTCCCGCGCCGTTGCCGCCTCTTCCGCGTTTCCTTTTCTGCTCTCGCCGATCAGCCTCGTCAATTATCCTCTTACTTGCGGGAAAAAGATTACCCCGGAGGATGAACTGGCCCGGGAAGATTATTGGGCAAACAAGCGCCGTTTCTACTCCTCATCCGACAAAACGATTTATGCCGACGAAAAGGAACATCCTTATGTACACCTGATGGACGGAGGTCTGGCGGATAATCTGGGGCTTAGAGCTGTTTACGATCTTTACGTCCGCGAAGGCATCCGGACAAAAATCAATAACGGCAAAATAAAGCGGTTATTGGTAATCGTCGTCAATGCCAAAACGCAAAAAAAGGAAAGTTTCGATAAAAACGAATCTCCCCCCGGCCTCCCCACTACAGCCTATAAAACGGCTACGGTCTCGATGGATAATTACACTTTCGAATCAGTGCAGGTATTCAGCGATTTGATAAGCGAGCGGATTAAGGCACAGCAGGACATCGCAGGCTGTCAGCAATTACTCGACCGGCACGCGCATGGTGATTACAAAATCCCGCCGCTGGCCGGAGGAAATCTCAAGTTATATGCTGTTGATCTGGCCTTCGATAATATTGACGATCCCGGATGGCGAAGTTACTTTAATGATCTTCCGACATCATTTAATCTGACTCATGAACAGGTGAATAATCTTATCGATATTGGCGGAAAACTGCTTTCCGAGCATCCGGAATTTAAACGGTTTATTGCGGGAAATACGAATTTGGGAGGAAAACGAACAGGATTTTAATCTCCGGATCGCCAAATAAATCGACGGCTATATATAAGAAAAAAGATTTTTTCAGCGTCCCTGAAATTTCGCCTCTCTTCTTTCTAAAAAAGATTTTACGCCTTCGGCTGCATCCTCACTGCGCATAAGCACCATGAGATCGGGCATCAACCTAGCCACCGCCTGTTTTTCCCCTTCTTTATAAACCCTGCGGCAGGAAAGTAGCGACGCCTTTACCGCGAGCGGCGCCTGTTTAGCGATGTGTTCGGCAATGGCCAGCGCCCTTTCGAACTGTTTGCCGTTTTCCGTTACCTCCTGAACAAGCCCCAGTCTCAAGGCTTCTTCGGCGTGCATTTCATCGCCGGTCAGAATGTAGCGCATGGCATTTCCCCATCCTATCTCCCGGGGAAGCCGTATCGTCGCCCCTCCCACCGGATAGATGCCGCGCTTGACCTCCAGCACCGCAAGGCGGATATCCTGCGACACGATCCGAATATCGGCCGCCAGCATTATTTCGAGCCCGATCGTAAAACAAATGCCCTGAGCCGCCATGACCAGTGGTTTTTCCAGGTGCCTTATCCCGTCAAACATACTGAAGATGTCACAGGCACCTGCGGGAAGAGGAGGCGGATATACTCCTTTACTAAAAACACCCGCCCAGTCGGGCAGATCCAGCCCGGCCGTAAAATGCTTACCTGCAGCATGCAGGAGCCCGCAGCGCAGTTCCGGGTCATCGTTTAATTCACCCATTGCGGCAGCAAGATCCGTAAACAGCTCCACATCAAAGGCATTCATCTTGTCCGGACGGTTTAGCCCCATGAGCAGCACATGCCCTTTTCTTTCCGTGATTAATTTTTTTTCCGGCATAGCGTTCCCTCCGCAAAAAGCATTTTTTGGCCCGGATTATATCATTCTCGGCAATTGATAACCATCTTTATCATTTTCCCGTCAACAACAGGGATAAATAACCGGTGGCGACTAATCGGATAATTGATTTCCCATCTTTTTTTGAATGAGCTTTGCCTCGGCAACAATCTGTTCCATCACGTAAGCCGCAGTCGGAATATCTTTGATCAATCCTACGTTCTGACCGACAGGTAGAACACCCGTAGCGAGATTTCCTTCTTCCGTCGCCCGGCGGTATGCTTCTCCCCCAATGGCCAGATGCGCAAGCTGAACGGATTTTTTAACACCCTGAGACAGAGAATCAATCAGCAGTTTTGTAAACGACTGATCCATGCCTGCTGTCGCCTTTTTTGCCGACACAAATGCTTCGATCAGGCTGAATCCTTTTTTGGCCGCACTGCGTGCCGCCGGCGTATCGAGAACGCGTGTGGCCATGCCGTCGATCCTGTCCGAATATAAGGTAGTATAGATATCGGTTTTCAAAGATAATTGCTTATAATTATCATGCAAAGGACTTTCCTTGGTCATCATCCAGCGTGTACCCATGGCGACACCATCGGCCCCCAGAGCGAGTGCGGCGGCAAGTCCACGGCCATCGGCAATACCTCCGGCAACGATAACCGGTACTTTCAACTCTGCCGAGATGCCCGGAACCAAGACGAAGGTGGTCACATCGCCGCCGTGCGCGGCGGCCTCATGACCGGTTACGATTATCCCGTCACATCCATAATCCTGAGCTCTTTTGGCATGATGGGAATTCACAACCGTCGCGATGACTTTTCCGCCGTAGGCATGGGCGGCTTTTACTATCCAGTCTCCTTTACCCAGGGCAAAATTAATGACCGGAACTTTTTCCTCCAGAAGAACTTTGGCATTTTCAACGGAATGGGCAAGCAGAAGCGATGCATTGGCACCAAAAGGTTTATCCGTCAATTTCCTGATTAAGTTGATCGATTTTCTGGTCTCTGCGGCATTTAACGGTCCGGTGGCCAGCACTCCCAGTCCGCCGGCATTGGATACCGCAGCGACAAGCGCAGGGGTACTGATCCAGCTCATTCCAGAAAGTAAAATCGGATATTTAATACCGAAAAGTTCTGTTATCCTTGTTTTCATCCGCGTTCTCCTCCGGATAAGATATCATACCCCGCTCTTTCCATTTTAAAATATAAATCTCTCTTTTCCATAAATATTGTCAGGAGCCTTCCCCTTATCGGCACAAAAGGAAGGCCCCTGTTCTCTCTCAAACTTTTTTCCTTATCGGCGGAAATCAGCTATTTGCCGTATTCATAAAATCCACGGCCGGTTTTCCTTCCCAAAAATCCCGCATCCACGTATTTCTTCAAAAGCGGGCACGGCCTGTATTTGGAATCGCCGAATCCCTTATGCAGAACATCCATAATGGCGTAGCAGGTATCGAGACCGATCAGATCAGCCAGAGCCAGGGGACCCATGGGATGGTTCATACCCAGCATCATGATGTCATCAATGGCTTTCGGCGTTCCGACTCCTTCAAAAAGGGCGTAAACCGCCTCGTTGATCATGGGCATGAGTATTCTGTTGGATACAAACCCCGGAAAATCATTGCATTCCACGGGAACTTTGCCGAATTGCTTGCTCAATGCCTCGGTAAGGTTATATGTTTCCTGAGAAGTGGCGAGCCCGCGGATAATTTCCACAAGTTTCATCACCGGCACCGGGTTCATGAAATGCATCCCGATGACCAGCTGGGCACGCCTGGTGGCGCCGGCAATCTTTGTAATCGGAATCGAAGATGTATTGGTGGCAAGAATTACCCCCGGCTTGCAGATTTCATCGAGCTTACGGAAGATATTCAGCTTAAGGTCTTCCCTTTCCACCGCGGCCTCAACCACAAAATCCGCATCCTTCATGTCTTCGAGCTTTGTGCTTGGTTTAATCCGGCTTAAGATTTCCTTCTTCTGTTCCGCCTTAAGCTTGTCCTTGGCCACTAATCGGTCCAGATTCCTGGATATCGTATCAATCCCTTTATCTACAAACTGCTCGGCGATATCGTTCATAATCACGTTTAATCCGCCGGGATGCGCCGCAACCTGGGCAATCCCGTTTCCCATCTGTCCTGCTCCGATAATTCCAAACGTCTTTATTGTCATTTTCCCCTCCATGTTTTTCCAGATTTCGTACTGAATAAGGCATTGACTTGACCATCCCTATTTCCAAGCACATGGTCTGATAGCATCAATGTGTGCCGATGTAAATTGAATTATTCAGGCGAATATAATGCCGTATTCTCTTGCCTGCCGGGCCAGTTCATCGCGGAAATCGGGATGGGCAATGTTGACGAGCGCCTTTACTCTTTCGGCGATACTCCGCTCCCGAAGATCGGCAACGCCGTACTCGGTCACAACATAATGAACATCCGTCCGCGGGGTTGTAACTACCGTTCCCGGCGGTAAAGAAGCAGTGATTTTGGAAACAACTGTTCCGTCTTTCTTTCTGGCTGTTGAATTCATGCACAGGAAAGATTTGCCGTCTTCCGCAAGCGATGCTCCCCGCACAAAATCCAGCTGTCCGCCGGTGCAGCTGAATTGATGAAAACCGATGGATTCTGATCCGACCTGACCCGTCAGATCGCAGGCCAGACAACTGTTGATCGAAACAAACTTTTTGTTTTTTCCGATAACATAGGGATCATTAACATAGTATACGGGATACGATTTGACTCTTTCATTTTTATGCATGAAATCATAAAGCTTTCTCGATCCGAGACCGAAGGCAATTATCATTTCACCTTTATGGATGGATTTTTTACTGCCGTTAATCACTCCTTTTTCGGCCAGATGTACCAAAGAATCGGTCAGCATCTCGGTATGAACTCCAAGATCCTTATGATCCTCAAGAAAAAATCCTACGGCATTGGCTACTCCGCCCAGGCCGATCTGGATTGTGGAGCCGTCTTCAATATACGGGATTATATGGGACGCTATTTTAGTTTCTTCTTCCGCCACCGGCGGTTGAGGCAGCACCGCCAGATCCCGGTCCGACTCACAAATATAATCGACATCTCTGATATTGATAAAGGATGTTTCCGCACCGTAAACATAAGGAGTTTTCTTGTTTACCTGCAGAATTACCGTATCGGCATATTCCGAGGCAATTTTACCAAACATTCCCCCCAGGGGACCCAAACTCATATTTCCGTTTTCATCCGGCGGAGATACTTCAGAAACAAAGACGTTCGCTTTCATCCGGTTTTTGACCAGCCAGTCGGATCGCGAAAAGTTGTAGGAAGTAATATCCATGTTTCCTTCCGGATAATACTTTCTTTCGAGAGCCCCCATAAACATCACATGATACTTGATGTGTCCTTTGTATTCCTTCTTGAAGAAATCAAAAGGATACAGAGCAATCTGACTGATGATGGTAACATTTTCCAGCTCCGTCCATCTTTTTCCGATGGCAATCAGCAAATCCGTGGGAATGCTCGCAACAGTCGCAGAACAAATCCGGTCGTTGGATTTGATGAACGCTGCAGCAGCTTCTACCGAAACTAATTTTTGTTTATACTCCTTTTCCCAATCCACGAAATCAACCCATCGTCTACGCAAATAACCTACCCCCGCAGCAAGTTCGTGGAAATATAACTCCGCAATCCCGAATCGCAATGCCCAAACCGGATCGCTTTCAGAATCAATTTAATTTCTGCTGCACCCTTCATTGCTTTTGTTTTCAGCAAGTTTCTTTGATTTAATAATGACATCAACCTAATCTTCTTCAAAAACGATTTCCTTACCCGGAAACACAGCCGTACTTTTATCGTAAAAAGCTTTTGCCCTTTGCCCGGTACAACCGCCGGCTGAGATCATCAGGACACTGGGGGGGGTAAACGGCCCCAAAGCACAGCCGGCAGCAATGATAGCTAAAACCATGCGCCTGTTGTATCCGAATTTCTATATGGAAGGAGGCACCGCAAGGTAAACTCTTTTTTACAGGCAGAGGTTTTCCCATACAACGGCGACACCAAGACCGGACCCGATACAGGCACTGCTCACTCCGTATTTGCAATTGCGGCGGAACATCTCGTGCAACAACGTAATGCTGATTCTCGTCCCCGTATTGCCCAATGCATGACCCAAAGCAATGGCACTCCCGTTTACATTGACTATGTTGTGATCAAGACCGAGTTCCCTTTCACAGGCAATGACCTGGGCGGCAAAGGCTTCATTAATCTCAACAAGCCCCAGATCGCCCAATTTCAGATTCGCCATCTCCAGTGATTTCTTTATCGCGGGCGCCGGCCCAATGCCGAAAATATGCATTTCCACACCGGCTGAGGCATAACCGCGGATCTTGGCCAGCGGTTTCATCTTCAGTTCCTGGGCCTTCTTTTCGCTCATCAGCACCATCAGAGAAGCGCCATCATTGATGCCGCAGCAATTGCCGGCGGTAACCGTTCCGCCCGGAAGAATCGGAGGCAGTTTGGCCAGCCCCTCCATCGTTGTTTCCGGACGCGGATGTTCATCGGTGTCGACGACTTTCGTTTCCTTTTTGCTGACTTTTACTTCCATGGGAATAATTTCTTTCTTGAATCTTCCTTCCTTAATTGCCGTAATCGCCCGCATTTGGCTGGTATAGGCAAACACATCCTGATCTTCTCTGGTAATCTTGTACTTTACGGCCAGATTCTCCGCAGTCTGCGCCGCCGGACGCTTCTTCGGATCGGGATTATCCGCCAGCACCTGCATCAACGTATCGATCAGAACACTGTCACCCAGACGATAACCGTACCGTCCTTTATCCATGGCATAGCGGTAACCGGTCATATTTTCCACACCACCTGCCAGAACCACGTTGTTCCGGCCCGCCCGGATTGAATCCGCCGCGCAATGTATTGCTTTTATGCTTGATCCGCAAAGTTTGTTGATGCCGTATCCGACCACGTGAATCGGCATTCCGGCCCGCTGCCCCGCCCATCTGGCGATACACGATTCATTGCTCCTGTTTTCCACATTGCCCAGAATAATCTCCTCTACTTCCATAGGATCAAATTTTGCTTTTTTCATAACTTCTGAAATTATAAAAGTCGCCAGTTCTATAGACGGTACGGTGGTAAATCCTCCACCCATCCTGCCGACTGCTGTTCTGCCCATTTCCACTACCACTACATCGTTGCTTGACATCTGTATTGTCCTCCTGGTAAATTTAATATCTATTCAATTCTCCAATAAGTTTTTTTCGATTCGTTTATTTTTCCTGAATTCCGGCAATATTTTTGGCCAGTTTTTCTTTCATATCCAGATTGCTGTAACGGGAAATCATCACCCGCTGCGCCTGCGGTGAACCCGCCCCGTGAATCGCTTCCGTAAAAAAGGCCACGGCGCCTGTTCCCATAGTGATGTTTTCAATCAGCCGGATGCAGCGCACTCTTTCTTCCCAGGAAAAATCAGCCGCCCCTTTTAAATATTTCTTCAGAAGTTCCCCGATTCCGCCCGGTATATCAAAATCCTTCTCCGAAGGTGTCGTTCCGACAACCGCTCCCGCCAAATCCTGCGACAAACGGGAAATCTCCGCCGGGAATCTCGTAATGTTCAATTTACAGACATTCGCGATCAATCCGTTGACAAGATACCCGCCGGAGGCGTGACGGCTGCCTTCGGTCTGCGCCGACAAAGCACAGGAATAGCAGGTCTCGGCCAGATGAACCATCTCGGTAAGTTTATCCCTGACATGAGAAGCTTTGGAGGTGCCGTTGCATTTTGTAAGCAGCGATGTGGCCCCGATCAACACATCGGCCACACCGATCTTGCACCCGCCGTAGCTGGTGCGATGATAATTAGCGAATATTTCGACAACCCGCCCGGCATATTGGGTCTCGCCGCCGATAAGAACGTTTTCCCAGGGCACAAAAACATCATCAAATATTATATAGGCTTCCTGACCGCCGAAATTAAGGTTGCCGACATCGATTTTCCCTTTCTCCAGCTTCCTTGTGTCGCAGGACTGTCTTCCGAAAACATAGGTAATTCCTTTGGCATTGGACGGAGTAACGAAAGATACGGCATAATCCTTATCCTCTTCCTTCATGGCGGAGGTGGGAAATACCGCAATCCAGTGGGAGTTGGTGGCTCCGGTCTGATGGGCTTTGCAGCCGCGGACAACAATACCTTTGGCATCCTTCTTGACGATATGCAGGTACATATCCGGATCTTTCTGTTTACCCGGAGCCAGTGACCGGTCGCCTTTCGGATCGGTCAGCGCCGTATCGCATACCAGATCTTCTTCCTGAATGATGCGCATGAAATTAAGAAATCTCTGATGGTATTCCGTTTTCATTTCGGCATCCATCTCGAAGGTTATTGCATTGAGGGCGTTCATTCCATCAAGCCCGGCGCAGCGCTGAAAACACGATGCCGTCTTCTGGCCCATGAGGCGCAGAAGCTTTATTTTTCTCACCAGATCATCGATGCTCTGATGGATATGTGTGAAGCGGTTGATTTTCTTCCCGGTAATATGCGATTTTGCCGTCGCCAAATCTTCGTATTGCGGATCCTGGGCTATCTCATAGGTCATGCCTACCGAATTGATGGACGGCCAGATTATCGGATGATCAACATTTTTAACCTTTTCCCCCATTACATACACAGGCAAATTCAACTTCCTGATACTTTCAAAATATTCTTCCT
>MVRV01000129.1 GCA_002068015.1 Smithella sp. PtaU1.Bin162
TCTCTTGTCCATCAATTTCGGTGTACCCTTGATTATCGGCTTGAATTCCATTTGATCAAGAACCTGCTTTTGCAGATCAATACCCGGAGCTATTTCGATCAACTCGAGGCCTTCCGGTGTCAGTTTAAATACGGCCCTTTCCGTAATATAAAGCACGGGCTGTTTAACTTCCAGTGCATAATCACCGCTGAAAGTGACATGTTCCACTTTTTTGACAAATTTTTTAATCGGGCCTTCTTTTACAATTATCAATTCTCCATTTTTCGTGCTGATCTGCAGATCTCCGGCCGTAAACGTTCCCACAAAAAATACTTTCTTGGCATTTTGAGTAATATTAATAAATCCTCCGCAGCCGGCAAATTTCGGGCCAAATTTGCTAACATTGAGATTACCCTTGTCATCGGCCTGGGCCAGCCCTAAAAAGGCAAGGTCAAGTCCGCCGCCGTCATAAAAGTCGAACTGCTGGGCCTGATTAACAAGGCATTCAAAATTGGAGGCAGCGCCGAAACTTAATCCACCGGCCGGAATTCCACCGATCGGACCTGGTTCCACAGTCAATGTCATATAATCCTGAACACCCTCTTCCGCGGCAACAATGGAGGCAGCCTCCGGCATGCCAATACCCAGATTGACTATGGTATTGCGCCTTAATTCCATTACCGCCCTTCTGCCGATGATCTTTCGTTCATCAAGCGGCAATGGCTTGATCGTGTGTTGAGGAACAATTATCTCTCCGCTGTAAGCCGGATTATACTGTTCGCTGAATGTCTGATAGTGATTTTCGGGTTTGGCAACAACAACATAATCCACCAGTATTCCGGGAATGACAACTTCCCTGCCTTTAAGTGTTCCGGACTCCGCCAGCCTTTCCACCTGAACAATTACAATACCACCGCATTTTTTTGCCGCCTGGCACATTTCCAGAGCATTTAAAATGAGAGCTTCTTTTTCAAAAGTAATGTTACCCTTTAAATCGGCGGTTGTACCCCTGACCAGAGAGACATTAATATTTATGGCTTTATACCAGAGATATTCCATCCCGTTGAATTTAACCAATTCCACGAGATCTTCTTTTGTTTTGGCATTTATTTTACCGCCGTCGAGGCGGGGATCACAGTAAGTTTTGAGACCAACACGAGTAAATGTTCCCGGACGGTTTCCCGCAATATCCCGAAATAATTGAGCAACAGTACCCTGTGGAAAGTTGTATGCTTCAATTTTGTTATCCAGCGCCATCCGGCCCAGTTTAGGTGCGAGCCCCCAGTGACCGCCAACTACCCTTTTCACCATACCTTCGTGGGCGAAGTGATTAAGGCCGCGATCCTTACCATCACCCTGACCCGCCGCATAAAGCAGATTCAGATCCCGTGGTTCACCCGTATCCAGAAAGCGTTTTTCGAGGGCAATGGCCAGTTCCTCGGGAAATCCGATGCCGACAAATCCCGATGTTGCTATCATGTCACTGTTCTTTATTAATTTTACGGCCTCTGCTGTTGATATTACCTTGTTCTTCTTTTCCTCTGTTCTCTTCTCTTCCATAGACCCGATCCTTTAATAAATGTTTTATTTGTTAAAGCTTTGCTTCTCCCGTATTCTTACGCGGATGGCAAAGAAATTCGAAACGTCCTGCATGGTGAGATTGTTATTCAAATACAATAACTTATCATTCTGCCAAAATTAAATATTCACAATTAATTATTTTGCGCACCCTCATATCACAGTTGGCAAAAAAATAATATCATTGATTAAAATTTATAATACAAAATCATCCATAACATGTTTCCGAACTTCCTCCTCCGTATTTAGCGGATATTATACCGAAATAATGATTTTAACGGTCGGTGGCCGTATCATTGTAATTATAGTTAACCTGGCAATCACCATCCCCGCCGTTAAACAATATATCTACATTCATGGCATCCGTATAGCCAAATGAACCTTGGGCCGAACCGCAGGACCGGTTATTCGTGCCGTACCTTGTCACAGTCTCACCGGTATTCAAAGTGCCCGAGATGGCGCTGCCGTTGTTTGTCCGTGAACATGATGAATTGGTAATGCGGAAATCACGGCGGCTCCCCGTATTATTATAAACAGTATATCCCGAACAACCGACATAGAATGTGGATGAGCAGCTGCTGCTGCCGGCTGCGTTCGAGACATTTAACGTGTAGGTTCTTGCTCCGGCCGTGGTCTGGGCTGCCGTGGTGCAGGAACCACCGGCAGGATTGGGGCTACCGCATGTGCCGCCGGGCGATGATATCCAGCTTGCACCTGTTGCCGTACCGTTAACCGTCCAGGTCAGGGTATTTGTGCTGTTGTAAGGAATAATGTTGGAGGCGGCCATAAGTGTACAAGACGGAGGACCGGCGGCCTGAGTTACGGTGAAGGTCTGACCGGCGATAATGATATAGCCGGTACGCGCAGCGCCTGAATTGGCTGCAATACTGTAGGTCACCGTACCGCTGCCTGTTCTATCCACATTATCGTCTGTAACCGTTATCCAGGGACTATTGCTGTGCGCCTTCCATGTGCAGGTCGATGCCGCTGTTGCTACAGTCACAGTTCCTGATTGCGCGCCATATGCATAAGAAGCACTGGTTGGGCTAATAGTACTGGCAGGAAAATAAACGGACAGGTTGTTAAGTGTAATTGTTTGTGTTGAAGCTCCTGTACCTTGTGTAAAGCCGTATGTCACGGTGTTCAGAAGTGAGCTGTAATACGGTGACAAAGTAACCGTCCTGTCAATTTTGGGCAAATAACTGCTATTGGTATACGGGTTATAGACATCCTGAAAATAATCATACTCACTCGAGGTACAGGGAGTACAGGTTGAACCCGAACAAGATTCGCAATCCACCCAGACTTTTATTTGATAAGTATAAGCTGCTGGTGTGCGGATAATTTCAATGCGCACGCGATGATAAGCCCCGTCTTCCATCCAGTTGTATCCGGTAGACGATGACCTTGCCCGCTCGTAATAGCCGCCCAATCCCGATCCATTGCCGCTGTAAGCTGAGTTATAAGGATTGGATGATGTTCCATCACCGGCACCATGCACATTATCGTCAAAACTGGCTTGGCGATAACTGTTGCCGGCAGTGGAGTAATAGGAACACATGGTAGAAGAACCGGGATTGGAACCCCAAAACATCACGGAAACATGGTTGGAATAATTGTGATCATTGCGGTTGCCGCTACAGCCATTGTACTGCACAGAACCGGTATTCGGGTAAGTGTCAAATTCAATTGCCATTTTGGGTGGTTTCAATCCCAATCCATCCAGAGTATTCGCAAGCGGTGTCGATGACCCTGCAGTAGTATTGCCCGGTCCCGCGTATCCCATTAACTCACCCAGGCTGAATGATGTCGTCGGCACACCTCCTCTGATGCTTGTATCGTTGTTAGAGGCGTTCACTACAGTAAAGGTAAAGCCGTCGGCAACGGCCATGCTGGTAGTGGATGTATCAGGAGTTTCATATTTAAATTCAAAATAAGCGCGCAAACCAAGGCCGAAAGTACAAACGCCGTTAGTACAGGGGTTGCAAACAGCGGAAGAGCTTGTTCCCGTATTCCATGTGGACCCTGAACCGTCATTAAGATTGTTTCCCAGAGAAATAGTTATGGCTCCCGTCGCATCCGCTGTCACCGAAGTGGAATTGTTATCACTTGGAATTACAGTAACAGATGAAGTTCCGCCTTCATCTGCTTCGTCCGGCGTTATGCCATGTTTTTTATCATAGGTGTAATTTGTGATCGTTTTTTGCGCCTTTTGCTCTGCCGGTAAATTTGCCTGCATACAGAAAAATATTAAGAAAGAAAGAAATATTATACTTATCTTTTTCATAGGTTACTCCTGAAATTCCGTATCTGTTGTTCTACTGCTCGCCGTACGTTGATGTTGACCTGAAACCGATGCTCTTTCCCACATATACTTTATCTTTTTCTTGAATAGTCACCGAAACTGCTTCACCGTCAAGAGTCTGGATATTGGTCAAGGTTACTGCTATGGGCATGCTCGAACTGTCGATGATGCGCAAGTCATATTTATAAGCGTATGGTGTTTTTTCAACAATTATAGTCCCTTGTTGAGGAGGAAACCATTTCGCCATATTTGCATAATCATAGGTAAAACCTTCGTAAGTCGACGGTATGTAAATGGTCAGATTGGTTCCTGTCTGATTTGAATTCTGCGGTGTTACAAAACCTATATAAAACTCGTCTCCCTTTAAAATATCACTGGTAAACAGAGTGGATAAAGTAAATGTGACCTGTGTGCCACGCGTGGAATTATATGATGGATCAGGCACAGCTCCGGTATAATAAACATACTTTGTACCGTTCCAGGCGGTAAGCGCTGGTCTTACCGCTGCGGAATTCTTTATTCTCAATATACCGGAGGCAGGGATAGTTAATGGCGCATCAGCATCATCATGTGGTATGCCGCCCGGCAGGTAAAGAATTATCGGGCTGCTGTTTGCCGGATAAGGATCATTGGCATAAAACCAGTAGGGATAAGCATACACCGTAAAAGAGCTGACGTTATCCGCCAATTTAAATGTTTTGTTATGGAGTGCGGGCAGTACGCTGTGCGCAGTAAATGTATTATTAGTAATATCAGCAGAATCTGTAGTAACCGCAGCACGATATTCACTGGCCGCAATTCTTACGCCGGACTCGGAAAGATAAAACGCCCGGGGCGCCCGCTGAGCAACAGCCTGATTC
>MVRV01000130.1 GCA_002068015.1 Smithella sp. PtaU1.Bin162
GCCGTACAGTTCTTCCGCTCTTTGATTGAAAACAGAGGTCAGATTCTGCGCCGCTGATACAAGGACGGTTCTTTCGGCTTCCCCTGAGGGATTGGCGGAAAGATTTTCCCAGGCACTCCAGAACCGGTTTAAGGCATCGTTTATCCCATTCCCCGTGCTTTCATTCAATACACCTTCAACCTGAGACAATAAATCATTCCTGGCTGTGGCACTGCCTACCGCTGAATCCTGAGAGACTATTTGGGCTTCCAGAAATTTGTTGTAAATTCTCTTAATTTCGGAAATTTGTACCCCGACCTGCTCCTGACTCGATGTGGGATCTTTTGTCCCGACCGATTCAAATACCGGAACAAGTCTGGAATATCCGGGTGTGCTGACATTGGCAATATTCGATCCGGTCACATTAATTGCCGTTAAATTACTGAGAATAGCCTGTTTTGCCGTATATAAAACACTGCCGATATTAGACATGATTCAGCCTGCCTTATTAAGATAGATACCGTTTTTTTCTACTGATTTCATTTTGCCGCATTCCAGATAAACTGACTGCGAAGACCTGATTGAATTTATAAAATCCAGCGAGCTTTTAATATTCGTCATAGAAGCATTAAGCAAATCCTTATTGGCCTCATTCAATGCATTTATCTCCTGTGAAATTAATGTAAGCTCGTTTCTGATAATTTCGATTTCTTTTCTTTGTTCATAACCTGCATATTCCGCCAATTGCATGAGTTTTATCCCGTTTACATTTATATCGAGATTGCGGGAGATTTTTTTTAAGATATTCCCTCTCGCTTCTTCCAGCATGCGCGCCTTCAGAATGATATTCTCCTTAACGGCATTGACATGATTAATTTCGTCGAGCTTTGGTTTTTTTAATATCATTTTTTCGCTGATAATGGCTTCTTTCAGCTCCTGATACACAATCAATTCTTTCTTCAATACTTCCACAAGAGAAGTGAAGATACTTTCGCAGGAGCACTCGTGCGAATTTGTCAGGCTCACGCTCTGTTCTAACATTACAAAATCCTTAATTAATTGAACGTTAATAGATCCGCCGGAGAGCGGACGGAAAAAAGATATACACAAATCAGGTTTATCTGAAAGGAAGAATAAAAGATGAGAATAATCAATTAATGCGGTTTCTTGCTTTTCTTCAAGCAAAAAGATCGACGATCGATTCTCCCACCATTTTACCGGCAATCTCTTCTCCACTAACGTTGTATGTACCATTCTCTACCTGATTTTTTATTTCCCGCACTTTTTCCTCACGCACATCAGGTACCTTGGTCAACGCATTTTTTACTTGCTGAATATCTTTTGCCTGGGTGGAAAGATCAACCTTTTCTTCCGGGTTCACTGCGGCATTAACCGCCCGCTTATCAGAAGCAGCGACATAGCTGTCGTTTTTCTGATACTGCTGAACCATTTGCGCATTAATATCTGTAATATCGGAAACTTTCATATTGCTTTCTCCTTACTGTCTTACCTTACTCCACCTATCGGCAAAATCAACAAATAACTTTAATCTTTTTGGATAGCCTCCTTCATATAATTTTTGGTCAATTGTTCAAAAAGAATTTTCTGCAAACCCAAACCACCGCCTTTATTGGACAATTCCTCAGCTACTTTTTGATCCATCAGCATATTATATGTGCCCTTTCCGGACATATTACCCAAAAGTGTATTTTGCGGAATGGTCTGACGCATTGTTTTAAAAAGATAATAAGTGAAAACAGATTCAAAATCCTTGCAGGCTTTCTTGATTTTGTGCAAATCTTCCTTTTCCCTGCCTGTGATATTTGTGTTTTTTGTCTGTTCTATTGCTTTTGTTTTCAGATCTATTATTTCACTCATATCTCCCCCTGAATAATTTTAAATGATTTGCAAATCCGCCTGCAGAGCACCCGCTGCTTTTATCGCCTGTAAGATGGTTATTAAATCACGCGGGGAAACACCAAGAGAATTAAGCGCCCGAACAACATCGTATATCGTCACGCCCTGGGGAACCATAAGTAAGTATTTCTTCTCTTCTGTGGCATTTACCGTAGTTTGCGGTATTATAACCGTCTGCCCGCCGGGAGCAACAACCGTACCGCCTGGACCGGCAGCCGGAGCCGCCCCGCCCGCAGGTGGCGCCGGAGCAAAAGGCAAAGGCTGAGATACTTTGGCATCTTCTTTGATCTGGATGCTTAAATTTCCATGGGCCACCGCTACAGTTGATATTCTTACATTATCACCCATAACGACGGTCCCGGTTTTTTCGTTCAGCATGACTACAGCGGCGACATCAACAGGTACATCCAGAGATTCAATAAAATAAACAAGTTCCGAAAGTGTTCCTTCAAAAGCTTCTCTGGCTCTGACGGAAACAGAAAATGCATCGATCTGTTTTGCTTCAACAAAAGATATTGTTTTATTGATTGTCGAGGCCATCCTGGATGCGGTTGTAAAATCAGGACGCTGTAAATTAATTATCAGCGAGCGCCTCTGGTCAAAATCATATTTGAGCTCTTTTTCCACAAAAGCACCGTTGGAAATGCTTCCCGCCGTCGTATGATTTTTGGATATACTGCCGCCGGCTCCGCCTGCGGAAAATCCTCCCAGAGTCATCGGACCCTGGGCTACGGCATATACCTCGCCGTCAACACCACGCAGCGGTGTAAGCAGAAGCGTTCCTCCCAGAAGACTTTTAGCCGATCCCAGAGAAGAAACAACAACATCTATTTTCGTTCCGATCTTCGCAAACGGCGGCAGTTTGGCCGTAACCATAACCGAGGCTACATTGTCCGCTTTCATTGTGGAAAGTTTATCCCTCATTGTCAGCCCTTGCCGGCTCATGATGTTGGCCAGGGAATCTCGGGTATAAAGATTTTTAGTCAAATCATCTCCGGTACCGGCAAGCCCAACAACAATGCCGTAACCGATCAGCTGGTTGTCCCGGACACCACCGATTGCCGCTATATCTTTAATCCTCGCGGCAAATCCGGCATCAGCCAGCATTAAAATTACCGCCAGAATGGCTAGACCGATTGTTGTTTTTTCCTTCTTCATATTACCGCTCCCGCAATTTTCTTCAATTTAGTGAAAAAATATGTTTCTGTTTAAAATGGCCAGACCCAATCGACAATTCTGGTCAGCCATCCCGGTCTCATTTTATCATTAATAACACCGTCACCCGTGTACATTATCCGTGCATCGGCTATATACTGGGAAGCAACGGTATTATTAACCGTCACATCTTCCGGGCGAATAATTCCGGAAATAATAATATACTGATCCTCGGCATTAACCGTCAGCTGTCTTTTCCCTTCGATCAACAAATTTCCATTATCCAAAACATTAAGAACCCGGGCGCTGATCTTTGCTTCCAATGTGCTGTTACGGCTGGTGTCCCCTGCTCCTTTTAAAGAATTAGCGGACGTTCCACCCAAACCAATACTACCTCCCATAGTAGCATTCTTGGCAAGAATGGAACTGTCAACTCCTAAAAATGATGAAACGCCGGCCGATGTACTGGTATCCCGGCTGGTATTTGTTGTGGCCTTGTTTCCGCCGGTTGCCGTCTCCGAAATGATAATCGTAACAATGTCACCTATGTAGCGGGCTTTTTTATCGGAACAAATTAAATTATTTGTGTTTTCACCGGACCAGATGGAACCTGTCGTATTAGGTTGAATCTTCGCAACCGGTGTAGGAACAGCTTTTTCAGGACGGAAAACTTCCGCTTTTTGCGTTGCGCAACCGCTGATGGTTAAAGCAACCACTACCAAACTCAATCCCGAAAATAATTGTTTAACTCTAAACATGAGAAAGCTCCGTTTCTATTTAAAATCGACTTTAACTTTTGATTCTCCGACAACCCTTGCATAAATAATTTTGTTGGATGAAATATTACGCACTTTCACAAAAGCACCTTCCGAACCATCTTCCTCCGAAAGCCCGGTTGTCGTTATGTTCATTACTCCGCTGTCCAGAACTATCTGCACCATTTTGCCCCTTTTAACGGCAGTTACTTCTTTCAGCATGTTGCGGGTAATTTCCGTATTGGGACGGAGATTGACTGAAAGCAGTTTACCGACAACTTCATCCACACTGGAAATCGCTTTCGAAGAAAGGGAACGCACCCATTTTTTTTGGACGTATACATCATCTGCGGCAATTACCGAATCCCTGACGAGATTTTTGACACTGACAACAGATTCCTCGAGTATTTCTATTCT
Organism: Smithella sp. PtaU1.Bin162; assembly: GCA_002068015.1. Classification (GTDB taxonomy): domain Bacteria; phylum Desulfobacterota; class Syntrophia; order Syntrophales; family Smithellaceae; genus MVRV01. Next base: position 4,224 of record MVRV01000130.1, read on the forward strand.
CACTTTAATTGATTCTTCCCGGAACAATACACCATTATTGTATAGCTTCAGCAGAAAGTAGGAATCACCCACATAATCTTCATTTCCTTTCACATCCACCTTCCAGGAATTTTTTCCGGCTGGCCAGGATATTTCCGGCAAACGCGACAAAATTTCAAACCGCATAGAGCCTTCGGGCCAAGGCATGTTTTTTTCAATTTGCAGATTGATGGCTTTATTTATCCGCTCCTGATCAATAATTGCCTTCTCCGATGCCGAAACATTGGTAACAATCAGGCAAAGGAACAATCCTGAAATAATGGAAAGGAATATTAATTTACCGTCTATCGGTTTTTGCATTTTTTACCTCTTGAGGTTATTGATAATCGACAGCATACTGTCCGCTGTTTGAATTGATTTCGAATTAATTTCATAGGCCCGTTGACCAACAATCATGCGAACCATTTCATCGACTACATTCACATTAGACATTTCCAAATAATACTGGGAAATCGTACCGATACCGTTTTCGCCGGGATTACCGACAGTCGGCTCACCGGAAGATGTCGTCTTCTCATAGAGATTTCTGCCTATACTGGTTAACCCGGCCGGATTAATAAATGTGGCGAGCTGCATACGGCCTGTCGCCAATGATGCACCGGACTGGTCCAACGCACTCCAGGTGCCTCCGGAATCAACGGTAAAAGATACTGCCCCCGCAGGTATTGTAATGCTGGGAACAAGTTGCAGCCCTTCTGAGTTTACCAAGACACCGGCGGAATTGATTTTAAGGCTTCCGGCCCGGCTGTAAACCGTAGTACCGTTATTATCAAACTGAAAAAAACCATCCTGTTCAATCGCCATATCAAACTTATTGCTGGTTTGCTGATAATCGCCCTGGGTAAATATTTTTTGTGTGGACATCGGTTTTACACCCATGCCTACTTCAATACCGACCGGCAACTGAGTACCCTGCGTCGTTTCAGAACCTGATTTGCTTGTAATCTGATACATGAGATCCATGAAATCAGATCTTGATTTTTTAAAACCAACCGTATTCACATTAGCCAAATTGTTGGCCACAATATCCTGCTCCAATTGTTGGGCCGCCATACCCGTTGCCGATGTAAACAAAGCTCTGATCATCTTTCCCTCCTTAAATTAACTTGCCTATCCTGCTTACGGAAATTTTATCCAAATCAGTCAGCGTTAAAATTATTTTCTGATAAGTTTCAAATGTGCGATGGATATCCATCATGTCCACCATTTCTTTAACGGCACTGGCATTGGATGATTCCAGACAGCCATTTTCCACTCTATATTTTTCCGCCTTCATTGCGCCGGCATTACCCTTGTCTATGTATTGACTTTCATTGACACGAACAAGTTTATCCGGTTCCTTAAAATCGGTTATTTTTAATTTTCCCGAGTTAACTCCATCAACAATAACCGTGCCGTCGCTCGCAACCTCTACTGATGTTCCGCTGACTTTTATCGGTCCGGATTCACCCAAAACAGCCAATCCTTTTTTTGTTACCAGCTCATTATTTTTATTCACGGCGAAACTGCCGTTACGCGTATAAGAGATACCCTCTTTCTGTTGAATAGTAAAAAAGCCTTCACCTTCAATGGCCATATCCAGTTTATTGCCGGTTTTTCCCAACTGTCCCTGACTGAAATCTATCCTTTTGGTTTCCTGAAAATTAAGAGTATTTACCGTATTCCTTTTATCTTTTTCCTGATCATTAATTGCCGCCGTCGCATAAAAAAGATGCTCCGATTTAAAACCGGGTGTCGATACATTGGCCAGATTGTTGGCCGCTAAATCCAATCGGGTCACTACTCTGTCTCCGGCATGAGCAATATCAGTTATATGGAAATTCATTTTCCTCTCCTTATTTGTTCTGCATAGATTGCAAGCGATATGCCACAAAATGATTATCTCTTTCCACAGGAACAATCTTTAAGAAATAAATTATCCGGAATTTGCTGATACATAAAATAAACAATTATTATCAATGACTTAACAAGCAGAGAAATTTATTCGACGCAGAAATAATTAAATTTACTTTAATAGATAGAATTTTTCTTCAAAGGGAACGGTAGGAATAATATGCCGGAAGGAAAATTTTTCCTGAAGAGAAAATATCAGAATAACCGGGAAAGATTATTTTATTGAATCGGAAAGGTTTTGCGGCCGCAGGCTTTCATTGAGCGAATAAATATAAGCCAGAATTTCCGCAACGGCCCGATACAATTCCACCGGAATTTCAGCACCGACTTCTAATTTGCTCAGTATCTGGATCATTTCGGGGTCATTTTTGATGGGAATATTGTTTTCACGGGCAAGTTCTATTATTTTTTCAGCAATTACACCACGCCCGCGAGCAGTCACTTTCGGCGCGTTGTCACCGGCACTGTCATACTTTATTGCCGCCGCCAGAATCTGTTGTTCCTTCTTTTTGTCTTTTCCGCCTTTCATTATCGCCGCCTATGCAAAAAAATTAACCAGTTCCGTTACAGAAAAAGATTGTCCGGCCAGAAATTGCTTCCGCTCATCATTCAATTTTTCCGCCTGTATACAATCAATATAATCAAAACGGTAGCCCGCGGATGATAGTGCCTTTTTTAGTCCGGTTAGATTACCGTTGATCAATTTTTTTATTTCCTCGCTTTCACACTTAATCAGACAGTTTAATGTCCCTTCACGAATACCGGCATTGACGGCAATACTACCCAGCATATCCAGATCCAGAAAAACTCTAACCGTACAGGAAGAAAACTTTGCCTTGCCCTGCTTGTTCTTATGCTCCGGAGTAATAAATATATCGGCTAAACTAAAACCATCACCCAGCGCCAGGGGAATTTGCAAAATCAAGCCGTTATCGCTATCCTGAAAAACTGCATTCAGCGCTTGTTGTATTTCCATTACCTGAATTGCCTTATCTACAAATGCAGATATATCAAGTAGTTTAAGAACTATATTAATGTCATACTTTGACTTTTCCATTACAATTTCCTGGATTGCCGATGATAATTTTAGCAATAATGATTTTATATTATTTTCCAGTAATTTTTCTTTTTCTCCCTTATACGTTCCGTCAATAAATTGTCTCAATGAACTCTCCAGCAATAGACCTGTTTTGTAAATAAAGTCTTTTATAAACAAATGATTATTCTTTGTGCGCGATGAAAATATTATATTGCTGAAGAGTTTCAATAATTTTTCAATATCGCTTTTCACAATTTTTGACGGCAGATCATTGGTCTGTAAAAGTTTTGTCAATTCGCCGGCCTTATTGAGAACCTGTAATAACGATTCCGGATTAGTCCTCCATTGCCGCAATTTTTCCTGAATCTTCACATCGCCAGTTTGATTTTTATTTTCGATAATATTCAGGATAATTTGCGGTTCAATACTGCTTACCTTAACCGTGAGTTTTTCACCGGCATTCAAGACCAAAGTGCTTGTTGCAGGAATATGCTGATTTTTCAATGCCAGATTATAGTTATTCTCCGCCGTCTTTTCCAAAACCGTGGCCGGCAGAACTTCTCCTATGGCAACTCCCTTTAAAGTTGGAGTGGAAGGCGATACTTCTATGATGTTTTTCGGTGCAATATTACCGACTGGAGAAATTGTTGCAGCAGACATCAGGTGTTCTCGTTTTTAATACGGGCAAGATCAATAATCAATCCGATTTCCGCCTGGCTAAAACCGGTGGCCCGCGCAGTTTCTTCTTCTGAATATCCCTTATTTATCATGTCTATCACTGCGGAATATTTACTTTGAGAAAAAGCGGAATCCCTGTTCGTCGCTTTTGCATTGATGGAATTATCTTCCGGCCGGGAGTTTGCCAAAATTGTTTTAACTCTTTTTTCTTTTAACTCCAGTTCCAGAGCAATTTCCTTAAGTGCCAGCCTGCTTTGCTCCAAAGCGTGCAAAAATTTATCCGCATTAACCTGAGATTCAATAATTAATGATTTTAATTCCGTAATCATTTTGCGCTGGGAATCTATCAGGGAAGGATTTTTGATATTGGCATTTACCTGCCAGAGCAATATTATTATGGCCACAAACAGTGCAATATCAATAGCAATTTGTATAAAAAGCGGATTTTGAAAGTCCATTTCAAACCTTGATGTTGATGTGGCCGCCTTCTTCTTCAGCTTCCACGTTTTCCTCTGCGGTAATTAATTCCGTATTTTCTTTTTTATGATGTTCCTTGCTTTTCCGCTCGCCTTTATCTTCTTCCTTTTCTTTTATTACGGATTTTTCCGACTCCTCCGCCTCTTTAACTTTCGCTTTTAAAAGACGATCCTGCTCTGACAGGTGCAAGGCAAAATATCTCTGTTGCATATCCGAGTTTTGCTGCTGGACCTGCTGAACCTTTTCCACTATGTTCGCTTGCAGGATAACCTGCTGCGCATCTATTGCCCTGACCATGAATCATCACCTCCTCAATATTATTCTCATGAAACAGGACATCCTTATTTATAAATCGTCAGAATTATAAATTTTCTTAAGTTTCCCGGCTGACAATCTTTTCCGCGCGATAAGGGAAACTTATGGCAATGGTGCTGTAATTTCCCTCGCCGGAAATATTAATTTTTGCCTGGCAAGCATCAAAAAGAAGTAAAGACAATAAAACTCCCCGATGAGCAGCGGAAGGCATGTTTAAAAAACCGGATTTAATTTTTTCTACAAAATCCGCCAAGTCGGTCCACGGTATGGAGTTACCGGAACTTTTAATAACGGCACTCACATATTCGGAATCGTGATCGGTTTTAATGGAAAATTCTTTCCAAGGACTGGCAAGAGCACTCATCATGGCAAAACGAATAATCCGCCAAAAAGCCAGTGACAAGTCCGCCGTATTCCCCTTAAACTCAGGAATATCTTGATCCCATTGAATATTTTTTTTTATTTCATGTTTGAAATCCAAATAAAAATTGGCAAAGCGCATTTCGGCTTCCAGCAATTGTGAAATATTGATTCTATTTTCATTTTTAGCGGCTAAAGCATAAAATTTACCGGCAACATCTTTGAACATCTCAAAAAAATATTCCGATTCCTGGCTGACTGCACGGATGTCGGTTCGGATACGCTGCAGTTCATCTTTCACTCCCACTGCGGCTTCGGGATACAGATTTTCCAGCTTTTTTACATTTTCTTCGATACGCCGCTGCAGGAGTTTGGATCTCCCCATTATCCCGTTTAAAGGATTGGCAAAATTATGAAGAATGCCGGGAATCAGCTCTTCAATGAAAGTTGCCGCAAAATCATCTTCCAATTCCCGGTAAATTTCTCCTTTATCCATTGCCCGTCTCCTTAAAATATTTATTCAATCTTACTTATCCGTTAAAAAAAATACTTTTAAAACATATTACATTATTACATAGTTCAGGAAATATATGTTTTTAACAATTTCACCGCCCAGCATTTTATTCACCTCCTCGCGCAATTCATTTTTCAATTTTCTGCGCTCTTCAATCGATCTTAAAACTATAGCATTTCTACTCGCCGCAGTCTGGCAAACAAGCTTGCGGATATCTTTCCTGTTTCCCAGTTCGACTGTGTTCTTCTCTTCAGTCAGGTCAAAGACAATATCGCACAGCAGAATTTTGCTTTTACCTGCCTTATCCTTCAAATCAATGATAAAATCCTTTAAATACGCCGTATTTACTTTTATCGGTTGACCTGCCGGCGGCAAGTTGATTTTTTCAGTGTTTACCGTTTTTTTATCCTGAAGTGTCAAAGGTTGTGTAACGGATTTCGCATTGGTAACGGGAGCAGTACCGGTTCTCATAAAATAAAACAATAGTCCTCCGATAACAACCAAAAGAACTATGAAAACAGGTGCGCCGACGAGCAAAAGCTTATTGAGCGCCCATTTTTTCCAAAGCGGTGCATAAAGCGGCGTTGCCGGTGCATCATGTTGAAGATTTGCATCCGTTATTTCTCCACCGGGTAAATTTTCCAGAACATCTAATTTTGCTTTCTGTACCATAACTTTTCAACCAAATCGTCACCGGCTGAATTTCACCATGCTTCTTAACCTCAAAACCGCCTGGGCATGAAGCTGACAGACACGCGATTCAGTTAAATCCATAACCATGCCCGCCTCCTTCATTGTTAACTCTTCAAAATAATAAAGCGAAAGGACAAGCCTTTCCTTTTCCGGTAATTGGTCGATGACATTTTTCAAGTTATTTTTTGTTTCCATGGACAAAAGTAAGTTGAGCGGATTGCCTGCACTTATTTCTTCCATAATATCTTCCCGGCTGTAGTGCTCCAGATAATCAGGCGGTAAATCTTCCGTTGATATGAGGGGAATGCATTTGGCATCATCGAGCAACTTGAAATACTCTTCCAGAGAAATATCCAGATGCCGGGCAATTTCGTCCTCACTGGGCATCCTTCCCAGCTTTTTTTGCAGCGCTCCCATTGCATTTTCCAGCTTATTATCTTTACTGCGAGTCGCCCGGGGAACCCAGTCTTTCGCTCTTAATTCATCGAGAACCGCTCCGCGAATGCGAAAACTGGCATATGTTTCGAATTGAACATTTCTGGTTTTATCAAATTTTTCCAGAGCCGACATCAATCCCATGATGCCGACATTGATTAAATCCTCCTTGTCCGCCTGATCAATAGGTAATTTAGATGCCAGCCGACCGACGATATTTTTGACCAGCGGAGCATATTTCATTATCAGTTCTTCGCGTTCTTTTTTATCCACAATTCCGACCGATAATATTTTCCCAGAATAATTTTATGTTGCCGTCTTCATATTCCTCAACATTCTCACTGCTAATATTTTCGGCAATTTTGGCCAGGCACCTGGTTGCAGGAGCGTTCGGATAAATTTCAGCTACGGCTCTTTGTTGTTTAACCGCATCTTTGACCTTTTCATCTAACAACACATGTCCCAAATACTCAATAGTTAAATTTAAAAAATGATCGGTGGCATGAGCCAGGCGTTCATAAACCTCTTTTGCCTCCCCAGAATTACGAACCATATTAACAATTAAACGAAACCGTCTTTTTGCATGCCTCTGGTACAATACCTTAATCAGGGCATAAGCATCCGTAAGGGCGGTCGGTTCAGGAGTTGTAACTACAATAATTTCACGCGCCGCCATATTGAAATACATGACATTGGAAGAGATGCCGGCACCCGTATCGATCAATATAAAATCAAGAGAGTCATTGAGAACATTCAATTCATCAATCAGAGTAAGTTTCTGGCCGCGGGAGAGATCCGTCATCTCAGGAATTCCCGATGCCGAAGGCAGTATTTTAATGCCGCCGGGGCCTTCCACCAGCGTATCGGCAAGCAGCTTTTCACCGTTTAAAACGTGATACAGGTTGTAGGGAGAGTTAATACCGAGAATCACATCTATATTGGCGAGCCCCGCGTCGGCATCAAGCACCATTGCCTTTTGATTCAGCCGGGCAAGCAGATAAGCCAGGTTGGCGGCGATATTGGTTTTGCCGACACCGCCTTTTCCGCTGGTAATTGCTATCATTCGTATTTCCTGCCGGGCGGAATAATTTCCTGTTGCACTTAAATTACCGGCTGCCGGTATTTTACCCTGATCCTGCTTTTTTGATGCTTTCACAGCCGCTGTTGAATGAATTCTCATATATCTCCTTAAATACTGGCGACATTATAATTTCGTATTTTAATGAACCACATTTCTTACCATCAAACTTGCCACTTTTTGCGGCGTCACCTCTTCTATATCCTGCGGAATATTTTGCCCGCAGGTTAAATAGCTTACCGGTTTCCGGGCTCGATTAATTACATCATAAAGAATACCGAAACGGCTTGTTTCATCGATTTTGGTGACAATTAAATTGTCATAATTGAAGGCGGAATATTTTTTAATTATATCGTTTAAATTATCTTCACTGGCCGTTGTGCTGACGAGCAGGTTTGTTTCGATGCCGCTGTTTTGGATAACGGCATCCACCAGACTAAACCCGCCATCGTCAACGCGGCTCCGGCCCGGTGTATCGATGAGAATAATATCCTTGTCGGATAATAATTGGAGCGATTTTTGAAAAGATTCTTTTGTTGAAGCTACCTCCATGCGAATTCCCATGATTTTTGCGTACGTCCTTAATTGCTCGGTCGCGGCAATGCGAAAGGTATCAATGGTCACCAAGCCGACACTCTTTTTCTTTATTAATGAATAACGCGCGGCAAGTTTGGCCAGCGTTGTTGTTTTACCGACACCGGTTGCGCCGACATATGCCTTGATTCTTTTTTCTTCCTTGAATTTACCATTTTCTGCCGGTATGGTTTTGGCTATATATCCCTCAATAATTCCGGCAATTTCCTCAAAGCTTACTTGATCCTGCAGGGCTATCCGGGGAACAATTGCTTCCACTATGCTGCAGGCGCTGGCACGGCTAAATCCGCAAGCCAACAGCTGATAATAAACTTTTTGATTAATATTCCGGTCGTATTTACCTTTACGCGCCCCCAAAATATCAAAGAACCTGTCCATCGTTTCCTTGAGCTCGGCAAGCTCCCTGTTTAATGATCTTTCTTTTTCCTGCGAACGGATTATTTCCTTAAGTTCATTTATTTCATTTTTGAAAAATTTATAAACATCTTCATTACTTTCCATTAAACGACTATTATCAGGCGGCAATGAGGAAACAACATTCCTTTTCGGCAGTTGCACATTCTCATCACGCGCCGCCATTACCTCGATTCCGGGTCTGCCCATGCCGTTCATTTTCTTTGCCGAAAGAATGATTGCCTCGGGCCCCATATCCGCCTTAATTTTAGTCAGAGCCTCATTCATACTGGATACTTCATAGCGTTTAACCTGCATATTATATTTCCACCATTCCCAGGGATTTTATATTAGCTTCCCGAATAATTTCATTGTGCGACAATATCACCAAATTGGGATAAAATTTTTCCAATATCTTGAAAAAATGAATTCTCGTATTCGGTGAGCACAGAATGATCGGCTGTAGGCCGCTGCCGGTAAATGCATTGATCAGACGCTGCAAACTTACCACCATTTTTTTCACAATGGCGGGATCGGGCAGCACAAATGATTCATAATCAGTGTGCTGTATGGAGTGACTGATCTTATCTTCGACATCCGGAGACATCACCATCACTGTTATATTCCCGTCTTTATCCTGATATTGTTTTGTTATAGCCCTGGCCAGATTCTGCCTTACATATCCGGTAAGAATATCGGCATTTTTCGTAACCGGAGCATATTCGCCGATTGTTTCCACGATCGTCATCAAATCACGGATGGAAATGCGCTCCCGCAGTAATCGCTGAAGAACTCTGTGGACCACCGTAATGGGAACAACTTTGGGAATGATATCCTTGACCATTTTGGGATATTGTTCATCCAGATTGTCCAAAAGCGCCTGTACTTCCTGGCGTCCCAGAATTTCATCGGCACAGGACTTAATTAATTCCGTCAGATGCGTCGTTATCACCGTGGCCGGATCAACCACAACATAACCTTTCGACTGAACCAAATCTTTATCCTTTTCAGCTATCCACATCGCCGGAAGCCCGAAAGCAGGTTCTTTGGCGGGGATTCCCTTGATCTTCATATTCCGTTCATCTGCCGAAATTACAAGATTATGTCCCATCATTATATTCCCCCGCGCTACTTCCACTCCCTTGAGCAAGATATTATATTCGTCCGGTTTGAGTTTTAAATTATCCCGGATGTGAATCGCCGGAACGATAAAACCCATTTCCGAGGCCAATTGACGACGCAGGGCTTTGATACGCTGCAAAAGCTCTCCGCCCTGAGTGGAATCAACAAGTGGTATCAGGCCGTAGCCTACTTCCAACCCGATAATATCAAGCGGGGCAATAGTATCCACCGTTTCAGCCGGAGCGGGAACTGCCTCCTTTTCAGCTTCCTCCTGTTTTTTAGACTTGGCAATATATTGAACAACACGAAAAGCCAGTAAGGCGACAAGTGCCGAGACAATAATAAAAGATAACTTGGGCATTCCCGGAATCAAGGCAAAAATGAAGAGCATTATCGAAGCGGTGGCAATTACCCGCGGCTGCATGAATAATTGCGACCTTACTTCTTCACCCAGATCCGTGGAGGCCGTACTTCTTGTGACCAGAATTCCCGCCGCCGTGGAAACAATTAAGGCCGGTACCTGTGTCACCAAACCGTCGCCCACAGTCAAAAGAGTATAATTTCTACCGGCATCTGCAACCGCCATTCCCTTCTGGAGCACACCGATAATTAAACCGCCGATGATGTTGACAAAAACAATAATCACACCGGCAACAGCATCACCACGGACAAATTTGCTGGCACCGTCCATCGATCCGTAAAAATTCGCTTCCTGTTCTATCTCCGCGCGGCGGCGGCGCGCTTCATTATCAGTAATCAAACCGGCATTCAAATCAGCATCAATACTCATCTGTTTTCCCGGCATGGCATCAAGGGTAAACCGCGCCGCCACTTCGGCAACACGAGTTGCTCCTTTAGTGATAACGACAAAATTGATCAGAACCAGAACCAGAAAAACAATTAATCCGACAACGTAATTGCCGCCCACGACAAATGTTCCAAATGATTTAATAACCTGACCTGCAGCGGCAGTTCCTTCATTGCCATGCAGCAAGATCAACCGGGTTGAAGCCACATTCAATGACAGCCGCAAAAGAGTAACCATCAATAAAATGGAGGGAAATACGGAAAACTGCAGCGGTTTTAATACATACATGGACATGAGCAGGATAATAATGGAAAAAGTAATACTGAGGGAAAGGAAAATATCCAATAAAAAAGTCGGGATGGGAATTATCATGACCATGAGGATAGCAATAACGGCCATCGCCATCATCGCCGAGCTCGATTTTACAGCATCGAAAAAAGTGTTTTTTCCGACTGCATCAAATGAAGACATATTTCTTATCCAAATATCTTAATTTTTTTCTGGTCGTAAACAAATGCCAGAACTTCCGCAACAGCCTTGTAAAGATCTTCCGGGATCAAACAATCTATGTCAACCATCTTATACAATACCTGTGCCAGAGGTTTATCTTCGACGATCGGAATGTCATTTTCTCCGGCAATTTGTTTTATTTTTTCGGCAATCAGGTTTGCCCCTTTTGCCACTACTTTAGGTGCCGTCATACTTTCATGATCATAACGGATGGCCACGGCAAGATGAGTCGGATTGGTAATCACAACATCCGCCTTCGGTACGGCAGCCATCATTCGTTTTTGTGCGATTTCCCGCTGCAGGCGGCGTATCCTTGATTTAATTAACGGATCACCTTCAGTATTCTTGTATTCATCTTTAATTTCCTGCTTGGTCATTCGCAGACTTTTTTCATGTTCCCAGCGCTGGTAAATATAGTCGAGGATAGCAAGAACAACGAGTATTACCGTGGTAGCCAGAATAATTTTGAAGCAGATGCGTCCCAGATAAGTCATCAGCCCCCAGACACTATTCTGCTCCATTAAAAGAATCATGTTGGAAAGCTCTCCTTTAATGACAAAATATGCCACCATGCTGATAATGCAAATTTTAAAGATATTTTTGATTAGTTCCACAATTGAACGTACTGAAAAGAACTTTTGAAAACCCTTAATGGGATCAATTTTGGAAAATTTAGGAGTTACCGATTCCGCTGAAAACATAAAGCCTACCTGGAGAACATTCCCCAAAAACGCGGCAATGAGAACAATTAACATAATGGGGAAAAGGATAAAAAAGTATTTAAAGACATAATCATTCAGTAAATAGGGCAGACTATCTTGCGTAAGATTAATTTCACCGGCAGATCTAAATCCGGAAGTCATTAATTCCATGATATTTCTGAGCATTCCGGAAGCACCAAAGTAAAAATAAATCAGGCAGGCCACCAAAATCCCCACGGAAACAAGCTCCTGAGAACGGGCCACCTGACCTTTTTCACGGGCATCGTCACGGCGTCGCGATGTCGCTTCTTCAGTTCGTTCCTGATCCTGATCGTTTTCCGCCATATCTTACCTATCGTTTTATTTTGACCAAGTTATTTTTGTACGACGGCTTAATGACAGCAGCGTCAAAATTTTGCTCACTCACATCAAACGCAAAATTGTTATGACCGTGGTCTCAAAATTGAGGAAAAGGCCTGATGTCAACTTGAGAAACATCGGTGCGGTTATACCCAAAAAAACAAGCCCGACTGCTATGTGCAGAGGCATACCCACAATAAAGATGTTGATTTGCGGGACTGTACGGGCGACGATTCCCAAGCCGACATTGGTAAAAAGCACTACCGCCATGATCGGGGCAGCCAGTTTAAGCGCGATAACAAACATTTCCTTGGAAAAATTGAGCATAAACTGCATCAATGAACCGGAAAAATGGAAAGCCAGAGGATTTAAAACGGCATAGCTTTGGATGATTGCCGAAAGGAAAATGTGATGTGCATCAACGGCCAGGAATACAAGCATCGCAACAAGATATTGCAGTTCCGTAATGATGGAGACCTGCTCGCTGGTCATGGGATCAATAACATTGGAAATGGAAAATCCCATTTGGAAACCGATCATATCACCGGCCATCCGGATACCGGCAAGGATAATCCTTGCCGAAAAACCAATAATCAATCCAATCATAACTTCACCCGCCATCCGATACATTAAAATCAATACGGGATAATTTGCCGGCGGCGGAATTTTCGGCAAAACAAGGGGAAAAACGATTAAGGTTATCAATATGGATAAGGCGGCTTTAATCCGCAGCGGAACGGATGCTTCACTGATTACCGGAATGGTAACAACAATGGCACTGACCCTTAATAAAACCAGGATAAATAATTCTATATGTTCGGCTGATAAGAAAGGCAAATTCATTTTTTGCTGTTACCTCTTCGGGTATTTCCATATGCTTTTTCCCTGCCGCTACTTTTCACTTGATATACACTGGTATATTGGCAAATAAATTTTGCGTATAGTTTATCATCAAACTCATCATCCAGGGCGAAGCAGCCACTAAAGTAATCATAACCGCCACAATCTTCGGTACAAACACCAGCGTCATTTCCTGAATTTGCGTAACTGCCTGAAACAGACTGATCAAAACACCTACAATCAACCCCACTAAAAGCATCGGCGCAGATACCAGAAGTGTTATTTTGATCGTTTCAACCATTAATCCTGCGATCGCATCTGTAGTCATTTTACCCTCTCTCTGAGCTAATGAAAACTTTCCACTAAGGAACCCACGATTAAATACCAACCGTCAACAAGAACAAACAACAGCAATTTAAAGGGCAAACTGACCATAATCGGCGGGAGCATCATCATGCCCATCGATAACAAAACAGATGCCACGACCATATCCAAAATCAAGAAAGGCAGATAAATCATAAAACCGATTTGAAATGCCGTTTTTAACTCACTGATGGCAAATGCCGGAATCAGTGTTGTCAAAGAAATATCTTCGGGCTTGGCCGGTCTTTTTTCGCGCGCTATTTTAACAAAAAGCGCCAAATCTTTTTCCTTCACTTGTTTGAGCATAAATGCTTTTACCGGTGCTGCCGCCTTCTCCAAAGCCTGTTCACCGGAAATCTGTTCCTCATAGTATGGTTTCAGGGCTTCATCATTAACTCGATTAAAAACCGGTGCCATAATAAAAAAAGTAAGAAATAATGATAACCCGACAATAATTTGATTGGGAGGCATTGTCTGCGTTCCCAGTGCATGCCGGAGCAAAGATAAAACAATTACAATCCGGGTAAAAGAAGTAGTCATCAACAAAATCGCCGGCGCAAGGGAAAGAATAGTTAATAATATTACCAGTTGAATGAGCGTGGAAATCTTTTCCGGTTCGTTTGTACCCGCAGACATACTCAAGTTGATATTAGGCAAAGAAAGAGACGGGGCGGCCAGAACGCTCGATGAAGTCATCAGCGCAGCCAGTATAAACAGCAAAGAAAAAATTATTATCCGCGTTTTTTCTTTTTTCATTTTTCAATCTTATCCTTTTGCCTGTTTGCGGAAAGATTGAACCGCGACATATATTTGGCCAATTTATTTCCCGGAAAATCCATTACTCCGGAATCAGTCTTTTGGGCACGGATTTTTGCCAGCGCCAGGGGATCATCAATATGCGAAAGAGCGGTCATTTGCTGATTGGAAATTCCCAAAACGATGAGCTGATCCAATACCTCAACCAGAACAATTTTATTTTTCGGTCCCATATATTTGGACGAAATGATATTAATCAGGCCTTGATTATCCGAGGAAGGATTCATCTGCTGCATGATTTTTTTGACGAAATACATCCCGCCGATAAGAACTCCCAGGACAATGGCCAGGGCAAAAATCATTTTCAGAAATGAGTAAAAAAGAGAAGCATTATCCATTGATAATCTCTATCCTTAAACCAGCTTATTAACTCTTTCCGCCGGAGAAACTATATCCGTTAATCGCACTCCGAATTTTTCGTTGACGACAACCACTTCACCGCGGGCAATCAGTCTTTGGTTAACATACACGTCCATTGGTTCACCGGCCAATTTGGTAAGCTCCAGCACGGACCCCTGACCCAGCTGCAACAATTCGCTGATCAGCATTTTGCTCCTGCCCAGTTCACATGTTAAGGTAAGAGGAATGTCCAGAATAAAATCCAGATCAACCGTCGATTTTCCGTCCGGCTTTTTCTTTTTCAACTCATCAAAATGAACATTGGTAACTTCAGTTCTCTCTTGCGACGGTGTTTTGGATTTTTCCATTTCATCCTTCACATCGTCCCAGCTTATTTTGTCTTCATCCACCGACGCAGTCCCCGGGGACAATCCTCCGCCTTTCATCAATTCATCAATTTCATTTTGTTCCATATCAACCTTCCTCTTTTTCCGTTACCGTACTAAAAACCTGCACAGCCTGATTTCCCTTATAAATACCGGGATACCCTTTAATTTTTTTTATCCCTTCCACATAAATATCCAGCGGATCCGAAGCATAATGTTCCAGCTGAATAACATCACCTTTCTTAAGATTCATGATATCCTTGGCAAATACCTGTGCCCGGCCCAATTCAACAGACGCATCCACGGATAACTTAAGAAGACTGGATTTAAATATGTTTGCCCAGGACTTATCTACTTCCAGCTGTTCGCTCTGAAAACCGGCGGAAAGTTTCTCTTTGATAGGTTCGAGCATGGAATAAGGGATGCAAATCGAGACAACTCCCGAGGTGTATTCCACTTCAATTTCAAAGTTCATAACAACAACGACATCCGTAGGCGGAACAATCTGCGCAAATTGCGGGTTAATTTCCGCCCGCTGATAAGAGATTTTCAGATCAATTAAAGGCTTCCAGCTTTTTTCCAGATCGGCAAGAGCGCTCAGAACAACCTTTTTGATTAAATTATTTTCTATTGCCGTGAATTCACGGCCTTCCACTTTAAAAGCTTCCGTGCCCATGCCGCCGAATATTATATCCACCAAAGTAAAAATTATTTTTGATTCCACGATAAAGATGGCATTACCGCGCATGGGATCCATACGGAACAAATGAAGACTTGTCGGAACAGGCAATGTTTTTAAAAATTCGCCGAATTTGATCATGTCGGCGGATACAGCGGTCACTGAAATAACCTTACGTAAAAGGGAAGAAAGAGTAGCGCGAAAAGCCCGGGCAAATTTTTCATTGGTCATTTCCAGAGTGGGCATGCGGCCGCGGATAATTCTATCCTGGCTCGTCAGGTCATAAGCAACCACCTCTCCCGGCTCATGGTATTCTTCCGGCTGCGTTTCAATTTCACCGCCGGAAATTCCCCGCAACAGAGCATCTACTTCTTCTTGCGAAAGGATATTGGTCATGTAACCTCTCTACAATTGATATTATCTTTCTTTATTGAATAACAAACTCGGTAAAATAAACTTTTAATATTTTTCCCTTGGTCAGATAACCATTGGCCCGTAATACAATCTCCTCACGGAGACGTTGTTTTCCGATGGGATCCATCATTTCCTTGTATGTTTTCGCCGACAACAAATCGATGATATTATCTCTGACCTTCGGCTTGAGCATGTTTAATTCTTCCACAACCTGCGGATCTGATAATTCCATCTGCATTACTACTTTTAGATATCTCTCTCCTTCATTATCGATAAGATTGACAATAAAAGGTTCCACCGGCCAGAAAACCGCCGCCTGAGGCTTTACCGGTTCTGCATTTTTTTTACCCTCGGCAACCGGGTTGGGCTTCAAAAAGAAAAAATATGCGCCGGCGCCGGCCCCACCCAAGACAAGTACGGCCACTATGGCAATAATAATCCATTTTAAAGCAGAACTTTTCTTCTTTTCGGGAACCTGTTCCTCGCCGTCTTTTTCTTCTTCTTTCGCTTTAGCTGCGTCTGCCATTATTTTCTCCATAAGTTGGAATATTACTCTATTGACCTGCTATGAAGCAAAGAACATACCAAAGGACGGATACTTTTCCGGCATTTATTTTATAAAATATTCAGATACTTACATTACATAAGATCATGATGGGAATATTTTCGGCAAGACGGATTATTTTTATTGACGAAAAAGTCAAATAATTGACACAAGCAGAAAAAAAGGCTGAAGCTAAAAGCGGGAGTCGGGGAGAGAGATACAACTTTTAGTCTTCAGCCTGTAAATCGCATCGCAAAAATGCTTGAACAAAGCTTCCGTAAGCAGAGGGAACAGATTAATTTTTATTATCCGCCCCCCTGATTTACCGGTTATCGTTTGAGGTTCATCAGTTCCTGCATAATTTCATCTTCGGTTGTAACAACTCGGGCGCTGGCTTGATAAGCTTTCTGGGCCGTAATCATTTTAATAAATTCCGTGGCAATATCCGTATTGGACATTTCCAGTGTATTGGAAGACAATGTACCCATACCGGATTGTCCGGGATAATTTTGAATGGCTGCACCGGAGGCAACCGTCTCACCAAATAAGTTACCACCCATCTTTTTCAATCCCCAGGGATTCGAAAACTGAGCTATCATTAGTTGAGCCAGGTCAGAGGTTTGGCCATTGGTAAAGAAACCGCTGATTTTTCCATCGGAATCAATGGAAAGCGATTTCAAGCTGCCGGAAGCATAGCCGTCGGCAGTCAATGCCCGGATGACTGATGCGGTGGAATATTGTGTAACACTCAAAGAATTATTACCAATCAGGTTCCAGTTTATATTACCACCCGTACCGATTGTTGCTCCGCCACCCAGATCACCGGTATAATTGATAGTAATATCATTAAGGGCTAAAGCCGTATGGGTTAAATCGAATACCGCCGTATCGCCTGTTACCCAGGCAGCATCAGGAGTTAAGGTTACATCGGTTGTACCGGTACCGTCCAGGCTGATTGTAACAGGGCCGGCAAGACTGCTCGAAGTAATCGAGGCATTGGCATACCCGCCGGTACCTTCTACCGTCCAGGCGGTGGCGCCTTTGGTCAGTCTCAGTTCTCCCGTCTGGTAAACCATGCCCGGCCGGTCGAGCGCAACTGTTGCCGTAGCCGCCGCTGCCGTATTGGTTAAAGTAAGGGTTGCCGTCTCAGTATCAGCCCAAACACCCGCTATAGTCAAATGCGTATCCGTCACACCATCCCCGTCGAGATCGACATTTACAGTTGTCGCATCGGCGGAAACAATAGCGGCACCGGTATATCCGCCGTTATTAGTAATAGACCACGAATTGGCACTGATATCGTCGCAGGTTAAAATCATTGCACCGGTAAGAGTAACCGTTCCCGGATGATCCAAAGTAGCTGTTGCCGTACCGGCCGCACTTGTCTCCGCAACGCTAACCGTATTATGCTCGGAAGTAACTGCGCCTGCCGTACCCGTATACATTCCCGTACAAATACCATTAGTATCAAAGGTAAAACCATTGGCGGTAATTGAATTTACCGGATCAGAATCCATGAAACATTCCACACCCCAGTAACCTTCGCCGTCGTGTTCCGTTTTGGTAAACGTCGTATTCAAGGTATGTGTCGCGCCGAGCGAATCATAAACCGTCTGGGTAGTATTATACTGGCCGCCGGTTGCAGTTGCCGAATTTAAATTGGCACCTATGGAAAATGTCGTAGTCACCTCCGGTGAAGACTGAACGTCGGATAAATTAATATCACCCAGCGCACCGGTCGGCTCTCCGTTGACAACTACTTTACCCTGCACCGTATTTCCGTCGGTATCAACCAGCAGACCTGCGGCATTCAAACGAAATGCACCGGCGCGCGTATAAAACGTTGCGCCCGAACTATCGTTCACCATGAAAAAGCCGTCACCATCAATGGCGACATCCGTCGCGTTGCCGGTTGTTTCAAAAGATCCGGAGCTGAACTGCGTCTGCACCTCCGACACGGCAACACCTCGGCCAACCTGCATTGTACCTGATGCGCCCCCGGAAATGCTCTGGCTTAAAACGTCGGCAAAATAAGTCGTGCCGGATTTAAAACCAATTGTATTGACGTTAGCAAGGTTATTCGCAATTACATCCAATTGTTTGGAACTGGCGTTTAATCCTGATATTCCCGCCCATAGTGCACTACCCATAATATATTCCTCCTATACATGGAATTTAATCTGTTGATTTATTGATTGATACAACATCGGAGAATTCCACCTCCTGGCCGTTAATAGTCAGATATGTAGTATCATCCTTAAACGAAGTACCGGTAACCGTGCCGGTAATTAATGTTGCGGCCGTAACCGCGTTCCCGCCGGCATCAGCCGCATTGATTTCAATGGTATATTTACCGGCATCGATACTGCTGGTGTTCCAGGTGATGCTGTTGATCCCGGCTTCCAAACTGCCCAGATCAGCGCTGCCTACCTTGATTCCACTGGAGTTATAAATGTTCAGAGTACCTGTTGCAATATCCGAAGGCAAGCTGAAGGATATATCAGTCGACGAACCGCTGACTGTAACTACATTTCCATTGGCAACAGCTTCCTTGCCGATCATACCCACCATTTGAGCATTGCTGAATGCTTTGAGATAAGTGGGCAGTGAACTCATCGTCGTATTCAACGCACTTAACTGTGACAGCGAAGAGAACTGGGCCAATTGCGCTGCAAAATCCTTGCCGTCCATAGGATCCAATGGATTCTGGTTTTCCAGTTCGGCGATAAGCATGGTCATGAAATCATCCGCTCCCAGATCATAAGCGGCGGACGAAGTTGCCGTAGTGCCGGCCTGACTGCTGACAAGACCGGATATTACATTATTAACGGTAGTCATTTTCCCTCCTCCAGTTGCCCTTTTCAGGCAAATAAACTTATATTATCAGTTGATGTTCTCAAAACATTTCCAGGCCTTTCGGGGATAGTTGCAGCGGCCTTAACTTCTTCATCATAATTATTCTCTCTGCGACTGTCCCGGCCTGAACTCTCCTGGTGATTAAAGGCCTGCTGGCTGAAACTTTGCTGATATTCTTCGCGTTTGTCCTGCAGAAAAACATCGCAACGTTCAATGGTCAGCCCCTGATTTTGCAAGCCGCCTTTCAATTTGTCGATATGAGTATTCAATGCTTGCTGAACATCCTTATTCTCGGCGACCAAAACAACTTCAACCTTACCATTGCGGATGGATACATCCATATCCAGCTTCCCTAAAGAAGGCGGATTTAATGTAATTTTTACTCTCCCGCCGTCATTAGCTGCCGCTTCTTTAATTTCGCTTGTTACCTGGCTTATTATTTTATCCGGTAAAACAGTATTATTTTTTTCCGAATTTACCGTACCGCTGCTTGCGGTGTTGCCCGATATTAATGAAAATTCTTCATTATTTTTTTCAACCGCGCCAGTTGCTGCTTTTTGATCCGCCTTGATCTTACCGGATACTTCGCTCAAAATTGTCTGCATTGTATCTGACTGAGCCTTATTGGCGGCATTGCCCTTTGCCGCATTTGAATATTGATCGTCGGCAAACCGCAGATTATCTTTACCGGCCTGTGTTTCCTTAATTTCCTGCACGGATAAACGGGAATTACTGTGAGTATTGTTATCTTCTTCACCTGCTTTTAGGAAAGGAATGTCTTTTCTCGTTTTGTTTTCTTCCCTTCCTTCCGTCAAATTAACGGTAATTTTACCGGCATTACTTTCAGAAAGCTGCGCTTCCTGTAAAAGTATTTTTCCCGACTGCAGAGCCTGCGCGTCAGTTTTTAATACAGACTGTGCTTCTTTCTCCGCTGCTTCACCTTGAATTTCGTTATCCCCAGTTTCATTATTTCGTTGTGGTTGAATGTTTATGCTGTTGTTTTCCGCTTTGTTTGACGGCGTGGCGATTGCATTTTTTAAATCCACTCCCGTTTTTTTAATTGAGGCGTCCGGTGATTTTGCAATTTCTGCAACAAATTTGTTTTCACGATCCCCCGATGTTATCAGACCGGCCTGATTTCGAAGAATATCATTTTCGCTTATTGTTTTTTGTTCATTTTCATTCTCGCCGATTTTTATATTAATCTCTTTATCCAAACCGGCAATTATCGCTGCAATAGTATCATTTTCACCAGCAGAGACTTCTTTCTTGGCATCGCCGCCGGTCAGATTGTTTTTCAAAAAATCCATTTCCTTTAACCAGGCATTAAAATTAACCGCCGGTTGACCATTTTTCCCCGGATCTATCTCCGCAGTATCTCCGGACTGGACAAGATCAGCCAAAGCCTGCTGCAATTCTTTTAAAGAAATATCGCCGGGCAGCAATAACATTGCCTGTTCTTGTGTAATTTCTTTTCCATCTATGTTTAAGCCGACATTATCAGAAGATTTCTCTTGGAGGGACATCTGCTGATTCAAAAACTGAAAAAACGGAAGCAGAGTCCTCTGATCTTCTTCATTACTACCTGATTGGAGATTCCTCTCCCGGGCCGTAACTCCGCTATTATTGTTCTTTGTCAACGGATCCGTGGAACGGAAAGCATCGCTTAAGGACTTGCCGGATGATGTCAACTGGATAAACTGTTCCATATTTCCTCTTTAATCTTTTTATAATCTCTTCAGCAAAAGGCATGCCACTGGCAATAATTGTTTTTTATTCAATTATTACGGCATATTAACGATCGCATAGGGTTTTTTATGGCGTCAGTAGGAAAATATTTCCCGGAAAACAATGCCAATATTGATCATCATCGGGCAAAAAAAAGCCCTCTCTCGGAGAGGGCCTTTCTGCTGCTGTAATATAATTCAATTTATTATTTTTCAGTTTGTGTTACCGCCGGCACGTGTTATCTCCCGGGTAATGTCAACCGCCTTTTGCGGACTGATAAAGCCCCAGATAGCGCCGGCTTTGTCCTTTTTCATGTTCATTGTAATACCAGCCGCAGTTTTTATATCCAGCTTTTCCAGCATTGAACCGGCTTTAGCGGGCGGCGTGGCCTCATAGACTTTAGCCATTTCCTTGTATCTCTTCAGCTCCGAAGTCTGGCTGGCATCCAGTATTGCGGATAATTTTTCCTCCTGAGCCTTCAACAAGGTAATTTTGTCCATTATTTCTTTACGTAAAGCCAGCAGTCGTTGCTCCTCTGTGCGGAGAGTATTTTCCCGGCTGTCCAACTCATTTTTTTTGGCTAAAAGTGCCGCAGCCAGATCTCTTTCGTGGGAGAGATCACCTACTGAATTGTCCTTTACCTTTTGTGCGGTCGCAGCCGGGGCAACGGCGGAAACAATACCGGGCGTCGTTGCAGCAACGTTTTGCTGTGCCATGGCTTGACCGTCAAAAAAGGACAGTGCGGGCATAAAATCTGATTTTTTGACAAATCCAGCCACTGAAACAACTTTGGCAATAACCAAGATCAATATGACTATCTGAATCGCAATCAACAGTTTTTTCATTTTTCTCTCCAGCCAAATCTCAATACGGCCATTTCATCGGAATTTTTTTGTTCCAGATCACGCATATTTTTTTCAAATTCTTCCGTATGCCGTTCTTTCAGTTTCTCCATGACTTTTCTTTTTTTAACGGCTTCGAGCAATTCCCTTCTCTTGGCTTCCAGCTGTTTATTAACCTGATCTATAATTTGCTTTTGCTTTGCCTCATCTTCCCGAATTCGTTCAATATAAGAAACACAACGGGCAATATTCCCGGCCGGCACTGGAACATTTTGCATCTTTTTTAATTCGCCGATTAAACTTGTCCTTTCCTCAATCAGGGTTTGCAGTTTTAATCCTTCTGATTCGAGCCGTCTTTTATTATCCGAAAACTCATGGAGAATTTTTTCCTCGACATTTTTTCTGTAATCCAAAACCTGCTGGAATTTAAAGACAAACATAATTTTTTGTTCTACTTAAGAAGCTCCAAAAGTTGTTTTCCTGCCGTCTCAAAATCAACTTTTTCGTCGATGCTTTGCCGGAGAAATGCATTAACGCTATCAATCATTTTAACGGCGTGATCAATTTCCGGATTCGAACCCTGTACATAAGCACCGATATTGATCAAATCTTCCGCCTTTTTATAAGTAGCAACAATATTCAAGAGTTCGCTTGCTTTATTCTTTTGTTCTTTGCCGACAATGTCGATCATAACTCTGCTGATGCTTTGTAAAACATCAATTGCCGGATAATGATTTTTATTGGCAAGATTCCGGGAAAGTGAAATATGACCGTCCAGAATGGATCGCGCCGCATCGGATATCGGTTCGTTGAAATCGTCACCTTCCACTAATATTGTATAAAGTCCGGTTATTGAACCCACACCTTCCACAATGCCCGAGCGTTCCAGAAGCTTCGGCAACAGGCTGAAAACGGATGGTGTATAACCTTTTGTCGTCGGCGGCTCGCCGACAGATAATCCTACTTCTCTTTGCGCCATGGCAAACCGGGTTAATGAATCGACCATCAGCAGCACATCATTTCCCTGATCACGAAAATATTCGGAAACCGTTGTAGCAACATAGGCGGCACGCATGCGCACCAGCGGGTGCATATCTGATGCAGCGACGACGACAACTGATCGCTTTAAGCCTTCTTCACCCAGGTTCTTTTCCAGAAATTCGCGAACTTCCCTGCCGCGTTCACCGATCAGGCCGATGACATTCACATCTGCTTTCGTGTTTAGAGCAATCATCCCCATGAGCACACTTTTACCTACACCGGAGCCGGAAAAGATACCCATCCGTTGCCCCTTACCGCAGGTAAAAAGAGCATTGAGTGCACGAATACCCAGATCCATCGGTTCTTTAATACGCCCGCGATCCAGGGGATTAATCGGTTCCGCATAAATCGGATATTCATCGACAAAATCAATGGGGCCTTTATTATCGATGGGGTTTCCCAAGCCATCAATCACTCTTCCTAAAAGGCCTTTACTGACGCCGATTGCCGCTTTCCTGCCCAGAGAAAGAATTTTACAGCCCGGTCCCAATCCTTGAATGCTCTGCAAGGGCATTAAAAGCACCCGGCCCTTCTTGAAACCGACAACTTCCGCCTCCAGAGCCGTATCACCGCTCGTCGGCATGATTCCGCAAACATCACCAATTGATGCGGCAGGCCCATAACCTTCCACCATCAATCCGACTATTTCGCTTACTTTACCATTCACCCGAACGGGATTAATGTGCCGTAAAATATTTTCGTATCTGGTTAGATCAATAGCTTCCGTATTCATAAGCCGCTCTCGGAAAATTTATCATCATAATTTCAACATCGCCGCCTTGATTTCTTTCAACTGACTTTCCAGCCGGGCATCGACTTCACCAAACATGGTTTCCACGACGGCACCGCCGCGTTTGATGGAAACATCTTCTTCGAAAACAACATTGCGCACACCATCGAATGATTGTAAAAAATCTTTCTTTATTTCCATCATATAACGGAAATCCTGCTGATTAAGCCGAATCTTCATTCCTTCTGTTTCGGAAATGTTTTTCAGTACACCTTTGAGAACCCCCAGAATAACGTCTTTGCGTGTCGTGACTTCCTGATTTAATATTTTTTCGGCAATTGCTATGGCCAAACAGACCGCCTGCTCTTCATTTTTTGCCCTGATATCTTCCCGGACTTTGGGGATCGTTTTAATGAGAGAGGATAGAGCATCCAGTACCGGCATTATTTCCTTTTTTTGGAATTCAATGCCTTCGTTAAATCCCTTCCGATAGTGTTCATCACCGACCTGATTTATCCGCTGCTCCATTTCGGCCCGTTTTTTTTCCTGCCGGGCTTGTTCGGATAGTGGCTGCGAATTGGCATCGTCCGTCATATCGCCGAGAGCATGAAATAACGAAACTGGTTTTCCCGAATCAATTACCGCATCAGCCTTGATAATGCTGGCTTTATACAAATCCATCTTTTTCATCTCCGCGCAGAATGACGATTCTGCCTTCCGATTCCAGTTTTTTCGTAATTTCCACAATTTTACGCTGGCTTGCCTCCACTTCGGAAAGTCGAATCGGCGGCATCAGTGAAATTTCCTCACGTAACATTTCCGCACCACGTTTGGACATGTTTTTGAAAATCTTTTCCCGCATACCTTCATCAACCAGCTTGAGTGCTTTGGACAGATCTTCGGAACTGACATCTTTCATCAATTCCTGCAAAGATTTATCATCCAGCTTCATAACATCGTCAAAGCTGAACATGAAATTGCGGATTTGCGAAGCCAATTCCGGATCAGAATCTTCCAGAGACGTCATAATAGCGTTTTCTGTGGAACGATTCATCCTGTTTAAAATATTAGCCATTAATTGAGCACCGCCCAATTGCTGATCCGTGGTACCGCCAATGATCAACTCCTTTTCCAGAGTTTTGGCTATCTCTTCAATAAATTCCCTGGGTACACTCTTTAAGGTAGCCATTCGCTTGGAAATTTCGTACTGAATGGCCGGCGAAAAATGTTCCAGTACCTGGGCCGCATTTTCCGGCTTTAAATGAACCAATATGAGCGCGATGGTCTGAGGATGTTCGGTCTGGGTAAACTCCGCCAGTACTTTGGGATCGATATCCTGCAATCTTTCAATAATTGGATTATCATCAACAGAAGTTATCACTTCACTTAAAATCGACTGCGCATCTTTTTCTCCCAGGGCTTTGACAACAAGATTCTTCGAAGCGCCTTCGCGCACTGAAATCATTCCGCCTTGTTCTTTAGCCATGGTGCAGAATTCCTTGGCGACATTACTCAAAGTTTCCGCAGGAATATTCGTTACACGGCTCATTTGTTTACTCAATCTGCGAATTTCCACCGGCCGCAGATTTTTCATAACATTTGCCGCTAAATCTTCGTCTAATGACAAAAGCAGTATTGCCGCTTTTTCTTCGCCGTTCATTAAGCTTTATCCTTCTTAAATGCAGGAATATTATTTAATCCAGTTTCTCAATATGTCGGCAAATTGTTTGGAATCCGCCCGGGCCAACTCCCTGGCGATTTCAGTCTCTGTAAGCGCCCTTCCTTCGGCCCCCTGCTGCGCCAGTGCAACCTGCTGCGCATATTGCTCGGCACCTGTTGCCCCCGGAATGCTGGCAGGCAGGCGCGCACCGGGTAATTGTCCGACGGGCACGGGAGCCGCCCTCATAACGCTTTTAATGAGCGGCCGTACTATAAACAGCAGAATGAATATCACTACTCCGGCAATAGCCAGATAACTGAATATCGGTGTAAACGTTTCTACTCTTTCCTTTAACGTGGGAGTTTCCACTTCTTCTGTTTCCACTTTTCTAAAAGGCATATTTGTTACGACAATTTGATCACCTCTCTGGGCATTGATTCCCGCCGATTTACGCACTAAATCCTCAATGGTTTCGATTTCATTTTTTGTGCGGGGTTGATATATTTCTTCGCCTTTATCATTTTTCTTATATGTTCCGTCTACAAGCACGGCGATCGAAAGCTTTTTGGTCTCGCCCACAGGCATAACTGTTTTATTGACTACTTTGTTAATTTCATAATTGACGACTTCATCGAGGGTTTCCTTTTCCGGGGTATCCGATACGGTCCCCGTTTTACCTACCGCGTTCACTTTTTCCGTATTGCGTTGCACACTTCTTACGACCGGAGCCTCCGCATCGTATGACTCTTCCGTCTTCTCCGTCACACGAAAATCCAGTTCCGCCGTAACCCGAACGACGGCTTTACCTTTTCCCACGACATTTTCCAGCATCGACTGTATTCTGCCGGCCAGATCTTTTTCCGTATTTCTTTGAAAATCAACCTGCGAACTGGTTAATTTGGAAAGTTTGTTTTCATGCTGAGCGGCTGAAAGTATTGTTCCTTTGGAATCCACAACCATCACGTCTTCCGGATGCATTCCTTCAATGGAACTCGCCACAAGGTGAACGATTCCCTCTATTTGCGGCGTCCTTATAGTTTTTCCCGATTTCAAACGCAGAGTCACGGAAGCTGTCGGCCTTTTTTGCTGATCCGAAAAAAGAGAGTCCTTGGGAAGCGCAATGTGCACACGGCTGGACTGAATTTCATCAAGCCCATTAATGGTACGCGCAAGCTCACCCTGGAGCGCACGCCGGTAATTCAACTGCTGCTCAAATTCCGTCGCCCCCAGTGTCTTATTATCAAAAATTTCAAATCCGACACCGCTGCCCTGCGGAAGTCCTGCCGCAGCCAGTTCCAATCGCAATTCCGATACTTTTTCCGCCGGAACGGAAACTACATTGCCTGATGACGAAACTTTATAAGGTATTTTCTTTTCATTCAACTTCCCGACAATAGAACCGGCATCCTCCACCGACAGATTGGAAAAGAGTACGCGGTAGTCCACCTGATTTGTGAAATAGACCATAAGTCCGATAGCTGCAGCCGACACCAGGGTAATAAGAACAACGGAAATCTTGCGGCCTGAGCTCAGCGTATCAAAACCAGCCCAAAATTTCGTTAAAAATTGTAAAATTGAATCCATAGGAATATCCAATTAATAAAATAGAATTATCATACCTGCATTCGCATAACTTCCTGATAGGCATCAAGAATCTTATTACGAACCTGCATCATCACCTGAAAAGAAACACCGGCTTTTTCCAGAGCTATCATCGCTTCATGAATCGAACCGGCATCTTCCAGTTGAACTTTGGCAATTGTTTTATCAGCATCGTTTTGCAGCTTATTGATATCCTGGATGGCATCCTTCAGCGCCGAGCCGAATGAATTACTCCCGGATTGCTTCTCGGCATCAGTTTTTTCGGGAGTTACACCTGCTGGCTTTAAACTGCCGTAAATACTTATGTCTGTCATATTCTTGACTCCTGAATATTATTTACCTATGTTCATGGCTGTTTGCGCCATATTTTTTGCCGCGTCAAAGGCGGTGGCACAGGCTTCGTAAGAGCGATTGGCCACAATCATATCCGACATTTCCATCATTACATTTACATTCGGGAAAGACACAAAACCTTCTTTGTCCGCATCGGGATGCGCCGGATCATATACTCTTTTGATCCCTTCCTGATCTTCCGTTACCTGTTTAATTTTCACCCCGCGCACGGCATCGCCCAGTGTCTTATCAAAGCCTTTTTTCAACGGATCTTCCGTAAAGGTAATTCTTTTTCTTTTATAAGGACCACCTTCCGGAGTGTTTGTTGTATTGGCATTCGCAAGATTACTGGTAATAATGTCCATTTTGGCCCGCTGGGCCGAAAGCCCCGTACTGCAGATTTTGAAAGTTGCAAAAAGTTCCATATTATTTAACCTCACTCAAAACGTTTCTTATACTTTTAAATTTTCTGGCCAGTAACTCCGCACTTAAATTATACATCAGGTGATTCTCCGCTAAATTAGCCATTTCTTTATCTAAATCAGCTTTCTCCGCGGATCGGACTATTTTAAAATCATTCCCGGTAATTTCTTCTTTGGTATTGGGAAAATGTTTCTCGCTTGTCCTCACTAAAGGAATTTTCTTTTCCATAGCCCGGCGCAAATCTTCTTTAAATACATAATCCGCTGTTTTATAATCGGGAGAGTCCAAGTTGGCGATATTAGACGTAATCAATTTATTTCGTTCCGAACGATAATCGAGCATTGTGGATAATAAATTAAATGTCTTTCCGAATAATGGTTCCATTTTCAACCTCTGTATTTAAATTATGTGCAAATCACATACCAAAGAGCTTTTTTATCATTTTTCTTCCGGAGAAAGATCATTTATACCATATTCATGTAACTTATTTCTCATTGTTCTAACACTTATACCTAATATTTTCGCAGCCTTAGTCTTATTCCAGTTAAATTTATTCAGTGTTTCAAAAATCATATTTTTTTCCATTTCATAAAGAGTCGATGCCTTTTCATTTTGTTCAGATTTATTTGGCATAATCATTTCCTCTTCAGGTTGTGTATTTTTTTTGACGATGGAATCAGTGCCGGTATTTTCCGGAAATAAGTACTCGGTATCAATCGCCGGTTCGTTGCAGATCAATACCGCCCGTTCAATAACGTTCTCTAATTCCCGGACATTCCCCGGCCACGAGTATGATTTTAGTGCTGCTCTGGCCGCATCGGTTAAAACCGGTTCTTTTTTTTCATTAACCTGACTGTATTTTTTAATGAAATGTTCCGCCAATAAATTGACATCACCATTTCTTTCTCTTAAGGGAGGAACTACCACCGGAATAACATTTAACCGGTAATACAGATCAGCACGGAAAGTTTTCTGGGCGGTTCGATACTGCAGATCGGCATTGGTCGTGGCAATTATCCGGACGTCGACAGGTATGGGCATTTTCCCGCCGACCCTGTCTACTTCCGCCTCTTGAATCACCCGTAATAATTTAGCCTGCAGCTGAACATCCATTTCCGATATTTCATCGAGCAGCAGAGTCCCTCCGTTGGCCAATTCGAATTTCCCCAGCTTTTTCACAGTTGCTCCCGTAAATGCTCCCTTTTCAAAACCGAACATTTCACTCTCCAGAAGCTGGGCCGGTATGGCTGCACAATTTACAGCAACAAAAGGCATATTGCGACGGTTACTGTGGCGGTAAGTATACCGCGCAAAAAGTTCCTTACCCGTACCGCTTTCTCCCTGAATGAGGATACTGGATTTGCTTTTGGCAACATTTTTCAACATGTCCATAATGGCAAGCAGCTTCTTATCCCGCGTGATTATTTCTTTTATTGGGTAAATATTGCTGTTTTCCTCACCTTCTGCCTTGTCGGCATTTGTCTGTACGCTTGCCGCTAATACATTTTTCACCGCAAATTCCAGATCATCCAGTGAGAAAGGCTTCATAATGAACTCAGCTGCGCCTTCTTTCATTGCTTCGACTGCAGTATTTACAGTTCCATAAGCCGTAATTAAAATCACCGGTGTTTGCGGTGCTATCTTTTTAATACCCCGCAATACATCCATGCCGCTCATCATGGGCATACGCATATCGGTAACCACACCGGCAAACTGTCCCGCTTTAAATTTTACCAGGGCGTCAGCGCCGTTTTCCGCCGTTTCCACTTCATAACCGCAGCTGGTCAGCGATTCATAAAGAGCTGCCCGCATTGACTGATCATCATCAACAACAAGTAATCTTTCGGCATTATTCATTTAGTGGTTTTCTCCAATTTTGCAGTAATTTCCTTAAGGAGGGGAAAGCTGATACTTACCTTTGTCCCTCCCTGTGGTGAGTTTTCTACAGTAATAGATCCTTTGTGCTGGCTCACAATATTATGCACTATAGCCAAACCCAGACCTGCTCCACCTTCTTTTGTACTGAAGAATGGATCAAATATTCTGGATAAATTCTCTTCCGGAATTCCCGTCCCGGAATCTTGAAATATTATTTCCGCCGCAGATGCTTCTCCCGGCATAATTCCGGCGGATGCAGTCATTGATTTTATGCTTAGGATACCGCCGTCCGGCATGGATTGCTGGGCATTTAATATTATGTTTAAAAACACCTGCTTGATCATTTCGGCATCACCTTCAATGAACATTTGATCATCAACGTAAACCGCTGATACATCAATATCTCCCTGCTCCATTATTTGCTCGGAAAAATTGAGCACCTCCGTCAATGCCTGTTGCACATCGATTTTTTCCATTTTCGGATTTTGCTTCCGGGTAAACATCAGCAAATTAGATATCTTGTTATCAACATTTTTTACCGAAGAAATAATTTGAACGACACGTTCCCGGTCTTTTTTCTCCTGTAAATTTTTTAAAAGCAATGAGGCAAACAATTCAATACTGCCTAAAGGGTTACGAATTTCATGAGCTATATTTGCCGCCATTTCCCCCATTGCGGCAAACTTCTCCGTTCGTTTAGCCATATCTTCCAATTTTTCAATTCTGGTAATGTCACGCAGAATAAAGACGTTGCCGATGGAAGCACCGACCGGAGACTTAAACGGAGAACAAAATATTTCCAATACCCGGCCGTTGATTTTAACTTTATGCCCTGATTCTCCTTTAAAATATTCCGCAAGATTGATTGTCGGCCAATCATTAACCGCTATATCTTCAAAAAGAATGCTGATGTGTTGTCCAAAGGCTTTTGTCTGGTAAACATTTGTAAAAACTTCAGCACATTGATTCATTGTTTGAATTTTACCGTCGAGGTCGGTTACCACCACGCCGTTAATTAAGCTTTCTAAAATATTTTGCAGATAATTTTTTGTTTGTTCCTTTTCTTCAACTGTTTTTACGAGTTCATTATTCTTTTCTTCCAACTCTTTATTCAGGCCGGCAAAACGTTCTTCGAGCCTCCCATAAGCCCGCTGAAGATCCAGCGTAGCCTTGTTAAAACTTTCAAACGACTGTTGAAGTAAAGTAATATCTTCCATGAGTTTTTTTAACCTTTAATTTTTTAAATGTTCTCCGTATTTATCCCACCAGTTCTCATCATTTACATAATAATCAACAACTCTTGTCCAGAATCCTTCCGCTCCCGATTCATTCTTTATTTTGATAAACGTTTTCTGTGCCTCGTTACTATTATTCATTTTTAAATAAGACCTGCCGATATGGAATAAAGACCAGTGCTTGAGATCAGTGTTATTGGAAGACTGAACCAAGGCCCTGTTATACATAGACAAACTGTCTCTATAATTATTTACCTTGAAATATAAGTCGCCGGCCTCTTTATAGGCTTCTCCGGACGCAGCCGCCTGCTTACCATCCTGATTCAGGTATTTAACAGCTAGTAAATAATTTTTCAGGGCAAGGGAATCCTCTTTCTTTTCTTTCAGGGAGGCCGCATAGTGCCAGAAAGTTGAGCCCGGATTATTGATATCGTGACCGGAGTTGATTACCGCATCGAAATCAACAACAGCTTTATCGTACAACTTTCTCTGATAGGCAATCTCGGCCATATTTTTTTTAGCTGCGGTCATTAACGGGGTGTTTTTGACCGCCGGCTGCATCATTAATTCGCCTAAAATTTTTTCCGCTTCATCATACTTTTTTCCGGCCATTTCCTCCTCGGCAATACCGAGCATTATCGTGCCGACAACTTTCTCATCCCGGCATACATTCCGGTAATTTTTTAAAAGTTTGATGCACTCTTCGGAAAGACTCAAATTACTTAAACTGCTCGCAATTTTATTTACTATTGAATATTCATCAGATTGCAGCGGAACGGATCGGTAAGCTTTAAAATAAATATCAGCTACAGTCAGATAATCTTTCTGCTGATAATGTTTATCAACCAGTGTAGCCGCTGCCTGCTTCAGACTCTTTTTCGCTTCACCGGAAAACCTGCTTTGCGGATAGATTCTCAAAAATTCCAAATATATATCGAATGCTTTGCCGTCATTTTGCAACTTATGTAAAGCATTTCCCTTATGCAACAGCGCACTCTGGGCAATTTCGACCGGTGGATTTTTGGCAAGCAAAATATCATAAGCCTCAAGAGGCGCCTTATAATAATGGATATTTTTCAGAGCGGAAAATACTTTAACACCGGGCCGATCTATGCCCAACCCGGCCATAGCTATAATACTTTTTGCCGCTTCCCTGCTTTCCGGATATTTATCGATAATCAAATTATATGTATTTAGGGCGGCGGAGACCTGATCGGCAGCTTTATATGAATCGCCAAGCAAAAGTAACGCTTCTTTTATCTTTTCATCATCCGCATACACATTGGCATAAAGAGAAAACAGATTGATTGCTTCATCATAACGGCGCAAAGTTAATTTATGTTGTCCCATATTGAGGACAAGCTCTCTGGGAATATCCATAAAATCAGACCATTTTTTTTGTGCATCGCGGTACCAAATCTCCGCAGTTGCCGATTGTTGCATTTTATAATAAGAATCGGCCACCAGATAAAAAGATTGCCTGGCAAAATCTCCACCCCTATTCTTCATCAGGTATGCTATCAGTTTATCCACGGCCTGATTGTATTTCCCTATCTGATGCAACTGTGCGCCGACTTTAAAGGAAGACTCGGGAGCATAAGCTGATTGCGGATATTTATTGAGCAGATTTTCATAATTTATGAGTGCATCGGAATAATTATTCAGATATTCATATGCCCTGGCCAACCGGAAGTAAACCAGTGCATTTTCTCTCTTCTCATCAGGGAAGCTCTGTAGTGTGTTTTTATAGAATTCAACGGCAATACGCAGATTTTCCTTACTTCCTTTTTCCCCCAAAAAAAAGTGGCAATCAGCCATATGGCGTAAAGCTTTCTCTCCCAAATCTTTGGAAGTATCGTCACGCGCAACGAATTCTTTAAAGGTTGCCAGAGCCTGGAGATAGTTTTTCTCTTTCAATGCACTAAGCGCCCGGTCATAAAGAACCGAACCGGAACCCGGCTCCTCTTTTTCAGCGGGGAGTTGTTCATTATTTCCGGCCTTGCCGGAATCTTTTCCCAAGATTGCAGGAAGGGAAAGCTGTATTTTTTTTTCCTGTGTTTTTGCTTTGACTGAACCTGGTTGCTTTTCCGTATTAACTTGGGAAAAATCGCTTTTTGCTGAACTATTTCGGTTTTTCGGCGCTGCCGCCTGTTTTTTCTGCATCGACCGTTGGTTGACGCCGCTAGCCTTATAATAACCGGCATCAATTGCTTCTTTTTCCGAATTGAACAAGACACGGTGATACGGTTTTACTTTATCATAAAACGGCATACCGGCCAGATGATAACGTTTAGAATCACTGTTCGCAATGACAACAGTAGGCTTTTCGGCTGATGAAATTTCCCGGCCGATATTTTCCTTTTTATCGGGAATTTTCTGATCCGCAGACAACGGAAGAATAAAATATTTGCTGAGCACACTTTTCTTCACCATTTCCGCCGCCGCAAGTCGGGCTTTTTCTTTTGTTCCATATTTACCGCTCAACACCCTATACCACTTTCCTTTTTCTTTAATTTCCACCGGCATAAAGAAAGCAGGATAACCTTTTGTTGTCAAAACCTGAGCATCTTCCGCTGCTTGTTGCTTTGTTTGATAAGAAGCACAATGAATCGTATACAACTCATCGGCAACAGCAATACAGCTGAAATTTGTCATAATAACTAAAAAGACGGCCCATATTATAAAATATATCGGGCTATCCTTTATTTCTTTTAATGAGAATTTGTCCGTAGTCTTTTTCCCCCAGAAAGAAAAATATATCACTACCTTTAACTTTGAGTGAAATAGCAAATTATATACCAAGAAAGGTTTGGGCTAATTTGATTCAGTTATTGATCCAAAATGCCTTACTTTCGTCATACTTATAAGTTTATTCTGTCAAATAGACAGCGTTATAGCCAATATTTTGACGTAATAACCAAAAGAAACGGAAAGCCCATGGTGTCCGAATTCATGTTTTATCTGATTATTTTTAAAGTTTATTCAATAATTAAGATGGCATCGGGTTTGCATTAAATTGCAAATCATTATTCTTGCGAGGTTCAATTATGGATAACCAAGATATAAAAAGCATGCAAAATCAGCGTGAATATTCCCGTGTCGATGTTTTTATTCCCGTCGAGTATAAATTACTGGAACCACAACAAAGGCAACATGTTCGTTCCCGCGTGGCTGGAGAAACAATTCTCGCGGAATTTAAGTCTTTGCCCGATCCTGACGATCAATTAATAGCTGAATGGTTGAAAACAATTAATACTAAATTGAATTCCATTATCCGCATGTTAACGATGCATCAGGAAGGCTTTAATCAGTTGACAATGAGAAAAGTTAATATAAGCGGCGGTGGAATCTGTTTTTCCGCAGATAAACCCTATTCCCAGGGCGATATCCTTGAATTTAAAGTAACATTGACTATGCAATACCCTATGTCGCTTTTTTTGTACGGTGAAGTTATTGAAACAAGTAAACACAATCCGGAATATAATACATCGGTTCAGTTTATAGCCATCGATGATTTTGTCCGGGATGAAATTATCAAATTTGTTTTTGAAAAAGAAAGGGAAATCCTGAGGGAAAAAAGGAGGTAACCCTCTCAAAATATGATTATTCTCATCGGTTTTATCATTGTACTGGGAGCCGTAATCGGCGGATACCTCCTGGAACATGGCAATCTGGCAGTTATCATACAGCCTGTAGAAATTATGATCATTGGTGGAGCCGCTCTGGGCGGTTTTATTATTGCTTCACCAATGAGAGTTATTAAGGCTGTAATTTCGGCTGTTTTGCGGATGTTCACCCATAAATCATATTCAAAAAATGATTATATGGATGTTCTCCTGCTACTCAACGGAATCTTTTATAAAATAAGACAACAAGGACTTGTCTCCATTGAATCCGATGTAGACAGCCCCCGGGAAAGTCCATTATTCACAAAATATCCCTCGATTCTGAAAAATCATGCTGCCATTGAACTGATAACCGATACATTGCGGACCGTCATGACCACTACTATTGCACCGCATGAATTGGAAGCGCTAATAGATCAGGAACTGGAATCACATCACGAGGAAGCAATGACCCCTTCCCACAGCGTCAATACCATTGCCGATGGACTGCCCGGCCTTGGAATCGTCGCGGCGGTTCTGGGAGTCGTTTTGACCATGGGCAAGATTAAAGAACCACCGGAAGTACTGGGTGCAAGTATCGGTGCCGCTCTTGTCGGAACATTCATGGGAGTTTTATTGTGCTACGGCTTTGTCGGTCCCATGGGAAAGCATTTAGAGTTTATTGCCACGGAAGATTTACAATACATGAACGTAATTAAAGTCGCACTGCTTGCCTTTATCGGCGGCGGCGCCGCACCAAAAGTGGCCGTTGAATTCGGCCGCCGGGTTATACCGGGAAACATGAAACCTTCTTTTCTCGAGATGGAAGACATTTTCCGGGAAGCGAAAAAGGCATAAACATCAACTTAAAAAGAACTCATTAATTTTCAGGACAGAATCCTTACTTTTGACGAATTGACCATATGGATGAACGGCCTCAGCAGATAATAATTAAAAAAGTCAAAAAAAATAAAGGCGGCGGCGCTCATGGCGGCTCCTGGAAAGTAGCTTATGCCGACTTTGTCACCGCCATGATGGCTTTTTTTCTTCTGTTGTGGCTTTTAAGCATGGTTTCCGACGAGAAGAGAGCGGCTCTTTCCGAGTATTTCCGGAAATACAGTGTCTTTCAGGAAAGCGGCACCTCGGCGGTAGCAACAAAAACCACCAAAATAACCGACCCCCAGTTTATCACCGAAGCCGGCAATGAATTCGCCAAAAGAAATAAGTACGCCGGACAGCGCAACAAGGAATCGGCCGACGCTTTTGTTCATAAGCAGGTCAAACAGCAGGATATTGAAGCTAAAGATGAAGCACTGGTCAAAAAGATCAGAGCGGCTGTTGATGAAAAGATGGCGGGAATACGCGATCAAATATTAGTAGATGTAATCGAAGGCGGGGTCAGAATACAAATCATCGACACCGAAGGTAGCATCATGTTCCAGTTGGGCTCCGCCCAACCGACGCCGAAAGCCAAAGAAATATTGAAGCTGGTCTCGGCAAATCTTCAAGAGATGCCCGGACGAATTGTTGTGGAGGGACATACTGATTCCGCTCCCTTCAAAGGGGGGCAGATTACAAACTGGGAGCTTTCCACATCACGAGCTTCGGCCGCGCGGAAAGAATTGGAAGAAAACGGAATAGCGCCTTCGCGAATCGCCCGGGTTGTCGGTTATGCGGATACGGAATTGTTGCTTCCTCTTGATCCGCGTGATGCCCGTAACAGAAGAATCAGCATAATTATGCTGCAGGCCGAATCTAAATAAATGAGAGAATCAGCGGGATTATTCCGCAAGACAGACATCCACGACAAACGTACCTTCGTTAATTTCAAAAGGAATAATTAAACTGGGCCCACCCATAACATGAGTTATGGAATGATTTTTCCCGGCAACAACCGTGGGAATAGCTGCCTGAATATAAAACCCTTCGGCTTCCAGATTTTTTCTGGCTACACCGGAAATCATATTGGTAATTTCACCAACTGCGTCCTTAATATCACCGTTCATGCTTTTTATATCTTCCCCGAGCATGTTGGATACTATCTTCAATATTGCTCCTTCACTGAAACTTAAAGCAAGGGAACCGGCAGCGGAACCGGTCAAGCCGATAATCCCGGAAATATCTCCTTTAGCCAGACTATCTTTTTTAAGATATGGTTTACCTGGTCGTGGCTCTACAAAAGCCATTGTCTTTAAGACGCTTATAGTACCCTCTAAAAAAGGATTGATAAATTTTACGTTCATAGATCTTCCTTCAATACTTAAAGCTTTTTCTCGCTATTTTCCTATGCTTTCCATTATTTTTTTAATTTTCTCATTGAGCACTTCCGCAGTGAAGGGTTTAACAATATAATTATTCACGCCGGCCTTTACCGCTGCAACCACATTATCCTGCAATGCTTCAGCGGTGACCATGAGAAACGGCGTTTTGGCCAGATCAGCATCAGCCCGAACCGCTTTCAATAATTCCAAACCGGACATATTGGGCATATTCCAGTCGGAAACAACTACATCAATCTTTTGCGATTTCAGTGCCTTTAAGGCCATAACACCATCCTCCGCTTCCACAATATCATCGTATCCGACTTGTTTGAGCAGATTGCGAACGACTTTTCTCATTGTGGCAAAATCATCAACAACCAGGATTTTGATACTTTTATCACCCATAATTCGACCTCACTTAAGTTTTCTTCCGATAAAAATATGACCATTCTGAATCAACGGCCTTCACTTAATTCAAATAGGCCTTCAATGTCAATAATTAAACCGATCCGGCCATCTCCTAAAATTGCTCCCCCGGCAACACCTTTAACATTTTTCAACCCTTCTCCAAGGCTTTTGACCACCACTTCAGCTTTACCGATAATCTTATCAATCATCAAACATTTGGAACCGCTTTCACTATCCACTACAACAACAATTCCATCCCATGGTTCTTTATGTCTTGGTTCAATATTAAATATTTCATAAAGTCGTATCAGCGGCATCAGCTGTCCCATTGCGTTGATCATTTCGCCTTTACCGACGACATTGGTATAAGCATCACGTGCAGGTCTTAAGGCCTGGCGGATTGATATTGTCGGTAAAATATAGCACTCAGCTCCCACCTTCACTATCATTCCGTCAATAATAGCCAATGTTAACGGAAATCTTGTAATAAAAGTAGTTCCACGACCGGCGGAACTTTCAATCTCAATTTTACCCCGCAGTTTTTCTACTGCCTGGCGTACAACGTCCATACCCACGCCACGACCGGATACATCGGTTACTTTTTCAGCGGTGGACAAACCGGGCAGAAAAATGAATTTGAATATTTCCGTATCGGTCAAACCTTCTTCGCTTGAAATCACACCGTTTTTCAACGCCTTTTGCAATATCTTTTTTGTGTCGAGA
Source organism: Smithella sp. PtaU1.Bin162 (assembly GCA_002068015.1). Lineage (GTDB taxonomy): Bacteria > Desulfobacterota > Syntrophia > Syntrophales > Smithellaceae > MVRV01. Next base: position 41,939 of record MVRV01000130.1, read on the forward strand.
CCTTTACCATCATCCGTTATTTCGATTACAATATTGCCCCCGCGATGATATGCCTTTAACTGAATGAGACCTTTTTCCGGTTTCCCGAGCTTTATCCGTTCTTCCGGAGTCTCCAAACCATGATCTACTGAATTTCGAATCATATGGACAAGCGGATTATAAATTTCATCCACCATGTTTCTGTCTATTTCCGTATCTTCTCCAATTAATTCCACAGCAACAACTTTACCGGCATTCTTCGCCAGATCCCGAACCAAACGGGACATGCGCTGGAAAGTTTGTTTGATGGGAATCATTCTCAACGTCATGGAGACTTGCTGCAATGTTGAGGTAATCCGGAAAAATTGGGAGATATCTCTTGTCAACTGTTTATCAACTGTTAGCTGATTCTTTAAATCCTGTTGAATCATTGATTGCGTAATAACCAATTCGCCCACCATATCAATTAAATCGTCAAGCTTCGTCGTATCCACGCGAATCGTTGTCATATCAGTGACCTGATCAACTTGCTTGCGCAAAGCCTGGGATATCTGCTTGGGTTTGACGATTCCCTCTTCAATTAAAGTCTGACCGATTTTTTTATCAGGCGAATTTGCCTTCAACTTCAGAGTCTGTTGCAGCTTATCTTCAGAGATTATTCCTTCCTCAACAAGAATCTCTCCGATTTTTTTGTGTCCCGCCGAAGTATCAATACCCTTCTCAACTTTATTAATCCTCGCCTTTAGCGCCGGAATATCCAGCACCGAATCATCAACTTTTTTCCCTTCGAGTGAATCTCTGAGCTGACCGATTAATGTCTTTAGGGCGTCGGCTCCGTCCAGAACCACATCAATCAAAGACGGCGTAACTGATATTTCTCCGTTTCTGGCTTTATCCAGAAGGTTTTCTAAATTATGAGCCAGATCACGAATTTTTTCCAAATTAAGGAAACTTGCCACCCCCTTAATGGAATGGAACGGCCGGAAGATGGTGTTGATGTAATCCTTGTTTTCCGGCTCATTTTCCAGATTGAGAATATTGACTTCGATCTCCTCAATATATTCGAGACCTTCGGCAATAAAATCCCTGGTCAAAGATTCATCCTGCACTGGAGGCGGTTCTTCTTTTATTACCTCAGCCGGAGATTGAACCACAGCTGATTCCGTTGACCCGGAAGGAACATTTTCAGCAATAGTCACTCCGGCAATTTCAGCTAATTTTTCCAGGTACCCCTTAATATTACCATCATATTTACCGGTGTTCTTAAAACTATCGGCAATCTGCTGCATCAGGTGAATTCCTTCTTCCAATAATCCGGACGCTTGAGGCTTATCCGGAATCGAATCCAGAATAATTTTTTCCAAAATCTGACTCATGCCCTGGGCACAGCTGTTAATCTGCGAGATTTTATTTTGCCGGCATTCATTGATAATGTTTTCGAGATGATTAAGCAGTTTTCCTGAAGCCGGGATATCGATATTCTTACAATCCCAAAACAGATACTCCTGTGCCAGTTTATCCAACAAGCCGATCATTCCATCATAATTCATAATTACACCATTTTAATTATTTCCGAGGCTATCATTTCTAAAGAAACAACCTTATCCGCCGCACCCAATTTTATCGCTTCTTTGGGCATACCAAAAACAACACAGGACTTTTCGTCCTGAGCAATAGTACCGGCACCCATTTTCTTCATTTCCAGAAGGCCTTCGGCACCATCAGCACCCATGCCGGTTAATATCACACCAATAGCATTGGCCCCTGCATATTGTGCTGTTGACTTAAAAAGTACATCGACTGCAGGACGCTGATGATAGACCATCGGCCCGGTTTTAATTTCAACATAATAACGGGCTCCGCTCCTTCTTAAAAGCATGTGGAAATTGCCGGGAGCAACCAAAGCCGTGCCCGGAACGACAGAATCATTATCTTCCGCTTCTTTCACTGATACCTGGCAAATATCGTTGAGCCGGGCTGCAAAAGCCGTTGTAAAATTGGCCGGCATATGTTGCACAATAACTATCCCCGGTGAATTGGGCGGCATTTTCGTCAATACTTTTTTTAAAGCTTCCGTTCCTCCCGTGGAGGCTCCTATGGCAATAACCTTATTGGAAGTTTGAGCCAAAGCTTTTATCGGTTCATGTTCGGCAGTATCGGTTATAGTATTCGCTGTATCACGTTTTATTACATTAACCCGGGATGCCGCCCGGATTTTTTCCACTAGCTGGGCAGACATGTCACCGACGCTGTAAGAACTCCCCGGCTTGCCGATAACATCAACAGCCCCGTTATCCATTGCCTCCAGTGTCAATTTTCCACCCTTGGTTGTAAGTGAACTGACAATAATCGTCGGTACCGGATGGTACTTCATCAATTTTTTTAAAAAAGTAAGCCCGTCCATCCGGGGCATTTCAATATCAAGCGTTATAACGTCAGGCCTCAGGCTGACTATTTTGTCGCGGGCGACATAAGGATCCGGCGCAACTCCGACAACTTCTATGTCGGAATATTTAGAAAGTTCTTCCGAAAATATTTTTCGGACTATTGCCGAATCATCAACTATGAGAACTTTGATTCTCCTCATTTTATTCTACCTTCGCAAAAACGAATTAATGCCGTAAATCTAACAAACACTCATTTCTATCCCCATTAAACTGCCGTCTGATTCAAAAGACAACTTGCATACATTCTCACCTGCTCCAGCTTCCTGTTTTGTAAATACACCGGATTTATTTTTAAACACGGGAATGGAAAGATCAAATACCTTTGATGAATCATATTTTTGTAAAAAATTACCGCAGATCATGTTGACGGCTTCTTTTGCGCAATCTTCAATCAGCTTGTCTGTTATGGAATTATCATCAACATTAAGCATGTTACGAGTCATAGTTTCAGCCATGCCGCGAGTAAACAACACATCAATACAACCTTTTACGGGTCCGGTAAAATTAATTGACGCAACCATATCGTACTTGACATCTTCATCTACCGGTTCCAGGAAGACAAAATACATTTTTTCAAATACTTCAAAAATCGCATTCATCAACAGTTCCTGTATCTTCTTTGTATTCTCCATTTTCGGAAACTCCTATAACTGAATATAGTATTTTTTTGATTTCCTCCGGCAGAAAAGGCTTTTTTACAAAGCCTTTTGCCCCCCGTTTAAAGGCTTCCTGCATCCTATTATCACTTCCTTCCGTCGTGATCATAATTACCGGAATTTCTTTCAATGTCTCATTTTTCTTTAAGTGATCCAGGAGTTCCAAGCCATTCATTTCAGGCATATTTATATCAGAGATTACGACGTCAACCCAATTTTTCGAAAGAACATCCAAAGCCTCCCTGCCGTTGCCGGCTTCCCAACATTGATCCATTTTAAATCCGGAAATAGTCACTATTTTTTTAATAACAGATCTCATCGAGTTGGAATCATCTACAATCAGTACGTTGAATGACATAACGTCACCTTTCTTTTTTTGTGTTCTACTCAATTTCTAATCATATAATACTTATGAGTTCTTTGGCATGATTCAAATCATCCGACAGCAAAACCATGCTCATTTCCAAATCTTTCATCCGCAAATTGAATTTTGGCAATACTTCACTTACAGCCCGGTATGATAACCCGTCAACTCCACCGCCGACTCCAAGCATTAAACAAAACTGATCTGCTATATAAACAATCCACGGCATTGTCTTTTCTTCTTTTTCCAACAGATCGGGGCGATGATGAAATGATATGGCGTCTCTGATCTCTGCCGGAAATTTCCAATACGTCGCAATTTTGCCGCCTAAATCGGCGTGATTGATTCCCAGGATGATTTCCTCAGCTTCCAAAAAAGATATATTTTTACTTGATACAAGCTCGGCAATTTTAGTAAGCGAATCCCGCACAAATTCACCCATAATTATTTTTCCCACATCATGAAGAAGCGCTGCGGTATAAAGAGTTGTATCCTCCTGACCGGTTATTTTCCTCGAAATAATCTGCGACATCAGGGCTACGGCCACTGAATGTTCCCACAAATCCGTTACCCTATCAAAGTAACCGGATGCACCTTTTTTATAATATTTGGATACCCCGGCTGTCTGAATTGCTCTTAATAAATTTTGTTGCCCAAGATAAACCACGGCATCATTGATATTGGTGATTTTATGCCGGGGACCGAAATAGGCTGAATTGGCCATTTTTAAGATATTGGCGGTAATAGAGGGATCGTACTTTATTACATTGGCCACTTCATTGACGGAATAATCCGGTTTTCTGAGTAACTGAGCAACTTTATTACCGGTTTCCGGAAATGCGGGAATTGTATTGATTGATTTTAAGATACGGTCCACTATTTTCATAATTCTTTCATTTCACCTCCGGAACTACGAACAAAAACTTTCCCCGTGGAAATTTCCAAACGAACGGTACGATTATAATTAAGGCCAGTATCCTCCTTATCAATCAGGACATTATTCTTCCAAAATATTTTCCGCATGGCCATGATGTTTTTCTGCCCGATACGAAAAAAATTGGTATCATCCAAAATGCTTGCGCCACCCGCTGCTTTAACAATCATTCTCTTTTTTTCGGCACCCAACTTGTAACATGTTTTAAACAGAATCGGGATACCGGTATCCGCAAACATTTCCGGATTTACACCGGCCTTATTCTGATCTAAAGCTGATTCCGGCAACATGTAATGCAACAAGCCTCCGACTTTCACCAGCGGATCATAAACAATTATTGCAATGCAGGAACCCAAGGCATAAGTTATGATCACATCCGCAGGATTGTTACTAACCTTAATATCAGATATTCCTACAATTAAATCACTCATAAAATCACTTTTGATAAACACTGGGTTCTATGTATTTAAAAGAATGCTGCAACCCTGTTAAACTTTCCGAATGTCCCACAAAAAAATATCCGTCTTTCTTCAAACTACCATGATACTTATTCACTAAACGGCTTTGGGTATCTTTATCAAAATAAATCATCACATTACGACAGAAAATAACATCGAAATTAAAGCCTGAAGGAAATTCATCCATCAGATTAAATCTCTGAAAGACAACCATATCTCTAATATCTTTTTTAACGCGGTAGTATCCACTGGAGCGTCCCGTCCCTATCTGAAAATACTTTCCCAAGACAGGTACATTGATTTTTTTTATCCTTTCTTCAGGATAAATTGCCGCTTCGGCTGTCCGCAATACTTTAGTGGAAATATCGGTTGCGAAAATTCTGGCATCTAGCGGCCTCATACCGGCCGCTTCTTTTATGGTTATGGCTATTGTATACGGCTCTTCTCCGGTGGAACAACCGGCAGACCAAATATTAAACTGGGGAACCGAACTGCGAGACCCGGTTTTTACCAGCATTGCGGCAACAATGGCACGCAATCTGACGAAATGACTTTCTTCCCGGAAAAATGACGTCAAATTGGTCGAAATGGAATCGATCATTGCGACCAATTCATCCGTTCCCTCATCTGTTGTTACATAGCGATAATATTCGCTGAAGGATTTATACTTGCCTTCCCGTAATCGTTTACCCAAACGGGCTTTTACTAACTCTTTTTTTCCTTCATGAAGATTTATTCCACATTGCTCGTAAACAAGATTTCGGATTTTCTCAAAGTCAGCATCTTTAAGTTCCATTGTCATCATAAGTTATTTAACCACGGACGAATTCAAATTTATAACAATAACAACAAATATACGCAATAATTATACCAATCTATGAAAATGCTATTATAGTTTAAGAACATTAATGGAATATAGCATATATTATCATGTAACATATCAATTTATACTCGGCAAAAATATAAAATACTTAAAATTATCCTCGTTTTTTTTCATAAAATAAATAAAATTGCTTTTCTTTAATGGAAAATTTTCCTGTTTCACAGTAATTTTTCCTAATTATAAAAAATATTCTGACCGCAAAGTAATTGACATTTCTTACAACGTGTGATTGTTTTTTGACGCTTTCGGGATATTTGCCATCGTTTTAAGATTCCTTTTGTCTTAAATAGAAAAAATAACCCATCCACACAAGATTTTATAAATAACAGCTTATAGGACAAGATATGGAACAGGGTAAAATTCTCATAGCCGAAGACAATGATTTAAACAGAGAAACTCTCGCACAATTACTCGCTGAAGACGGATATAAAATTAAAACCGTCGTTGACGGAAGAGAGGGAATCGAAGCTTTTCTGGAAGACAAATTTGATTTAGTAATAACTGACCTGCGGATGCCTAATGTTGATGGTTTGGAGTTTCTTAAATACATTAAACAGACCAATCGCGATAATCTTGTAATTATGATCACCGGTCACGGTACGATAAATTCAGCCGTCGAAGCAATGCAACTGGGTGCTTTCGATTTTATTACTAAACCTATCAAAGACGATCTGGTTAAATTATCGGTTAATCGAGCCATATCATTTGCCAAACTGCGTTCTGAAAATATTTCCCTGAAAGAACACCTCAAAGAAAAACAAACTTTCGATAAATTAATCGGTTACAGCGATTGCATGAAAAAAGTCTTCGATACAATAGAAAAAGTTTCCTCTTCCGACAGCACCATACTCATTGAGGGAGAAAGCGGCACCGGTAAAGAACTTGTTGCCCGGGCTATTCATTTCAAAAGTGACAGAAACTGCCAACCTATGATTGCCGTCAATTGTGGGGCGATCCCTGAAGATTTGTTGGAAAGCGAACTGTTCGGCCATGAAAAAGGGGCTTTTACCGGAGCGATTCGCAATAGAATGGGCAGATTTGAGCTCGCGCAGGGCGGCACAATATTTCTCGATGAAATCGGCGACATGAGCCCGGCATTGCAAGTCAAGGTACTGCGAGTAATCCAGGAAAAGCAATTTGAGCGAATTGGCGGCATAAAAACAATCAATGCCGATGTCCGCATTATTGCCGCCACTAATCAAAATCTGGAAAAGGCCGTTGCGGAAAAACGTTTTCGCGAAGATCTTTTTTATCGCATTAATGTTATCCCTATTCATTTACCGGCTCTGCGTGAGCGCGGCTCTGATATTTTGATCCTGGCTAATCATTTTCTGATGAACTTTAATAAATTAAAAAAGAAAAACGTCAAGCGCATTGCCAATGAAGCAGTTACTTATCTTAAGCAATATCCCTGGCCGGGCAATGTTCGCGAACTGCAAAATTTAATAGAAATGATTGTCGTCATGAAAGAAGAAGGTGAAATTTGTGTCGAAGATTTACCTCCTAAATTTCACAATATTCAAAAAACCCGTGAGAATAGTTCCAACATCGACATAACTGATGAAGGTATCAATTTTAACGACTACGTAAACCAATTTGAAAAAAATCTGCTTATGAAAGCTTTGAAAATGAGCGGCGGTGTAAAAAACAGAGCGGCAAAACTTCTCAGCCTGAACCGCACTACTCTAGTCGAAAAATTAAAACGGTTGGATATCGGCGATGGATGGGTCGAGTGAAATAAATATTTCGTTATAAGTTTTACGCAAATGATGCACGGCAAACTTAAACTGGAGGATTAAGTAATGGAATTCAAGGAAATTCTTTACAATAAAGAAGGTGGCATCGCGACAATAACTATTAACCGGCCGGAAAAATACAATGCCTGTACGCCGGTAACAATATACGAACTTTCACAAGCATTCACGGACGCCTGGGTTGACACAAGCGTGGGGGTGGTTGTATTCACCGGAGCCGGCGATAAGGCATTTTGTACCGGCGGTGATCAATCTATCCGGGATAAAGGAGGGTATGGCGGAACTGTCGCTGCCTTGCCGCTGGAAGTCGGATGGCAACAGGTATCTTTACTTATCCGCACGATTCCCAAACCGGTTATCGCCCGGGTCAACGGTTATGCAATTGGAGGAGGAAACGTATTTCAGGTTGTCTGCGACCTGTCTATCGCTGCCGAAACAGCAAAATTTGGCCAGGCTGGACCAAGGGTAGGAAGTTTTGATCCCGGTTACGGTACGGGAGATCTTGCACGGGCTGTGGGAATGAAGAAAGCCAAAGAAATTTGGTATCTCTGCCGGCTTTACACGGCAAAGGAAGCTTTGGCTATGGGACTTATTAATGCATTTGTTACTGCAGACAAGCTAGATGAAGAAGTCGAAAAATGGTGCCGGGAACTACTGGAAAAGAGTCCCACTGCCCTTAAAATGCTCAAATACTCATTTCATGGTGAAACTGATGGTGTCATCGGGATCTCCAATCTGGGAGTTGGCGGACTCGGTATGTATTATGAAACGGAAGAGTCCCTGGAAGGCAAAACCGCTTTTATGGAAAAGCGAAAACCCAACTTTTCCAAATATCGGAACAAATAATTTGCCTCTCCATCACTTATTATTTCTTATTTATTATTTCATTGACACATAATATCCTTCTTGTTATACCCGCCTGACTTAAACTGTTACTTATACAAATATTAAAATAGATGTGCAGTTCATAAGTCATTTCTAAATAATATTGGCTGGTGAAAAATGAAAAAACTAAATATTAACCTGTTACCCGGTGACGGAATCGGCATCGAGGTAATAAACGAAAGTTTAATTGTAATTCAGAAACTCGAAGAATTACACGGTGGAATTTCTCTAAACCTCCGCCACCTCGATTGGGGATGCGAGTACTATCTCAAGCATGGTACTATGATGCCCGCGGATGGTCTGAAAATTCTTGCCGATTGTGACGCAATCCTACTCGGATCCATTGGAGCCCCGGGAGTTCCTGATCATGTGTCCGTCCATGGCCTGCTCATGCCTATCCGCCAGGGCATGGAACAATATATCAATATGCGCCCAATAAAATATCTGGACGGCCTTGATTCTCCCCTGAAAAACGCCCGGCCGGATAATATCGATTTCATGGTCATCCGGGAAAACTCAGAAGGCGAATACTGCGGTTTCGGTTCCCTTCGCAACGAAGGAACACCGGAGGAGATGGCCGTTCAGGAATCCAGATTCTCGCGAAAAGGAACATCCAGGGTAATCCGCTATGCTTTCGAATATGCCCGAGAGCATAATCTCAATAACGTCATCAGTGCAACCAAATCTAATGTACTTCATTATTCCATGGTATTCTGGGACAAAATATTTAAGGAAGTAGCCGCATCTTATCCCGACATTGAATCAAGAAGCATGTATATTGATGCTCTGGCCGGCATGTTCATCCTTAATCCGCAGAAGTTAAAAGTAGTGGTATCAAGCAACCTCTTCGGCGACATCCTTACCGATCTGGGCTCCGCCATGCTGGGAAGCATTGGAATATCACCGTCCGCCAATATCAATCCGGAAAGGAAATTCCCCAGCATGTTTGAACCAATCCATGGTTCTGCGCCTGATATTGCAGGAAAAGGTATTGCCAATCCACTTGGAGCCCTTTGGTCGATGGTCATGATGCTGCAACATCTCAATCTTCCGGACATGGCAGACATTTTGTTGAAGTCAATTACCAGTGTTGTTGCCGATCGGAAAGTACGGACGCCTGACATGGGAGGAAAAAACTCGACCCGCGAAGTGGTTCAGGAAATCTGCAAAAGACTCGACGACACAAATCGATAAATAATAATTTTCGATTTGGTCTATCGGCAGCTTGGACGCATAATGGCGATTTTATGGTTAGCAAAATAAGTATTAGCAATTCTATAAACTTCTTCTCTTGTCACCTCATTGATATGCAGAGGATATGTCTGCGGGAAATTATAATCAATACCATATAATTCATAGAGCGCAGCATCAGCAGCTCTATAGGATAGTTTCTGCATCTCGACCAGATAAGCCATCTTGGCATTTGCTTTTCCCTTATCCAAGTCTTCTTCGGCTACAAAATTCTTTTTTAATTTTTCTACATTATCCAAAATAACATCTATCACGTCCTCGGTCATTTCAGGCCTTGTTGCAGCAATAATCTCAAAAGAACCCGGCTCAACATTCATGGAATTTATTGACTTAACCGAATAAACAAGTTTTTTTTCTCTCAGTTCCTTGTGTATTCGACCGCCAGGATAATTCACTCCGGAGAGTATCCCCTCCAAAACCTGAAGGGGATACCTGTCGCGGATATTACTGATTCGAATACCTGAAAAACCAATATTGATGAAAGCTATGTTATTTTCATGAATTCTTGTTTGCCTTTCACTCGATAGCAGCGGATCTTCTATCGTGATAAAAGGATATTGAAATTCATGATCAGATGCAAAATCAGCAAAATATCCCTGCACGACTTTTTGTATTGTTTCAGTATCTATATCACCAAACACGGACATTACCAGGTTGCTCGGTATCACGTACTTCCTGAAGAACTCAATAACATCAGTAATTGTCATTTCACTCAGCGATTCTTCGCTACCCAGCGGATTCAACCGATATGGGCTTTTCTGAAAAAATATTTGACGGAAGAAATTACATATCTTCTTTTCCCAGGAATCTTCTTCCCTCTTCAATGCATTTATCGATATCTTTTTTTGGATATCAAGTTCCTTATCATCAAGAAAAGGATTTTTAATTATTTCAGATATAATTTCCAGATTTCTTTCGATTTCCGAACTTAGTGATTCACATTTTATTAACAATGTATTCTTCCCTGAAAAAGCAAACAGACTTCCACCGCCTGCTTCTACAATTTCATAGTTTCTGTATGGAGTATAGTGTTTCGAATTTCTCAACATCATTCTGGCAAGAAGCTGTGAAACACCATTATTTTTATCTGTCTCCAGAAGAACGCCTCCTAGAAAATAAGCTTGGATTGACACCAGAGGACTATGATGGTCCTCTTTTAATAGGACCCTCATTCCGTTGGAGAAAGTGCTTTTTTTTATCGGCCTTTCCTCTTTAATGGCTCTTTCTTTCATTTTCATTTGATTTTGACGGCGGAGTAATAACTGCCACAGTAAGCTGATCATCGCAAAAATATTTTTCAGCAGCCTCTTGGATTTGAGAAGCTCGCACGCTTTCGATTTTACTTACATAGTCATCTACAGAGCAGAAATTATGACTAGCTAAGGCGTTATTTCCCAATTCCATAGCCTCATCTCTCAATGTTTGATTATTAAATAGATACTGGCTTATCTTTTTATTTTTTCCCCTTCTCAAATCTTCATCTTTTACAGGAATTGTTTTCAAACGGGAAAATATTTTCAATATTTTTTCTCTGGCATCATCAAGATAATCAGTTTTCATCGTTGCGGAAACAGCGAAATATCCGGGAACAAAATAAGGTGTAAAGGAAGATGATGTAATGGAAACAATCCGTTCTTCCTTTGTTGTATTAAGCTTCGACAGTAATGAATTCCTACCTGCACCGAGAATGGAAGACAAGAGGTCGAGAGGATATTTATAATGATCGGAAAGTTTAACAGTCCTATAACCGATAATCATACGTGCAGCTTTAATATTCATTTCTTGAACAATAATCCGTTTATTACATTGTGGAGGTTCATCGGGAAGGTAATCCGATAATTCATTTTTTCTTTTAAAGGCATCGAAAACTGATTTAATTTTTTGCAGAGCGTCTTCAGCATTAATGTCGCCGACTACTGTAAATATCATGTTATGAGGGATATATTTTTTTTTATAATATGCATCTATTTCCTCCGGTGTCAGGCTTTTTAATCTATTCTTATAACCGATAACCGGGAATTTAATGGGATGGACTCTATACATATTTTCCACAAACAACCGCCAGAGAGCTTTATCAGGATTATCTTCATCCTGTTCTATCTCTCTTTGAACAACTCCCATTTCCCTCTGGAATCTGTCCTCCTGAATAAGCGAGTTCATCAGACAATCAACAATTAATTCTAAAGCCACACCGAAATGTTCTTTAGAAACGATGATGTAGTAAGAAGTGTGGTCATTAGTCGTATAAGCATTGGCGGAGTTTCCAAGCAATTCTAAAGTATTAATGACTTCTTCCTCCGACCTGTTTAACGTCGGACCTTTATAAATGATATGCTCCAGCAGATGAGAAATACCCGTTCCCAGATGTTCCCCTTCATGTATTGCTCCCGTCCTTACAAATGCCTGCAATATAATCAAGGGTACACGATGATTTTCTTTAATGATAGCCTTAAGACCATTATCTAGGTTCAGTTCAAGAATCATACATAATAGATGAACGACAACGTCTAGACCTAAACTTTCAGTGAACAAAAGTGCTCTAACTCATATATTTTCAGCTAAAGGATTCAGAGTTCCAAGACGGAGGACTTTCGGCTCTCCTGTAACATCGAATATGGTTGAAGCCACCCCGATTTCACATTTTCCGCCATCCAGAATAAGATCAACATCCAATTTTACATCATCGGCGGATATAGCGGCTTCCTCTCCGGATATATTAACAGAAGTTATAGCCAGCGGCACACCCAGTTCCTTAAGTATTGCCTGATTTACCGGATGTTCAGATATTCTTATGCCAACAGTCTTTAATCCGGCAGATACTATATCTGAAACAGCATCACTCTTTTCAAATATCATAACAAGTGGTCCGGGCCAATATTTTTCCATATACTTTTCAGCTTTCGGAGTTATATTTTTCACAAGAGTTTTAATTTGTGATTTATCTGCAACAAACACATTAAAAGGTTTATTGTGTGGTCTTTTTTTTATTTCATAAGCTTTATTTACTGCAACTTCATCACCAGCCACAGCCATAAGACCATAAACAGTATCAAAAGGACATACGACTAATCCGCTGTTTTTTAACACATTCACTGCTTCTTTAATAATCTCCGGTTCTGGCGCCTTTGTATTAATTTTTAACTTTCTGGACATGATTTTCCCCTCCTTATATTTTACGTTAATTATCTTGCTGTTTAATTAAATTCCTATTGTTTAACATCTTCTAACATCAAGTAAATCATTGTTTTAAAGTATTCATTAGTAACTAGTATCGGGAATCATTTTTCACTGTTACTGTATTTTTGAATCAATTCCGTTATTTTCCTGGCAGGAACAATGCCTTCCCGAATAATCTTAATGTCATCGGATGACATATCAAGAATTGTTCCACTTCCTTCTTTATATTTACATGATCCATAATCCAAAGCTATATCGACTGCATTTTCACCGAATTCCTTAGCAGATTCAAAAGTTCTACTCAGTTGTCCTCCTGACTTTGCTGCCCTAGTAAATGCCAAAGGAATTTTTATAACATTATAGATAGCAGCCACAACCGGGTTTTCGTTCCAGGAAACTCCCAAAGAGGAAAGTCCCGGTGCCAGCAGATCCAATGTATTTTGTTTTTTTCGCAAGATCAAAACCATCGGCGCCGGTAAAATTTCTTTTATAATCTTTCTGGAAAGTATTGAGAGATCTGCATATTTATCGATGTCATCCGGGTGAATAAAAGCCTGAACCGGATAATCCTCTGGAACATCGATAATTTTTCTCATTTTTTTTAAAGATAGTTCCTGCATGGAACTGCATACCAAGGCATAAGCAACATCGGAAGGCAAAAGAGCAACAGCTCCCTTTTCTATTGCCTGTGCTACTTTAATAATATTTGATGGTGAAGACTTCAAAATTTCCATGTATCACCTCTTGTAGTATTTTTATTTAAATCGATTTGGTTATGACACTTTCCGCCACTTCTTTTAATTTAATATCAGTAATTTTTTCTTTAGTATTTCCCAATTTCTTTATTATTTCTAAAATTTCTTTTAACTGACTTTCTTCAGGATACATACCCATTTTATTCAAAATAAATCTTATTCCATGGGATCCCGTGTGTTTACCAATTATAATTTCCCTTTTATGCCCAACCAACTCTGGTGTTAATGGCTCATAAGTTGCCATATGCTCAAGCACACCATGAACATGAATTCCTGACTCATGAGCAAAGGCATTAGCACCCACAATCGGTTTATTCGGTGGCACCGGCATTCTCGAATATTCAGCAACAAGCTCTGACAGAGGAACTAATTGACGGAACTCTCTTATTGTCTTGATTCCGTATAAGATTAATAAGCTTGCAGATACTTCATCCAATCTTGCATTACCTGCTCTATCACCTAAACCATTGACCGTAACCTGGACCTGTTCCGCGCCAGCCTCTATTCCCGCCAATGAATTAGCCACAGACATACCGAAATCATTATGGCAATGAACACTCACCGGTACTTTAGCTATAGTTTTAATTTCACTTATCAGCTGATACATTGCTCTGGGAGTCATTACACCCACGGTATCATTCACGCTGATAATAGAAGCGCCGGCATTCTGGACTTCTGAATAGAACTCCTTTAAATATTCCGGAGAACTTCGAGTCGCATCTTCGGCTGAAAACTCTACCTTAAGTTTATTTTCCAAAGCATACTTTGTTGATGCTATAGCCCTCTTTATTACTTCATCACCCGTCATCTTTAACTTATACTTCATATGCAGGTTCGAAGTTGCAATAAATAAATGGACATAATCCACTTTACATTTAATTGCCGCATCTATATCTTCTTCCAAAGCTCTAGCTACCCCCGCAATTTTCGCATGAAGTCCCGCATCCGTGATCATTTTGATTGCAGTAAGTTCATCACTGGAAACTATCGGGAAACCCGCCTCAATAATATCCACTCCAATGTCGTCTAGCCTCTGAGCAATTCTCATTTTTTCTTCAGGTGAAAAATAAACCCCCGGGGTTTGCTCACCATCCCGCAGAGTCGTATCTAATATTTGGACATTTCCAGGCAATCTCAGATATTTCGCTGTCTCTTTAATATAAGAATGTACTAATTCTTCCGACATACTAATATCTTTTATCATCTGCTTTCATTACCGACTTTTTATAGATTCATTAAATTTATTTGTCCTCAAATGATCAAAAGGGGAGGCTATCTTTTTCTCATTTAAGGCAGCTTCTTGGCATTTTTGTTAATTAACGTTTATGGGGTGACACCAATTCCACCACAACCATCATTCGTCGCAGGGGTAACACCGATTCCACCGCAACCATCATTCGTCGCAGGAGTAACACCGATTCCACCGGAGCCATCATTGGTTGCAGGGGTAACACCGATTCCACCGCAACCGTCATTCGTCGCAGGAGTGACACCGATTCCACCGGAGCCATCATTGGTTGCAGTTTGAATTACATTTTCGATCTCTATATCTCTAATTTCATACTCTCCCATTTATTTTCCTCCTTGGAGTTTATTACCTGATTTGAGAATAAGAATAAAAGCCTCCCCCCTTACAAAATTATACCGGCCTATTTATGATTCGCTGAGAATTTTTCTTGTTATTCCTCTATATATTTCACAAAATCTTTCATCCGGTTGATAAATATCATTAAATTTATATTCCGAATGCCCAAGACATTCTCCCTGGCAAACACCCTCCAGGGCACAACCTCTACAATGATTAACATTCATATATGTTCTCATCACTAAACTTCGATAGACGTCAGATTTCAGCATTTTATCAAATTCGTCGATATGGCCAAGATGAAGTGACATTGCCCTGCAGGGGAAAATATCACCTGACGGTTCTACTGCAAGTAACATCCCTGTTCCAGGACATGAATTATGGTCCTCATTGACAGCATCCCAAGGCGATATTTGGTAGCTTTTGGAAAAAAGGAGTCTTCTTAATGGATTATGCCAATAACCTGCAATATTCATTCTCTGATCTACTGCATAGCGATAAAGAGAATAGAATTTATTCACTATCTCTTCTGTAGTGTGTGTCCTTTGATTCATTAAATACTCATTACCAAAAGCCAACAGCAAAATAAGTGTCTTGATTCCTTTGGATTTGGTATAATCAGTCATCCGATTATCGAAATGATCGAAATTCAGACTGCTAATGACAGAAGAAGTAAAAACCTCTACTCCATGTTTCAGCATCAAATCTATACCCTTCTCTATCGCTTTGAATGTATTTTCCCCTTTGGTTGTAATCCTGTTCACATCATTCGTTTCAGCTAAACCGTCAATACTGATATAAACTTTTCCCTTATATTTGCTGAAGAGTTGAGCACATTCTTCGGTAATTAATGAACCATTTGTTGTCATATCCCAACGAATATAGAGACCATGCTCTTCCCCATTACCAAAATGTTCCATCACACGTTTTATTACTCTCCAGTTAATTAGAGGTTCACGACCAAAAAATTTAATTATTAGACGTTTCTTTCCATTAGCTTTTAGAACATCAATAACCGTCTGAATTGTTTTACTGGCCATTTCA
The DNA here is from genome assembly GCA_002068015.1 of Smithella sp. PtaU1.Bin162. GTDB lineage: Bacteria > Desulfobacterota > Syntrophia > Syntrophales > Smithellaceae > MVRV01. The sequence goes on from MVRV01000130.1 coordinate 58,111, forward strand.
AAGCTCATCAATTTTTCCGTGTAATTCTTTAGTTCTAATCTTCTTTTCGAACCATTATCCGACCAATCCGCAAAACAATATTTACAGTTGAAATTACAGGATTCAGCTATGCTCAATTGCAGCGCACCGATATAATATCCTGTAGTCAGCTTATTTTCTCTCTGTGCAAGCTTCTCATTAAAAAAAGTCCTCTCATCATCTCCCAGTGGAACTAAATAATGAAGCTTTGTAAGCTCATTTATTGTTTTGCCAATACCATTTCCAGATTGTTCCCGGAATAATATGGCAGGACTTATTGGATTTTTGAATTTATTTAAGAGTTCTAAAATATTTTGATTGATTTGTTTCAGATTACCATAAAGGGAATGATAAACTACATATCCCCCTTTTGCCCTTGGAATGATTTGCAAATAGTCTGATTGTTTTAATTTCGCTTCCATAAGATCCCCCCACCCTTATCTTTATTAAAAGCGTTTCATTTTTATATTAACAATCTGTCCTGATGAAAGTTCCCCGATTTTTCATCAATTTTTTTTCAATATTTTTTTACCGGCACCTCCTAATATTTTATATATTTATAGTTAATAATGTTAATAATAAACACTACCCTGTTTTCAGGCTAGCAACATAATACTTTTAAGAAAAAAAATAAACATATTTTTCTCCAGATAAGGGTTAGTCTTTTTCTCATTTTTTTATTCGTTAGACAGCTCCTTGA